>NZ_JBIATN010000024.1:0-146239 GCF_042891825.1 Streptomyces sp. NPDC001852
TCTCGCCGCACCGGCCCCAGACCCAAGTACGTCCAGTACGAGGGTCTGGGGCCGGCACTCCCCCAGCCTTCGGCCGGGGGGACCCCCAGAGCACGTACCTGACGCCGCGCGGCCGCCCTTCGGGCGACGACGCGAATTGTCAGACAGGCCCTAGTGACCGGTGGCCGCGTCCACGCACAGGCCCAGCACCGGTACGCACAGCCCGCCCGGGCCCGGGGCGGGGGTGCCGTGGGTGGGCGCCGGTGTGGTCGGGGCCGGCTCGGCGGTGGTCGGGGCCGGGCGCGGCGCGGACGTCGTCGCCGAGGGATGGGGTGTGGTGCCCGGGGTGGCGGACGTGGCGGTCGGGAGGCCGGTCGCGCTCGGTACGGCGGTGCCCCGCGCCGGTGCCCCGGACGTGGCCGGGCCGGTGGGTGTGGCCGTGGGGGTCGGTGCGAGGCTTCTGCCGCCCATGACGGAGGTCGCCGAGGGCAGCGGGGTGGCCGTGGCGGCGGTGTTCGCCGCATGGTCCGTGGCGCCGTCGCCCGCGCCGACGCGGGGCTCGGCCTCTGCCGTGCCCGGGGCGCCGGCGCCGGACTCGGCCGAGACCCGGACCAGGCTGAGCACACCCGCGGCCAGGGCGAGACCGCCGGCGGCGAGCAGCACCTTGCGGGGGCGCGGTTTGCGGTGCCGCCCGCGCCGTACGGGCCCTTCGTCCCCGTCGTCCGTACGGGCCTGTGCAGGTGTCGGTGCCATGGTTCCCCTCCCCGGTTCCCCTCCCGGCCGCGCCCCGGGCGCGCCGTGGCGGACGCACGCTATGCGCTCCTGTGGGCGATGTGGGGTGAGACGGCCGGGATGTCACTCGAACGGGCGTAGCCCCCTGGACTTTCCTGCGATCGGGTACGGCTGCGATGATCGGGCCGAGCAGTGCGTTAACCCGCGTTAACACGTGAGCCGGAGGATGTCATGAGCGAGGAGCGGTTCGGGGAGTTCGTGCTGGTGCGGCGGCACGGGCATGTCG
Source organism: Streptomyces sp. NPDC001852 (assembly GCF_042891825.1). Lineage (NCBI taxonomy): Bacteria > Bacillati > Actinomycetota > Actinomycetes > Kitasatosporales > Streptomycetaceae > Streptomyces > Streptomyces sp. NPDC001852. The sequence continues at coordinate 998 of NZ_JBIATN010000024.1, forward strand.
CGGAGCTGGTCATGGACCGGCCCAAGGCCATGAACGCCGTCTCGACACAGATGGCCCGCTCCCTCTCCGCCGCGTGCACGGCGCTGGCCGGCGACCGGGACGCGCGCGTGGTGGTCCTGACCTCGTCCCACGAGCGGGCGTTCTGCGTCGGAGCGGACCTGAAGGAGCGGAACTCCTTCAGCGACGCCGACCTGCTGCGGCAGCGGCCGGTGACGCGCGGTGCGTACACCGGGGTACTGGAGCTGCCGATGCCGACGATCGCGGCGGTGCACGGCTTCGCGCTGGGCGGAGGTTTCGAACTGGCCCTGTCCTGCGACCTGATCGTGGCGGACGGTACGGCGGTGGTGGGGCTGCCGGAGGTGTCCGTGGGCGTGATTCCCGGGGGCGGCGGTACCCAGCTGCTGCCGCGGCGCATCGGCGCGGCGCGGGCGGCCGAGCTGATCTTCTCCGCGCGGCGGGTGGAGGCGGCGGAGGCGGCCGAGCTGGGGCTGGTCGACCGGGTGGTGGCCGAGGGTCGCGACCGCGAGGAGGCGCTGGCGCTGGCCGCCACCATCGCCGGCAACTCTCCGGTCGGGCTGCGGGCCGCCAAGCGGGCACTGCGGCTGGGGCATGGCCTGGATCTGCGGGCGGGCCTGGAGGTCGAGGACGCGGCGTGGCGTTCGGTGGCCTTCTCGGGGGACCGTGCGGAGGGCGTGGCGGCCTTCAACGAGAAGCGCAAGCCGGAGTGGCCGGGGGAGTAGGCGGCCCTGCGCCTCATGGGCGCCCTGTGCTGATACACGGCTCCGCCGCGTGGGTGCGACCAGCCACCGCGGACCCGCACCCGGCAACGGTCCCGCAGCCCCGGGCCCGTAGCCGCACGGTCCCCCTCCACCTGTTCGCCCCGCCAATGTCCCGATTCCCCCAAATCCTACCTAACCTGGAGTAATGGGCGAGGACAGGCGGCTGGCCGCAGTCGTGGCGCTGGCACAGGGCATGGCAGCCGCGCACACCCCGGCAGGGGCATGGCGGGCCGCCGCGCTCGGCGCCTGCCGGGCGCTGGACGGCAGCTTCGCCGCGCTGTCGGTGTGGGAGCGGGAGCTGGGCCGCCTGCGCGTCCTCGTGAACGTGGGGGACAGGCGTCCGGACGAGGAGGAGTTCCCCGAGTCCGAGGCCTACCCGGTGCACCAGTTCCCGGAGATCACCGAGTTCCTGCACGAGCGGTGGGCCGGCGGGGGCGGACCGAACGCGTGGGTGGAGACCGCCGAGGGGACCGCCGCCGGCACCCCCGGCTACTTCCATCAGCGGGTCGCCGCGCTGCGCCGCCGCGGCCGGGGGTGCTGCGTCGTCGCCCCGGTCCTGCTGCACGGCAGGGCCTGGGGCGAGTTGTACGTCGCCCGCGCCGTCGACGCCCCCGTGTTCGACCGCGCCGACGCCGACTTCGCGACCGTGCTGGCCGCCGTCGTCGCCGCCGGGCTCGCGCAGACCGAGCGGCTGGAGGAGGCCCGCCGGCTCGCGTACACCGACGCCCTCACCGGACTCGCCAACCGCCGGGCCGTCGACGTACGCCTGGAGGAGGCGGTCGAGCGGCACCGTACGCAGGGTGTGGCCGTCAGCCTGGTCGTCTGCGATCTCAACGGGCTGAAACGGGTGAACGACACCCTCGGGCACGCCGTCGGCGACCGGCTCCTGGAGCGCTTCGGTTCGGTGCTGTCGCTGTGCGGCGCCATGGTGCGGGGCGCGCTGGTCGCGCGGCTCGGCGGGGACGAGTTCTGTCTGCTGGCCGTGGGGCCGCCCGCCGACGACGTCGTCAAGGCCGCCGATGAACTGTGCCGCAGGGCAGGGGAGTTGGAGCTCGGCGAAGGCGTGGCGTGCGGGGTCGCCTCGACCGAGGATCCGATCGGTGAGGTGCGGGACGCGCGGCGGCTGTTCCGGCTCGCCGACGCCGCCCAGTACCGTGCCAAGGCCCTGCGCGCCGACCGGCCGGTGGTGGCGGGGCGGGAGGGTCCGGACGATCCGGTCGTCCGGCTGGCCGACGAGCCGCCGCACGTGGCGCCCGCCGAGCGGCGCCGGTTCCGTGGGCGCCGGCCGTGAGGCGAAGCCCACACGAACCGGTAAGGGTCGCTCCCGTACTCCACTAGTGACATCTCTGCATTCAATGCGTACGCTCCTGAATATGGATATGCACACTGTGGTGGTGGGGACGTCGGGTGTCACGGCGTCCGACGTGCTCGCCGTGGCGCGCGGCGGTGCCCGCGTCGAGCTGTCGGCCGAAGCGGTGGCGGCCCTCGCCGCGGCCCGCGAGATCGTGGACGCGCTGGCGGCCAAGCCGGACCCGGTCTACGGCGTCTCGACCGGTTTCGGCGCGCTGGCGACCCGGCACATCAGCCAGGAACTGCGCGCCCAGCTGCAGCGCAACATCGTCCGCTCGCACGCGGCCGGCATGGGCCCGCGGGTGGAGCGCGAGGTCGTACGGGCCCTGATGTTCCTGCGCCTGAAGACCGTCTGCTCCGGGCACACCGGCGTCCGGCCCGAGGTCGCGCAGACCATGGCGGATGTCCTCAACGCCGGGATCACCCCGGTCGTGCACGAGTACGGCTCCCTCGGCTGCTCCGGCGACCTGGCCCCGCTGTCCCACTGCGCCCTGGCCCTCATGGGCGAGGGGGACGCGGAAGGGCCCGACGGGGTCGTACGGCCCGCCGGTGAGCTGCTCGCCGAGCACGGGATCAAGCCGGTCGAGCTGCGCGAGAAGGAGGGCCTCGCCCTCCTCAACGGCACCGACGGCATGCTCGGCATGCTGATCATGGCCCTCGCCGACCTCGACACCCTCTACAAGTCCGCCGATGTCACCGCCGCCCTCAGCCTGGAGGCGCTGCTCGGCACGGACAAGGTGCTCGCGCCGGAGCTGCACGCCATCCGGCCGCATCCGGGCCAGGGTGCCAGCGCCGCCAACATGCTGGCCGTGCTGAAGGGTTCGCAGCTCACCGGGCACCACCAGGACGACGCCCCGCGTGTCCAGGACGCCTACTCCGTGCGCTGCGCCCCGCAGGTCGCCGGCGCCGGGCGCGACACCATGGCGCACGCCCGGCTGGTCGCCGAGCGCGAGCTGGCCTCCGCCGTCGACAACCCGGTCGTGCTGCCCGACGGCCGCGTGGAGTCCAACGGCAACTTCCACGGCGCGCCCGTGGCCTACGTCCTGGACTTCCTCGCCATCGCGGCGGCCGACCTCGGCTCCATCGCCGAGCGCCGCACCGACCGGCTGCTGGACAAGAACCGCAGCCACGGTCTGCCGCCGTTCCTCGCCGACGACGCGGGTGTCGACTCCGGGCTGATGATCGCCCAGTACACGCAGGCCGCGCTGGTCAGCGAGTTGAAGCGGCTCGCCGTGCCCGCCTCCGCGGACTCCATCCCGTCCTCCGCCATGCAGGAGGACCACGTGTCCATGGGCTGGTCGGCCGCGCGCAAGCTGCGCACCGCCGTCGGCAACCTCACCCGGATCATCGCCGTCGAGCTGTACGCGGCCACCCGGGCCATCGAGTTGCGCGAGGGCCTCGCCCCGGCGCCCGCCTCCCAGGCCGTGATCGAGGCCGTGCGCGCCGCCGGTGTGCAGGGCCCGGGCCCGGACCGGTTCCTGGCGCCCGACCTGGCCGCCGCCGACGCGTTCGTGCGCGAGGGCCGGCTCGTGGCCGCGGTGGAGTCGGTCACCGGCCCGCTGCAGTAACGTCTCCGCACGCGGAGAGGGGCCCTGCCGTGTGCAGGGCCCCTCGTGTTCCCACGTCACTTCAGCTCGGCCTGCTGGGCCTTGAGGGCCACCGGCGAGACAGGGCGCCCTCAAGGGAGACTAAAACCCCATGCGTTCGCGGCGCACCGAATACACCACGAAGCCGGCGCCCACACCGAGGAAGAGGGTGCCGCCGACGACGTACGGCGTGGTGTCGATGCTTCCGGTGTCGGCGAGTTCGGTGTCGTCCGCCGCTTCCCGGGCGGTCTCGGCGGTCGCCTGTGACACCGCCCTGGCCTGCTGGGTCAGATGCGCGGCGGAGGTTTCCGCGCTCGCTCTCGCCGTGGTGTCCGCCGAGGAGTCCTGCGAGGCGTTCGCGGACGGGACGAACCACAGCGCGCACAACAGAGTGCCCGCGGCGGTGGCGGTCAGCAGCGGACGGCGAGCGGATGACACGGAATATCGATCCCCTTGTGACGCTGGCGAATTGGCCGTGGGCAGCGATGTTAGTGAAAGTTGCGGGTCACAGGAAAGTCACGGGAGGTTTCGGCCGTACGCTCCCGCCATGAACCCTGAAGAGACATCACGGTATGTACGACTTCGTGTGGAGATCGTCCTCGAGGTGCAGGACGAGGACGAGGTGAGCAAGGCCGCGCTGCGCCGGCTCGCCGCCGACGCGGAGCTGCCGGCGGCGGAGCGGGCCCAGGCCGAGGGAGCTGTGACCGAAGACACCGCGGAGGCCCTGGCCTATCTCGTGGATCCGTTCGACCTGGTCAGCGAGGTGCCCGGGGTGGAGCTCCAGCAGGCGTCCTGGTCGAGTGAGCGGATCGACTACGACCCGGACTCGCCGGACTGGGACCTGGATGAGGATGATGGGGCGGACGACGAAGAAGAGGACGGCATCGGCTGAGCGTCACGGGGCACCCATGACCCCGGACGGCAACCGCCGTCCGGGGTTTCGTCGTCTCAGGGGACGCACGGACCGACTCCCGCACCACCCGCGCACCGTGGACGTGGTGTGCCCCACAGATCCACGGGATCCGGAACGGGGCGGTACGGCCGTAGCGTTGAAGGTTCTTGCGGGGGCTTTTGGGGTTTCTGGCGACTCGGCAACGATGGAGAAGCGTGTGATGACGGACAGTAAGCGGCGCAAGGGCCTGATGGCCGCGTCCGCACTGCTCGGTGGTGTCCTGGCCCTCACGGCCTGTTCCGGCGGCGGCAGCTCCAAGTCGTCCGACAAGGGCGGCTCCTCCCAGGCCCAGGCCGACGCGGCGGCGGCGAAGAAGTCCTCGCAGGCGCAGATCGCCATCACGCCGAAGGACGGCTCCGACAACGCGTCGATCAACAACTCCGGCACCGTCACCGTCAGCAAGGGCACGCTCACCGGCGTCACCATGACCACCGAGAGCGGCACGGCCGTCCCCGGTCAGCTCTCCGCCGACAAGCTGAGCTGGAAGCCCAGCACCCAGTTGCAGCGCTCCACCACCTACAAGATCGCCGCGGAGGCCAAGGACTCCCAGGGCCGCATAGCCCACGAGAACGCCTCCTTCACCACGGTCTCGCCGGCCAACAGCTTCATCGGCACCTACACCCCGGACAACGGCTCCACGGTCGGTGTCGGCATGCCGGTCTCGATCAACTTCGACAAGGCGATCACGAACAAGGCGGCCGTGCAGAAGGGCATCACGGTCAGCTCCAGCAGCGGCCAGGAGGTCGCCTGCCACTGGTTCAACGCCAACCGCATGGACTGCCGCCCGGAGCAGTACTGGAAGGAAGGCTCCACCGTCACCCTCAAGATGGCGCTCGACGGCGTCGAGGGCGCGCCCGGTGTCCACGGCGTCCAGCAGAAGACAGTCACCTTCCACATCGGCCGCAACCAGGTCTCCTACGTCGACGCGAAGACCAAGCAGATGAAGGTCACGCAGGACGGCAAGGTCGTCAAGACCATCCCGATCTCCGCCGGCTCCCCCGAGCACACCACGTACGAGGGGCAGATGGTGATCTCCGAGAAGTTCACCCAGACCCGGATGAACGGCGCGACGGTCGGCTTCAAGGACTCCGACGGCAAGGGCGAGTACGACATCAAGGACGTGCCGCACGCGATGCGCCTGACCAGCTCGGGCACCTTCATCCACGGCAACTACTGGGGTGCGCCGTCCGTCTTCGGCAGCGTCAACACCAGCCACGGCTGTGTCGGTCTGCAGGACGTCAAGGGCGCCGGCGACCCGAACACTCCGGCCGCCTGGTTCTACGGCCACTCCCTGATCGGTGACGTGGTCGTCGTCCAGAACACCGGCGACAAGACGGTCTCCCCGGACAACGGCCTCAACGGCTGGAACATGGACTGGGCCCAGTGGAAGGCCGGTTCGGCGGTCTGACACCCCGTTGGCAGCTTCCCGGTGCCGCCCCCAGGGGCGGCACCGTCGTTTCCAGCACGGGTTGACCTTCGTCATGGTCACCCACGACTCCGCGATCGCGAAGAAGGCCCCGCGGCCGGCCACCATCCGTAAGGGAAAGATCACGGTGAGGGAGAACGCCGGTGCCTGATCCGGCAGTTGTGTAACGGCGATCAGGACGCGGCGTAACAGTTCTCCTTCATCATTTCTTACCGTCCTTTTGTCTATTGAGCCGTCTGATCACCCCCCGGCATACTCTGCGTGACCCCGGGGGGTTGACGTTCTCACCCACGACACCCCCCCGGCCGGGCGAACGGGGAATTCGCCCGGTACTCCATCTCCAGGGGGAGAACTTGCGCAGACAAGTGAAAAGAGCTGCTGCGGCCGGTGTGGGCACGGCCGCAGTCGTCGCCCTCGCAGCGGGTATGACCAGCCCGGCGTCGGCGAAGCCCGCGGAGCGCATCCCGGCCGTCGCCTCCGCGCTCTCCGCGAAGACCCATGTCACCCTCATCACCGGTGACCGTGTCGTCCTCGACGCCAAGGGCCGCATCGTCGGCCTGCAGCGGGCCAAGGGCCGCGAGCACATACCCGTCCAGGTCCGCAGGACCGACGGCCACACGCTGGTCGTCCCGGTCGACGCGGCCCACCTGGTCGCCTCCGGCAAGCTGGACCAGCGCCTGTTCGACGTCACCGAGTTGACCAAGGCCGCCACCCGCCGGGCCCAGAAGAACGGCCTGAAGGTCATCGTCGGCTACAACGGCTCCGCCCGGACCGCCAAGGCGGACGTCCGGGAGGCCGGCCGTCTGCGGCACAGCCTGGCGGCCCTCGACGCCGACGCCGTACAGACGCCGGCCGACGACACCGCCGGGCTGTGGCACGCCGTCACCGACGGGGACGACACCGCCTCCGGCATCGCGCACGTCTGGCTCGACGGCGTCCGCCAGGCCTCCCTCGACAAGTCCGTGCCGCAGATCGGCGCCCCGGTCGCCTGGAAGGCCGGCTACACCGGCAAGGGCGTGAAGGTCGCCGTCCTGGACACCGGTGTGGACACCGGCCACCCGGACCTCAAGGACCAGGTGATCGCGTCCAGGAACTTCTCCGGCGCCGCCGACGCCACCGACCACTACGGGCACGGCACCCACGTCGCCTCGATCGTGGCGGGCACCGGCGCCAAGTCGGGCGGCAAGTACAGGGGAGTCGCCCCGGACGCCAGGATCCTCAACGGCAAGGTCCTGGACGACACCGGCTCCGGTGACGACTCCGGCATCCTCGCCGGCATGGAGTGGGCGGCCCAGCAGGGCGCCTCCGTCGTCAACCTCAGCCTCGGCGGCTACGACAGCCCCGGCATCGACCCGCTCGAGGCCGAGGTCGACAAGCTGTCCGCCACCAAGGGCATCCTGTTCGCGATCGCCGCGGGCAACGACGGCCCGCACTCCATCGGTTCGCCGGGCAGCGCGGACGCCGCGCTCACCGTCGGCGCCGTCGACAAGAAGGACAAGCTCGCCGACTTCTCCTCCACCGGCCCGCGCCTCGGCGACTACGCCATCAAGCCCGACGTCACCGCGCCCGGCGTGGACATCACCGCCGCCGCGGCCAAGGGCAGCGTCATCGACCAGGAGGTCGGCGAGAAGCCCGAGGGCTACCTGACCATCTCCGGCACCTCGATGGCCACCCCGCACGTCGCGGGCGCCGCCGCGATCCTGAAGCAGGAGCACCCCGACTGGGGCTACGCCGAGCTGAAGGGCGCACTGACCGGCTCCGCCAAGGGCGGCGCCTACACGCCGTACCAGCAGGGTTCGGGCCGTATCGCGGTGGACAGGGCCTACCGGCAGACCGTGATCGCCGACCCGGTCTCGGTGAACTTCGGGCTGCAGCAGTGGCCGCACACCGACGACAAGCCGGTCACCAGGAAGGTGACCTACCGCAACCTCGGCGACAAGGCCGTCACGCTCACCCTGAGCAGCACCGCCCTCGACCCCAAGGGCCACGCGGCCCCGTCGGGCTTCTTCAGGCTCGGCGCGACCAGGCTGACGGTTCCGGCGCACGGCAGGGCCTCCGTCGGCCTCACCGCCGACACCAGGCTGGGCGGCTCCCTCGACGGCGCCTACTCCGCGTACGTGACCGCGACCGGCGCCGGCCAGAGCGTCCGCACGGCCGCCGCGGTGCAGCGCGAGGTGGAGTCGTACGACATCACGCTGAAGGTCATCGGCCGTGACGGCAAGCCGGGCACGTACTACAACGCCGACCTCAACGGTGTCGCCGGACTCGCGAACGGCACGGAGGTGAGCCCGTACGACCCGTCCGGCACGGTGAAGGTGCGCCTGCCGAAGGGCACGTACATCCTCAACTCCGCCGTGTTCGTGGACAAGAACGGCACCAAGGGCACCGACTGGATCGCCCAGCCGAAGCTGACCGTCGCCAAGAAGCAGACCGTCACGATCGACGCGCGCCGGGCCAGGCCGGTGGACATCACCGTCCCCGCCTCGGGCGCGAAGCCGGAGTTCGCCGCGCCGGAGTACGACGTCACGACAGGTGCCGGCGAGTTCAGCTACAGCTGGTTCCTGGACTCGTACAAGAACTTCCGCGCCGCCCACCTGGGCCCGCCGCTGCCCGACGGCCAGTTGTTCCAGCAGTGGGACGGCCACTGGACCAAGGGCGCGGGCGAGGAGTACGACGTCACCTCCGGCGGCCCGGTCAAGCAGCTCGCCACCGGCTACACCAAGCACTGGAAGGCGAGCGAGCTGGCCACCGTCAAGGCCCGGCTCGGTGCCGCCGCGAGCGGCAAGACCGGTTCGATCAGCGCCACCGGCTGGCTGCCCGGCAGCTCCGGCGCCTCCTCCGTCGACCTCCCGCAGAAGCTGCCCGGCACCCGCACCCTGCACCTGTCCGCGGGCGGCGGGGTCCTGTGGGACCTGACCTTCAGCCAGTACGGCGGACGCGACCAGGACGGCTTCCCGATCCAGGACGCGGGCTACACGCTCGGCCAGTCCTCCTTCAGGGCCGGCCACAGCTACACGAGGACGGTCGACACCGCGGTCTTCGGCCCGTACGTCAACAAGGACCTCGGGCTGTTCCGCACCGGCAACGAGATCTACGGCTCGCTGCCGCTGTTCGCCGACTCCGCCCGGCACGCCGGGTACTCGGAGTTCACCTCGGTGAACACGACCCTGTACCGCGACGGCACCGAGGTCGGCTCCAACGCCGACCCGCTGTTCGGTGACGAGACCTTCAAGGTCCCGGCCGGCGAGGCCGCGTACAGGCTGACCACCTCGGTCAAGCGCTCGGCGAAGGTCTCCCGGGCCTCCTCGCGGATCGACGCGACCTGGACCTTCCGCTCCGGGAATGTCTCCGGCACCGCCGTCCAGCTCCCGGCCTCCGTCCTGCACTACGGCGCCACGACCGGCCTGGACAGCTGTGTCGCGGCCGGGAGGACGGTCACCTTCCCGGTCACCGTCGAGGGCGCGGCCGCGGGCCGCAACCTGAAGTCCCTCGCGGTGTACGTCTCCTACGACGGCAGGACCTTCACCAAGGTCGACGTCCGGGGCGGCAGGATCACCGTGAAGAACCCGGCGAAGGGCAGGTCCGTCTCCTTCCGCTCCGAGATCACCGACAGGAAGGGCAACACGTCCGAGATCACGATCTACGACGCTTACTTCGGCAAGTGAGCCGTAGCGCCCGCTGAACGAGCGAGGGGCACCCGGAGCACGGCTCCGGGTGCCCCTTCGTCGTACGGGGGCCTACGCCGACGGCACCGCGCGGGCCGCGTCCGTGCCCCAGCTGGCCAGGAGGCGCAGGGAGTCGGCGGACGGGGAGCCGGGCTCGGCGTGGTACGTGATCAGGGACTGCTCCGAGTCGTCCGTCAGGCGGAAGGACTCGAAGTGCAGGCAGAGGTCGCCCACCAGCGGATGGCGCATCCGCTTGATGCCGTGGCTCTTCTCCTTGACGTCGTGCGTCGCCCACAGCCGGCGGAACTCCTCGCTCTTGACCGAGAGTTCACCCACGAGCGCGGACAGCCTCGGGTCGTCCGGGTGGCAGCCCGCGTCCATGCGCAGGGCGCAGACGATGTCGATCGCCTTCTGCTCCCAGTCGACGAACAGCTCGCGGTAGTCCGGGCGCAGGAACGTCAGACGCGCCCAGTTCCGCTCCGCCGCCGGCAGTTCCGCCCAGTCACCGAAGAGGGCCGCCGCCATCCGGTTCCAGGCGAGGATCTCCGAGCGGCGCCCGACGACGTACGCCGGTACGCCGTCCATCGTGTCCAGCAGCTGCCGCAGCGCGACGCGGACCTGCTGCTGGCGCGCCGCCGGCTTCTTCTTGTGCGACTTGGGCTTGGCCAGGTGCGTCAGATGCGCGTGCTCGGCGTCCGACAGCCTGAGCGCCCGGGCGATCGAGTCCAGGACCTCCGCCGAGACGTTCCGTCCGTTGCCCTGTTCCAGCCGGGTGTAGTACGCCACCGACACCCCGGCCAGCTGTGCCAGCTCCTCGCGGCGCAGCCCCGGCACCCGCCGGTGCCGTCCGAAGTCCGGCAGCCCCACGTCCTCCGGCTTCAGCCGGGCCCGCCGGCTGCGCAGGAACTCGCTCAGTTCCGCGCGCCGGTCCAGCGAGTGCCGTGCGGTGGCCGCCTCCGGCTCCGAGTCCCTGCGTTCCATACGTCCAGTATTCCTGGTCGTACGCACAGCATCCTGACCCCGTCAGTGGTAGGCACGGCAGTCGTACGCAAAGCCGTGACCTGGGAGAGCGGTGGGGCGTGCGGCAGGCTGGAAGCGTGCCCCGGCGGAAGGCAGCCGGGCACGACGCCCCCTTGCTAGGAGAACCCCGGCATGACCACTGTTGCTGCGTACGCCGCGCCCGCCGCCAAGGCTCCGCTGGAGCGGACCACCATCGAGCGGCGCGCGGTCGGCGAGTTCGACGTCCTGATCGACATCAAGTTCGCCGGTATCTGCCACTCCGACATCCACCAGGTCCGGGACGGCTGGCGCCCCGGCACCTTTCCGATGGTCCCCGGCCACGAGATCGCGGGTGTCGTCTCCGAGGTCGGCCCCGGTGTGACGCGGTTCGCCGTGGGTGACCGGGTGGGCGTCGGCTGCATGGTCGACTCCTGCCGCGCGTGCGACAACTGCCGGGCCGGCCTGGAGCAGTACTGCACGGGCGGCGGCCCGACCTGGACCTACAACGGCACCGGCAAGGACGGTCAGCCCACCTACGGCGGCTACTCGCAGAAGATCGTCGTCGACGAGAACTACGTCGTCCGCATCCCGGACGGTCTCTCCCTGGACGTGGCGGCCCCGCTGCTGTGCGCCGGCATCACCACCTACTCGCCGCTCAGGCACTGGAACGCCGGCCCCGGCAAGAAGGTCGCGGTCGTCGGTCTCGGCGGCCTGGGCCACATGGGCGTGAAGATCGCGGCCGCCCTCGGCGCCGAGGTCACCGTGCTGTCCCAGTCCCTGCGCAAGAAGGACGACGGCCTGAAGCTGGGTGCCACCCACTACCACGCCACCAGCGACCCGAAGACCTTCGAGGAGCTGGCCGGCACCTTCGACCTGATCCTGAACACCGTCTCGGCCCCGCTGGACTTCGCCGCCTACCTGTCCCTGCTGCGCACCGACGGCGCGATGGTCAACGTGGGCATCCCGGAGGAGCCCGTGCAGATCGTCCTGCAGTCCCTCTTCGGCCACCGCCGCAGCCTGAGCAGCTCCGGCATCGGCGGCATCGCCGAGACCCAGGAGATGCTGGACTTCTGCGCCGCGCACGGCCTGGGCGCCGAGATCGAACTGATCGGCGCCGGGGAGATCAACGAGGCGTACGAGCGGGTGCTGTCCAGCGACGTCCGCTACCGCTTCGTGATCGACACGGCGACGATCTGAGAGCCGGCGTGCGCCGCGGCCGCGGCGGCATCGGGGCCGGCGACCGCTGGACGAGTAGTTCCGGTTGCGGTTCACGGACGCAGGGAGGGTGTCCGGCATCGGGTTGTGACAACCGGGTCGGACACCCTCTCGACCGCACCGTCCGGCGCACCCATCACCAGGTCACTGACCGCCTATGACCACTGAGCCACATCGGAACCACTCGTCCGATCGATCGAAAACCCCTCTCCCGCGGAGTAGGCCCGCACGAGCACACCCGCGTCCCCGCCCGGCCGTACGACATGGGCGCGGCCCAGCCCCGCCACCCTGACCTCGCCACCCACCACGTGGAGCAGGGTGTTCTCGTCCACGGCGACCCCGTACGGCGCCGCGCCCCGCCCGACGACCGCGATCAGCCGCGCGAGCGTCCCCCACTGGGCGGCGTGGACGTCCACCGCGAACGGCACCAGCCCGAGCCCCGCCCGTACCTCGACCTCCGCCAGATCCTCACCGGTCTCCTCCGGGCACACCGGCGTCCCGTCCGCCAGCCACCCGCCGACCACGGCCCGCCGCGCGGCGACGGCGGCGCCCGCGGAGAACCCGGCGTACGGCATCCCACGCCCCGCGAGCAGCGCCGGCAGCCGTTCCAGACAGTCCCCGAGTGCCTCCTGGTACGCGGGCGTCAGCCCACCGCACACCAGCAGCCCGCCGACCCCGTCCAGTGCCGCCTCCGGCTCGAACCGGCCGCCGAGCGGCACGAGCAACGGCACGGGCGTGCCCGCTCCCGCCTTCCGCAGCACCTCGGCGTACCGCTCGAACTGCGCCGCCCCGTCCCCCTCGTCGACGATCAGACACCCGATGCGCCGGTCCTCACCGACCGCACGGACGAACGGCTCGTACACCTCGGCGGTGTCCCACCCGCCACCGATCAGAAACGTGCTCATCGCTCTCCCCCCGGGTTCTGCAGCCTTTGTTGCTTCTGCGGCTTCCATGGCCGCGCGAACGGCGAATGTACGGGGAAAGGCCCGCCCTCGTCGCCGGAATTAGCCGGCTGCCTGCGCCGTGAGCCCCGGCAGCGCGGCCGCGTTGCCGCCGGGGACGCGGTCCCGGACCAGCTCGACGGCCTCCATCCAGTTCAGTCCGCCCAGCCGGCTGACGACGAACGCGCCGCGCGGCTGGAGGCGGAGCAGGCGGAACTACGCCGTCTCATCGCGGAGTTGGCAGGAGAGCAGGGGTGACCGGGGCTCAGCCGGGGAGGGTGGCCGGGTTGCCGCCGTTGGCCTCGTAGCCGGCCACCGCCAGGGCGCGGTAGAGGGCGAACTCGGCGGCCGGGTCGGCGGACAGCATCCAGGGCAGCGCACCGACGTGCCCGTCCACGTGTATCAGCTGGTGCATGGCCTCCTGCCAGCGCTCGGCACGGACCAGGAAGAAGATCAGCAGATGGCGGACGTGCGCGAGCATGGGGTCGTCGGGGCGGGCCGAGTGCACCGCGTGCAGGGCGCCGTGCATCGCCTTGGTGACGACCTCGCTCTGGTAGAAGCTCGCCACCAGGTTCACCTCGGGAAGGTGCTCGAAGACCGCGAACAGGGGCAGCGCGGCGAGCAGTGAGCCCTGCGGCGCGCGGGCCGCTGCGGCCTCGGCGAAGGCGTACGCCTGCTCGCGCGAGCCGTGCCACTTCTCGCACCAGTAGTGCAGCGCGGCCAGATGAGCGCCCATGTGATGCGGGGCGCGGTCGAGGATCTTCAGCCACAGCTGGTCGAACTCGGCCTGGGAATAGGCGAGTCCACGGGCGATGGACAGCTCGACGATGTACGGCACCGGGTCGCCGGGAGCGAGCAGGGCCGCCTGCGCGCACGCGTCCCGGGCCTCCTCCATGATGATCCGGAAGTCGTCCGTGCCCGGCGTCGACGTCCGCCAGGCCTGCTGCACCAGGAACTCCGCGTAGACGGCGGCGCAGCCCGCGTCCTTGGGCTGCTCGGCGCGCCACACCCGCAGCCACTGGCCGCCCGGCGTCTCATGCACCCCGCCGGGCCGCCGCTGCAGCTCCAGCGCGGCCGCGCCCGCGAAGGCCTGCACCCGCTGCCAGCGCGGCTCGCCCTCGGCCTCGGTGCCGGCCAGCAGCTGGGAGGCCGCGCGATAGTCCTGCGTGCGCTGCACCAACTCCAGGACGTCCAGCAGGTCCTGGTCCGGGCCGGGCATGCGCACGTCCAGCTCCTCCTGGCGCACGAAGCCGTAGGCCGCCGGGTCGGCGGCGTCCGGGTGTCCCGGAGGAACCTGCTCGATCACCCCGCGCCTGCGCCGCATGAACGAGAGCAGCACGAAGCTCAGCATGAGCAGCGCCATGAGCAGCCAGAGAATCGCCATGCCCCAAGCGAACCAGACGCCGCCGACAATTGGCCAACCCCGCCGCGAGGCTGTGGAAAACTCCGGATCTGTTCATGACAGGGTAAGGGGAAACCCTTCGCCGGTGCCGCTCGAGCCCGGTGGGCTTCAGGATCCGGTCAGGCGCACTACGCTCGGTGCACATGAGCGACAGGCACATCAGTCAGCACTTCGAGACCCTCGCGATCCACGCGGGCAACACCGCGGATCCCCTCACCGGCGCGGTCGTCCCGCCGATCTACCAGGTCTCGACCTACAAGCAGGACGGCGTCGGCGGGCTGCGCGGCGGCTACGAGTACAGCCGCAGCGCCAATCCCACCCGCACCGCCCTCGAGGAGAACCTCGCCGCGCTCGAGGGCGGCCGTCGCGGCCTCGCCTTCGCGTCCGGCCTGGCGGCCGAGGACACCCTGCTGCGCACGCTGCTCAGCCCCGGTGACCACGTGGTGATCCCGAACGACGCCTACGGCGGCACCTTCCGCCTCTTCGCCAAGGTCGTCACCCGCTGGGGCGTGGAGTGGTCCGTCGCCGACACCAGCGACCCGGCCGCCGTACGGGCCGCGATCACCCCCAGGACCAAGGCCGTCTGGGTGGAGACCCCCTCCAACCCGCTGCTCGGCATCACCGACATCGCCGCCGTCGCCTCCGTCGCGCACGACGCGGGCGCGAAGCTCGTCGTCGACAACACCTTCGCCACGCCCTACCTCCAGCAGCCGCTGTCGCTCGGCGCGGACGTCGTCGTCCACTCCCTGACCAAGTACATGGGCGGTCACTCGGACGTGGTGGGCGGCGCGCTGATCGTCTCCGACCAGGGCCTCGGCGAGGAGCTGGCCTACCACCAGAACGCGATGGGCGCCGTCGCGGGCCCCTTCGACTCCTGGCTGGTGCTGCGCGGCACCAAGACCCTCGCGGTGCGGATGGACCGGCACAGCGAGAACGCCACGAAGATCGCCGACATGCTGACCCGGCACGCGCGCGTGACCAGCGTGCTCTACCCGGGCCTGCCCGAGCACCCCGGACACGAGGTCGCCGCGAAGCAGATGAAGGCGTTCGGCGGCATGGTGTCCTTCCGCGTCGAGGGCGGCGAGGAGGCCGCGGTCGAGGTGTGCAACCGGGCCAAGGTGTTCACCCTCGGCGAGTCGCTCGGCGGCGTCGAGTCCCTGATCGAGCACCCCGGCCGGATGACGCACGCGTCCGCGGCCGGTTCCGCGCTGGAGGTACCCGGCGACCTGGTACGCCTGTCCGTGGGCATCGAGAACGTCGACGACCTGCTGGCGGACCTCCAGCAGGCCCTGGGCTGACGGAAACGAACGCCTGCCGCGGGACGGGTTGCGGGGGGAGGCTTGCGGTCACCGACTGCAGGGACGGAAGCCGTGGCAGCAGGTGAAACCGACGGCGTGCCGGCCCCCTGAAGCCCGGCGGCCGCCACTGCGCCGCGCCGCCGGGCCCGGACAGCGTGACCACCGTCGTACGCGGGCCGCATCTCCCGTCGGCCCGCGGCTCACCAGCCGGTGACCGGTGGCGTCGTCTGGGAGGGCGGCTCCGTCCACGGGTGTACGCGGGCCGCCCACACGCTGAACGCGACGGCTGCGGCGCAGGCCAGCAGCCACAGCACCCGGCGGACGAGCTGCCCGCGCCGCAGCAGGCGCTCGCCGCGGCGCACCGCCTCCGAGCACAGGTCCGCCGGCACCGGTGCCGGCGCCTGCTCCATGATCTGCCGCGCGGCGGCCTCCCGTTGGGGCCGGTTCACACCGCCCTCCCACTGCACCGGATCCCGGACATCCGCACGCTGCTCGGGCCGCCCACGGGCCCGGCACTCTCGCCGACTCGCCGCCCCTTCATGAAGGCGCCACCTCTCTGCCCGCCGTACGTGGAGTGGGGTGGAGCAGGGTGGCTGTCGCGCGGTCGCAGATGGTGTGGATGCGCTCGCGTGGGAGTCCGAGGAGGGCCGCCGCCTGCTCCTCGGCGACGCCTTCGTACAGGCGCAGGACCAGGATCAGCCGTTCCTGCGGGCCCAGGGCGGCGAGCGGGCTGCGTGGATCCGGGCGCATCCGGCCGAAGGCGCCGTACTGGTGCCAGGTTGCGCGTGCGAAGCGGGTGGCGAGGTACTGGCGGGCGCAGTCGTACGGGTCCTCGCCGTGCAGCCGGTCCCAGCGCGCGTAGGTGTGGGCGAGCGCGAGCGTCAGCAGGCGCCGCGCGCGCGGGTTGGCGTCCGGCGCCTCCGCGGTCAGCAGCGTGGCGGCATGCAGCAGACGTCCGGCCGCACCCGCGACGAACGCCTCGAACTCCCGGGCCCGGCGGGCTCCTCGGGACACCTGCCGATCACGCACCACGCCTCCCCCTAGAGGGGGTCCTGTCCGGTACGGGACAGGTGAACCGCGTACGACGCAGGACCCGGTCTCATATGAGGCCAGTGGCGGCCCGGGGTCAAGACTCCGGACCCGTACTCTGCCCGGCGCGTCTCAGGACGCCGGCGGCTGGTCGGCCGGCCCGGTGCCCTGCACCGTCATCCGCGCGGACAGCGCGCCGTTGAACCGGGTCAGGAGCGTGCAGAACTGCTCGCGCTCCTCCGGTGCCCAGTCCTGTGTCAGCTCGGCCATCAGCTGACGCCTGGAGGAGCGCACCTCCTCCAGCCGGGCGACCCCGCGCGGGGACAGCTGAAGGACCACCGCCCGCCCGTCCTCGGGGTGCGAGGTGCGCTTGACGAGCCCGGTGTCGACCAGCGGAGCCACCTGCCGGGTGACCGTGGAGGAGTCGATGCCCATGCTCGCGGCGAGCGCCTTGACGCCCATCGGGCCTTCCTTGTCGAGGCGGTTGAGCAGCAGGTACGCCGCGCGGTCCATGGAGTTGCGCACCTGCCCGACCCCGCCGAGCCGCGTCTGTTCGGCACGGCGGGCGAACACCGCCACCTCGTGCTGGAGGGTGTCGAGGAGGCCGGTGTCACCGACGGTCGTCATGTCCATCGACATTTCAGGTGTTGTGGGCATGGCCGGAGGCTCGCTTCATGAAGGGCTGCTGGGTTGGGGGACAGGGTACGCGGCCCGGCGGCGGGCCGTACCGGCGCTGCACAAACCGGTCTCGGAGCTTGGTCACACCCGTCGTGTACGACCGTGAACTGCGATGCTGGAGTCATGAGCTACGGCACGGCTGACTCCTTGCGTTCCGTCACCCTCGACGACGTGCGCGGCGCCCAGAAGATGCTCTCGGGCGTGGCACGCGTGACCGCGATGGAGGGCAGCCGCCACCTGACCCAGCTGGTCGGCGCGCCGGTGCATCTGAAGTGCGAGAACCTGCAGCGGACCGGATCGTTCAAGCTGCGCGGCGCCTATGTGCGGATCTCCGGGCTGCTGCCGGAGGAAAGGGCGGCCGGGGTGGTGGCCGCGAGCGCCGGGAACCACGCGCAGGGCGTGGCGCTCGCCTCCTCGCTGCTCGGTGTGCACTCCACGGTGTTCATGCCGAAGGGCGCGCCGCTGCCGAAGATCAGCGCGACGCGCGACTACGGCGCCGAGGTCCGCCTGCACGGCCAGGTGGTCGACGAGACGCTGGCCGCCGCCGAGGAGTACGCGGCCCAGACGGGGGCGGTGTTCATCCATCCCTTCGACCACCCGGACGTCATCGCCGGTCAGGGCACGGTCGGCCTGGAGATCCTGGAGCAGTGCCCGGAGGTGCGCACGATCGTCGTCGGCATCGGCGGCGGCGGGCTCGCGGCCGGTATCGCGGTGGCGGTGAAGGCGATCCGGCCGGACGTCCGGATCGTCGGCGTGCAGGCGGAGGGTGCGGCGGCCTACCCGCCGTCGCTGGCCGCCGGGCACCCGGTGTCCGTGCGGCACCCGGCGACGATGGCCGACGGGATCAAGGTGGGGCGGCCGGGCCAGGTGCCGTTCGGGATCGTCAGGGACCTGGTCGACGAGGTGCGCACGGTCGGCGAGGACCAGTTGTCGGCCGCGCTGCTGCTCTGCCTGGAGCGGGCCAAGCTGGTCGTGGAGCCGGCCGGGGCGAGCCCGGTGGCGGCGCTGCTGGCGGCGCCGGACACCTTCGAGGGGCCGGTCGTCGCCGTGCTCTCCGGGGGCAACGTGGATCCGGTGCTGCTGCAGCGCGTGCTGCGGCACGGCATGGCCGCGCAAGGCCGCTACCTGGCCGTTCGGCTCCGGCTGACGGACCGCCCGGGCGCCCTTGCCACGCTCCTCGGGGTGTTGTCAGTGGTCGACGCTAATGTCCTCGACGTGAGCCACGTACGAACCGACCCCCGGCTCGGGCTCACGGAGGCGGAGGTGGAGCTGCACCTCGAGACGAAGGGCCCGGTGCACTGCGCCGAGGTCGGCCAGGCCCTGCGGGACGCGGGTTACACCGTCATCGACTGAGGCCGGGGCCGGCCTTCTGTCCCCCTTCGCCACCCGTTCCGGTGAAGTCCATTGAGGAACGCGATACATCGCGTTATGGTGTGTCGCGGAGGCTGTGGCCCCACCGCCGCATGCGGAAAATCGCAGGCGCGTGCGAACCCGCAAACCTAGCCTTTCCGAAACATCCCCGACGACGTGGAGACAGACATGCCAGGCGCCATCCATGCCGAAGGCCTGGTGAAGACCTTCGGCGACGTAAGGGCTCTCGACGGCGTAGACCTGGACGTGCCCGAGGGCACGGTCCTCGGCCTTCTCGGGCCGAACGGCGCCGGCAAGACGACGACCGTCCGCTGCCTGACCACGCTCCTGCGCCCCGACAGCGGCAAGGCGGTCGTCGCGGGCGTGGACGTGCTGAAGGACCCCGACGCCGTACGCCGCTCCATCGGCCTGTCCGGTCAGTTCGCGGCGGTCGACGAGTATCTGACCGGCCGGGAGAACCTGCAGATGGTCGGACAGCTGTACCAGATGAAGGGCAAGGCGGCGAAGGCACGCGCGGCGGAGCTGCTGGAGCAGTTCAACCTCGCGGACGCCGCCGACCGCCCCGCCAAGACCTACTCCGGAGGCATGCGCCGCCGGCTCGACCTCGCCGCGGCCCTCGTGGTCTCGCCGCCGGTGATGTTCATGGACGAGCCGACGACCGGCCTGGACCCGCGCAACCGCCAGCAGTTGTGGGAGGTCATCAAACAGCTCGTCTCCGGCGGTACGACGCTGCTGCTCACCACGCAGTACCTGGAGGAGGCCGACCACCTCGCCCACGAGATCGCGGTGGTCGACCACGGCCGGGTCATCGCCAAGGGCACCTCCGACCAGCTCAAGGCCCGCACCGGCGGTGAACGCGTCGAGGTCGTGGTGCACGAGCGCGAGCACATCGCGAGCGCCGCCGAGGTCTTGCGCGGCTTCGGCAAGGGCGAGGTCACGGTCGAGGAGCACACCCGCAAGCTCACGGTCCCGGTGACCGGCGGGGCCAAGCTGCTCGCCGAGATCATCCGCGAGCTGGACACCCGCGGGATCGAGATAGACGACATAGGGCTGCGCCGCCCCACCCTCGACGACGTCTTCCTGTCGCTGACGGGACACGTGGCCGAGACCGCCGCCCAGGACGACGAGGCGACCGCCGAGGAGGCCGTGAAGTGAGCGCCGTGAACGATTCACTGGTCGTAGCCCGCCGGAACCTGATCCGCATGGGCCGGATTCCCGAGATGCTGATCTTCGGGCTGATCCAGCCCATCATGTTCGTGGTGCTGTTCACCTACGTGTTCGGCGGCTCGATCCAGGTCGGCTCGTCCAACTCGACCCAGGCCTACCGTGAGTTCCTGATGGCCGGCATCTTCGCGCAGACGGTCACCTTCGCCACGGCGGGCGCCGGTGCCGGCATCGCGGACGACATGCACAAGGGGCTCATCGACCGCTTCCGCTCCCTGCCCATGGCGCGCGGCGCGGTCCTGACTGGGCGCACCCTCGCCGACCTGGTGCAGACCGCGCTCACCATGGTCGTCCTCGCGGTCGTCGCCCTGATCGTCGGCTGGCGCACGCACGAGAACCTCGGCAAGGTGCTCGCCGGATTCGGACTGCTCCTGCTGCTCGGGTACGCGTTCTCGTGGATCGGCGCGCTCATCGGCCTGTCCGTGCGCACTCCTGAAGCGGCGACCTCGGGCGGCCTGATCTGGCTGTTCCCGCTGACGTTCATCTCCAACGCGTTCGTGGACGCGAACAAGATGCCGGCCTTCCTGCGGCACGTCGCGGAGTGGAACCCCTTCAGCGCCACCGTCCAGGCCTCCCGCGAGTTGTTCGGGAACCTTCCCCCGGGTTTCCGGGCCGCCGACGCCTGGCCCATGCAGCACCCCGTCTGGGCCTCGCTGATCTGGTCGGTCGTGATCATCCTCGTCTTCCGCACCCTCGCGGTCCGCAAGTACCGCTCGGCCACCGCCTGACGGCTTCGGGCATGACGAAGCCCCCGGTGTCGAGCGGGATCCGCCGGACACCGGGGGCTGGAGGTCACATGGGGTGGGGTGGTCAGCCCGAGTACGGCTCGGCCTTCAGGATCCGCACCGAAGCCTTCTTGCCGTTCGGCAGTTCGTACTCCGCGTCCTCGCCGACCTTGTGGCCGATGACGCCGGCGCCCAGCGGGGACTGCGGCGAGTACGTCTCGATGTCGGCGCTCGCGTACTCGCGGGAGGCGAGCAGGAACGTCATCGTGTCGTCCTCGTCACCGTCGAAGGCGATCGTGACGACCATGCCCGGCGCGACGGCACCGTCGGCGGAGGCCGGGGCCTCGCCCACCTGGGCGTTCTCGAGAAGCTGGGTCAGCTGCCGCACACGCAGCTCCTGCTTGCCCTGCTCCTCCTTGGCCGCGTGGTACCCGCCGTTCTCACGCAGGTCGCCCTCCTCGCGCGCGGCCGCGATCTTGGCGGCGATCTCCGTGCGCGCAGGACCAGTAAGGTACTCAAGCTCGTCCTTGAGCTTGTTGTACGCCTCCTGGGTCAGCCAGGTGACGTTCTCGCTGGTCTGGGTCACAGGGTGCTCCTCGTCGGTACTGGGAATACAAAGCATCGCCCTACCCAGAAGAATGTTCCCTCTCGGGTGGGCGAAACCACGAGCCTAACAATTCAAGGCCGGAAGGGGGAGGACATAAGCCATCAGAATCACATCAACGCAGGTCAGCGTGTACGTATTCCGGGTGAAGCCGGGGAGTGTCCGGGCCCCGGTCAGCCGGTATGGCAGCCGAGCAGCTCGGCCGTGGTGCCCTTCGCCGTCGTACGCAGCGTGACGACCTTGTCGATACGCGTGGCCGACCCGGTGAAGCGGAAGTCGGCCCGGCCCACCTCGGAGCCGTCCGCCGCCTGGGAGCGCAGGGTGCAGTAGCCCGAGGTGCCGGAGTCCTTGCGGACCTCCAGATGCACCTCGACCGCGTTGTCCGTGGCGTCGAAGGCGATCACCTGGGCGCTGATCCTGCTCTCCACCACATAGTGGTAGGCGAAGTAGCCGACCAGTGCGAGCAGGGCCGCGCCGAGCACCGCACCGGCGACCTTGAGCCTGCGGTCGGCACGCTCGTCCGAGGAACGGCCGTAGCGCCCCTCGGGCAGCCGCGCGCTCGCCGTGCTCATGATCGTCCTCTCGGCAGAACCGGTCCCGGAATTATTCGCCCCCCGATTCCGTCACTATAGAAGCCGCCGATCGCGCCGAAGACACGGGGCGCCGACTGACCGAGGATTGAGTCTTGACTGACCAGCTGCGACTGATGGCCGTTCACGCACACCCCGACGACGAGTCGAGCAAGGGCGCGGCCACCATGGCGAAGTACGTGTCCGAGGGGGTGGACGTGCTGGTGGTGACCTGCACCGGCGGAGAGCGCGGGTCCATCCTCAATCCGAAGCTCCAGGGCGACAAGTACATCGAGGAGCACATCCACGAGGTACGCAAGAAGGAGATGGACGAGGCCCGGGAGATCCTCGGCGTCAAGCAGGAGTGGCTCGGGTTCGTCGACTCCGGCCTGCCCGAGGGCGACCCGCTGCCGCCGCTGCCCGAGGGCTGCTTCGCCCTGGAGGACGTCGACAAGGCGGCCGGCGAACTGGTCCGCCAGATCCGCTCCTTCCGCCCGCAGGTGATCACCACCTACGACGAGAACGGCGGCTACCCGCACCCCGACCACATCATGACCCACAAGATCTCCATGGTGGCGTTCGAGGGCGCGGCGGACGCCGAGAAGTACCCGGAGTCCGAGTTCGGCCCCGCCTACCAGCCGCAGAAGCTGTACTACAACCAGGGCTTCAACCGCCCCCGCACCGAGGCGCTGCACCACGCGATGCTCACGCGCGGCCTGGAGTCGCCGTACGGTGAGTGGCTCAAGCGCTGGGACGAGATGCAGCGCACCGAGCGCACCCTGACCACGCACATTCCGTGCGCGGACTTCTTCGAGATCCGCGACAAGGCGCTGATCGCGCACGCCACGCAGATCGACCCCGACGGCGGCTGGTTCAAGGTGCCGATGGAGATCCAGAAGGAGGTCTGGCCGACGGAGGAGTACGAGCTGGCGAAGTCGCTCGTCGACACCTCCCTCCCCGAGGACGACCTCTTCGCGGGCATCCGGGACAATGCCTGACATGAGCGCAAGCGTGAGCCTGGCAGTGACGCATCTGGTCCCCCTCGCCAAGGAGGTGGACCAGAACAAGGTCACCCCCGGTGTCCTCGGCTTCATCGTCTTCGCGGTGATGGCCCTGGCGGTGTGGGGCCTGATGAAGTCGATGAGCAAGCACATGAACAAGGTCGACTTCAAGGAGCCCCCGGACCCCGAGGCCGAGCAGGCGGGGAGGGCCGAGAAGGCCGACTCCGCGGCCGAGCGAGGCTGACCCGGGCCTCAGCGCCCCGCCGGCACCGCCACCCCCATCACCTCCCGGGCGTGGCGGTCCGGAGTCATGCGCAGCCGCCAGGCCTGCCAGCCGTCATCCAGGCTGACCCCGCGTTCCAGCAGCAGGGCATACGCGGGGACGTAGTCGGCCAGCTTCTCGTCCCGCAGGGGATGGCCGGCGCGGGCCAGCTGGGCCAGCTCCTCCTGGGCGACCGCCGTGCCCACCTCCGCCCCGCCGGGCGCCGCGTAGGGCAGCAGGGTGCAGCGCAGGAAACGGGCCCAGTCCTCGCCGCGCCGGTCGCCGTAGGAGGCGAACAGGTCCAGCGCCTCGTCGCACAGCGCCAGCGCGGCCTGTGTCCGGGCGTTGCCCGCGTCGACCACCGCCAGCTCCAGGCAGGTCCACGCCTCGCCGTGGGCGACACCGATGCGCTGGAAGTCGGCCCGCGCGTCCATCAGGAGCTGCCGGGCGAAGCCGGAGTTGCGCAGCGAGCCGGTCTGCGCGGCCCGCTGGTCGCGGGTGACCCGCGCCGAGTGGTGCCGGGCGCAGGCCAGGCCGTAGCCGTCCCGCATCCGGGAGAACATCGTCCGGGACCGCTCCAGATCGCGCACCGCCAGGTCCCCGTCGCCGGCCTCCTCCAGCGCCTGGCCCAGGTAGTACAGCGTCCAGGCCTCGCCGCGCACGTCCTCGTTCTCCCGGTGCCGGGCGGCGGCCTGCCGGAGGCCTTCCACGGCCGGTGAGGCGTCGCCGGCCACCAGCCGGGCCCGGGCCAGCTGGGTCAGCGCCCAGGCCTCGCCGCGCGCGTCGTGCGTCCGGCCGTACCGCTCCAGGGCCGCCCGAAGCTCGGTCTCCGCACGCGGTACGTCCCCCATCCGCAGGGCCAGCTGGCCGAGCTGGAAGTGCGCCCAGGCCTCGCCGTGCACCGAACCGCCCTCGTGGTGCAGGACCAGGGAGCGGGTGAGCAGGTCCTGCGCCTCGGCCGGCCGCGCCCGGTCCCGCTGGACGGCGGCCAGGGCGTGCATCGTCCAGGCCCGGTCCGTGGCCAGCTCCGGCGCCGCCTGCAGATCCAGCGCCTCCTGTAGCCGGGCGGCGGCCTCGGTGAGGTTGCCCTGGTGGTGCAGGGTGATCCCGAGCGAGCACAGGGCGCGGGCCGCCCCCGCGTCATGGTGCGCCTCCCGGTACAGGTCCACCACCGAGGCCAGCGTGGTGCGCGCCTTGTCCAGCTCGCCCAGCTGCCGGGCCGCGATACCGGTACGCCACTGCACCGAGCGCACCAGCAGCCCCTGGTCCACGGCCTCGGCCAGCTCGCCGATCTCCCCGAGCCGGTACAGGTCGCCGCGCAGCAGGCAGTAGTCGCACAGCGCGCCCAGCAGGTTCTGCACCGCCGACTGGTTCACGCCCTCGGCGTGGCGCAGGGTCGCGGTGATGAAGCTGGACTCGTCGTCCAGCCAGCGCAGCGCCTCGTCCAGCGAGGTGAAACCGTGCGGGCCGAACTGGTGCGAGCGCGTCGACATGTTCCCGTCGACCAGGCGCAGCACCGAGTCGGCCAGGTCGGCGTAGTTCACGATCAGCCGCTCCTGCGCCGCCGCGCGCTCGGCCGGGTCCTCCTCGTCCAGCAGCCGGGCCTGGGCGAAGGCGCGCACCAGGTCGTGCAGCCGGTAGCGGCTGCCGCGCACATGGTCGATCAGACCCGCCCGGGCCAGGGCGACAAGGTGGCGCATGGCCTCGGCCTCGTCGGTGGCGAGCAGCGCTGCGGCCGCCGCGGCGCCCAGCGAGGCCCGGCCCGCGAGCGCGAGCCTGCGCAGCAGCCGGCGCGCCGGCTCCGGCTGGTCGGTGTAGCGCAGCCACAGGGCCCGCTCCACCGGCTCCACCGGGCCGTACGCGCCCAGATCCGTGGCCAGCTGCCGGGGCGAGCGCGGGCCGAGCGCCGAGCCGGCGATCCTCAGCGCCAGCGGCAGCCCACCGGTGAGGTCCCGTATCCGGTCGGCGGACTCGGCGTCGTACGGACCCGACGCGTCCTCGGCGACGGCGCCGAGCAGGTCCTCGGCACCCGCCGCGTCCAGCGCCTCGACCGGCAGATCGTGCACCCAGGCCGGCAGATCCGCCGGCAGGTCCAGGGCGCTGCGGGCCGTGACCAGGACCAGGCTGTCGGAGCGCTCGGGCACCAGCGCCCGCACCTGCTCCGGGTCCGAGGCGTCGTCCAGCACGATCGTCACCGGCAGGCCGGACAGGTGCTGGTGGTACAGCTCGCCGAGCCGCTTGACCTGCTGGTCCGGGGAGGAGCGCTCCCGGAACAGCAGTTGCTCGCGGGGCGCACCGAGCCGGTTGAGCAGATGCAGCAGGGCGTCCCGCGTCGCCAGTGGCGCCGCCTCCCGGGTGCCACCGCGCAGATCCACCACCACCGCGCCACGGAAGTGGTCCCGCAGCTCGTGCGCCGCGCGCACCGCGAGCGTGGTCCGGCCCGAGCCGGGCTCGCCGTGCAGCACGACCACCGTGGGCCGGGTCTCGGTGGCCGCCCGGGCGGCCTGCGCCCACTGCCGGATCCGCGCCAGCTCCGCCCGGCGCCCCGCGAACGGGCCGTCCGCGACCGGGAGCTGCCCGAACGACTGCTCCAGCACCGTACGCCGACGGGCCGCGGCGCTCTTGTTTGCGCCGCGCAGTGTCGGGCCGCCCTTCTTCTTCGGGGTGGTG
This sequence comes from Streptomyces sp. NPDC001852, assembly GCF_042891825.1. Lineage (NCBI taxonomy): Bacteria > Bacillati > Actinomycetota > Actinomycetes > Kitasatosporales > Streptomycetaceae > Streptomyces > Streptomyces sp. NPDC001852. The sequence goes on from NZ_JBIATN010000024.1 coordinate 26,744, forward strand.
GAGGCGGTCAGCACCCGCTGCTGGTCGAGGAACGGGCGGATGCCGCGCACCTCGAGCGCGGTGAGCCACTGCAGCCGGAGCTGCTCGGTCCCGCCGGGCTGGCCGGCCGCGCCCGCCCGGTGGTGCGCGGCGGGCAGATGGGCGCCGGCCACCTTCACCACGGAGGCGGCGGCACCGACCACGCCCGCGGCGACACCCGCGCCGACGGCCGGGCCGGCACCGGTGCCGAGGCAGAGGTCGGCCACGCCCGCGGCCACCGCGGCGACCACCGCCACCAGCAGCGCGGTTCCGGCGCCCTCACGGGCGTACCGCTGGCCGAAGGTCAGCCGGCCCGCCTCGGTCTCGTCCAGCGCGTGGACGTACGCCTCGTACTCCTCGCCGGCCGCCCCCGCCATCGCCTCCAGCGCACCGCGCGCCCGCGACAGCAGCAGCTGTCCGTCGATCCGCCCGCCCGAGCGCCGTACCTCTTCCTCGACGGCCCGTACCAGCAGCCGCTCGGCCTCCGCCCGATGGCCGTCCCGCATGTCCCGTCCCCCTCCGGTGCCAACTCCCTTGCCCATGAGTGTCCTTCGAGTGAGACGGGATGGCGAGGGGGTGGTGATCAGGGGGTGCGGTGAGAGTTTCGTGCCCACTCCTTGACGGGCGGCCGGGTTCGCGGCGGCGGGGCGCCTTGCGCCGGCCCCTTCCCCTGCCCAGCGCGAGGCAGACGCACGCCCCCGCCAGCGCCCCCTCCGCCACCGCGCACAGCAGCGCCTCGGCCAGTGGGGCGCCCGTGCCCGCTGTCGTTATGTCGAACCAGGCGTCCAGCACCGCCACCGACGCTGTCGCCGAAGCCGTCAGGTGGACCCTCGCATCGCCACGCAGGCCGAGCAGGGCCGTCGCCGCGCAGCCCGTCGCCATGAGGACGTCGAGGCCGATCCAGGCCAGGGGCCAGTTGTCGACCTCTGTGCTGCCCGGCAGGGTCAGGGCCAGCACCGCCATCCACGGCACCAGCAGGACCGCCGTGGCCCCCAACAGGACCAAGGGCCACTTCCTCCGAGCGGTCTCCGCCACCCTCACACTCACGCTCACGTCCTCCCCCTCTCGTCGTCCCTCCGACATCGACTGCACCAGAATGCAGAGAAAACTCTGCAAAGAAATCTCGGCAGACATGGGGGTCTTCTCAGGGTTCTCAGGGTTACCGTGGCCGCATGACCGACGGCATGCCCGAGATGACGAGCCTGGAGCGCACCGCCCTCTACAAATCCCTCGGCAACCCGCTGCGCCGCCGGATCCTCGAATACCTCGGCCGACACGGCGAGGCGAACTCCACCGTCCTGGCTCGCGAACTCGGCGAGAGCTCCGGCACCACCAGCTACCACCTGCGCAAACTCGCCGAGCAGCGGCTGATCGAGGAGATCCCGGAGAAGTCCGGCGGGCGCGAGCGCTGGTGGCGGTCCCGGCCCTTCAGCCACACCACGCCCGACCCGGCCACGATGGCGCCGGAGGAGTACGAGGCCGCCGCCCGGCTCGCCCACCTGAAGATCGAGTTCGACACCGCCCTGTACCGCCGCGCCCACCAGGAGTACCGCGGTCCAGAGGGCTGGTCCCAGGTCCAGCGCCACGGAACCTGGCTGACCAGGGAGGAACTGCTCGCTTTCCTGCGGGAGTACCACGCCCTGCTGGAACGCTACGGCCACCCGCGCGAGGAGGCCCCCGAAGGGGCGCGCCCGGTACTGATGCGTTTCTACGCGGTACCGGAGCCCGTGGCGCCCGAAGCGACCGGTACCTGATCGTCGGACCGGGCATGAAGGGCAGTCCTTCCTGGGACTACTCGCGAATGTGCCCTGTCCGGAAGGCCGAGCCTTCGCAGGACTGACCCGAACGTGTGGGGCAGGATGGGGGGTATGCCGAACCGACTGGCTCACGAGACGTCCCCGTACCTCCTCCAGCATGCCGACAATCCGGTCGACTGGTGGCCTTGGTCGGCTCAGGCATTCGATGAGGCCCGCAGGACGAACAAACCCGTCCTGCTGAGCGTCGGGTATTCGAGCTGCCACTGGTGCCATGTCCTCGCGAGCGAGAGCTTCGAGGACGAAGTGACGGCCGCCTTCATGAACGAGCACTTCGTCAGCATCAAGGTCGACCGCGAGGAACGCCCGGACGTGGACGCGGTCTACATGGAGGCCGTACAGGCCGCCACCGGTCAGGGCGGCTGGCCGATGACCGTCTTCCTCACCCCGGACGCCGCGCCCTTCTACTTCGGGACCTATTTCCCGCCCGCGCCCCGGCACGGCATGCCCTCCTTCCGGCAGGTGCTGGAGGGTGTGCAACAGGCCTGGAGCACCCGTCGGGACGAGGTCGCGGAGGTCGCCGGGAAGATCGTCCGCGATCTCGCCCAGCGGGAGATCAGCCACCAGGGCGCCCAGCCGCCCGGTGAGCAGGAACTCGCCCAGGCCCTCCTCGGGCTCACGCGCGAGTACGACCCGCAGCGCGGCGGATTCGGCGGCGCGCCGAAGTTCCCGCCGTCCATGGTGCTGGAGTTCCTGCTGCGGCACCACGCCAGGACCGGCGCCGAGGGCGCGTTGCAGATGGCGCAGGACACCTGTGAGCGGATGGCCCGCGGCGGGATCTACGACCAGCTCGGCGGCGGGTTCGCCCGCTACTCGGTCGACCGTGACTGGGTCGTGCCGCACTTCGAGAAGATGCTGTACGACAACGCGCTGCTGTGCCGTGTGTACGCCCACCTGTGGCGGGCCACCGGATCGGACCTCGCCCGGCGTGTCGCCCTGGAGACCGCCGACTTCCTCGTGCGGGAACTGTGCACGGACGAGGGCGGGTTCGCCTCGGCGCTGGACGCCGACAGCGACGACGGCAGCGGGCGGCACGTCGAGGGCGCGTACTACGTGTGGACGCCCGAGCGGCTGCGCGCCGTCCTCGGGGACACGGACGGCGACCTCGCCGCCCAGTACTTCGGCGTGACCGACGAGGGCACCTTCGAGCACGGGCAGTCCGTCCTCCAACTGCCCCAGCAGGACACGGTCTTCGACGCCCAGAAGATCGCCTCGGTCAAGGAGCGCCTGCTCCACGAGCGGCGGCAGCGCCCCGCGCCCGGCCGGGACGACAAGGTCGTCGCCGCCTGGAACGGCCTCGCCGTCGCCGCGCTCGCCGAGACCGGCGCCTACTTCGGCCGGCCCGATCTGGTCGAGGCCGCCCTCGGCGCCGCCGACCTGCTCGTCCGGGTGCACCTCGACGAGCACGCCCGGCTCGCCCGCACCAGCAGGGACGGCCGTGTCGGCCCGAACGACGGCGTGCTGGAGGACTACGCCGACGTCGCCGAGGGCTTCCTCGCGCTCGCGTCCGTGACCGGCGAGGGCGTCTGGCTGGACTTCGCCGGGCTGCTCCTCGACCAGGTGCTCGCCCGCTTCACCGACCCCGGGTCCGGCGCGCTCTTCGACACCGCCTCCGACGCCGAGCGGCTGATCCGCCGGCCGCAGGACCCCACCGACAACGCCACCCCGTCGGGCTGGACCGCGGCGGCGGGCGCGCTGCTGGGCTATGCCGCGCACACCGGGTCCGAGCCGCACCGGACCGCCGCCGAGCGGGCGCTGGGTGTCGTGAAGACCCTGGGGCCGCGCGTGCCCCGGTTCATCGGCTGGGGGCTCGCCGTCGCCGAGGCCCTCCTCGACGGCCCCAGGGAGATCGCCGTCGTAGGACCGGGATCCGGAGCCGAAGCCGGAGCGGGCCTCGCGGACGAGAGGACGGCCGCCCTGCACCGTACGGCACTTCTGGGCACCGCCCCGGGTGCCGTCGTCGCCGTCGGGACTGCGGACAGTGACGAGTTCCCGCTCCTCGCCGACCGGCCCCTGCAGCAGGGCGAACCGACCGCGTACGTCTGCCGTAACTTCACCTGTGACGCGCCGACGACCGATCCGGAACGGCTCCGTACGTCCCTGAACAGCGCCTGAGCCTCCGGAATCCCGGCGCGGGAAGGTGCGAACTGTCCGAAACGGAGCACGTGTTCGGATAGATCCCGCTACTCGTACCACCGTTCCGAAACAAGCTATTTATCGGAAGAGCTCCCACGCTTCACAGATCCCCCCTACTGTCTCCACAGCGGGTTGACGGGTGGTCACTCACCGTTGTCCGCACAGGGGGTAATCGGGATCTGGGGGGATCTTTTTGCTCACGTCTGTCTTCATCGCCGCCGTCTCACTGGCCCTGTTCTGGATGGCGGCTTTCACCCTGTGGTGGCAGATGCACGCGTGGCGTACGCCCGAGGTGCTGGCCTCCACCCGTTTCGGCAGACCGGACGGCGACGAACACGTGTCGTTCTCACTGCTGCTGCCCGCCCGGCACGAGCAGGCGGTGCTGGACCACACCATCCAGCGGCTGCTGGAATCCACGCACACCGACTTCGAGATCATCGTGATCGTCGGGCACGACGACCCGGAGACCACCGAGGTGGCGGAGAAGGCCGCCGCACGGGACGCGCGCGTCCGGGTCGTCGTCGACACCCACGAGAAGAAGAACAAGCCGAAGGCCATGAACACGGCGCTGCCGCACTGCCGCGGTGACGTCGTCGGGGTCTTCGACGCCGAGGACCAGGTCCACCCGGAACTGCTCGCGCACGTCGACCACGCCTTCCGCACCACCGGCGCGGACGTCGTCCAGGGCGGGGTCCAGCTCATCAACTTCCACTCCAGCTGGTACAGCCTGCGCAACTGCCTGGAGTACTTCTTCTGGTTCCGCTCCCGGCTGCACCTGCACGCGCAGAAGGGCTTCATCCCGCTCGGCGGCAACACCGTCTTCGTGCGGACCGGCGTCCTCAGGGAAGCGGACGGCTGGGACCCCAACTGCCTCGCCGAGGACTGCGACCTGGGCGTCCGGCTGTCCAGCGTCGGCAAGAAGGTCGTCGTCGCCTACGACTCCGACATGGTCACCAGGGAGGAGACCCCGGGTTCCCTCATGTCGCTGCTCAAGCAGCGCACCCGCTGGAACCAGGGCTTCCTGCAGGTGTACCGGAAGAAGGACTGGCGGCAACTGCCGGGATTCGGCCAGCGGTTGCTCGCCCGGTACACCCTGATGACCCCGTTCATGCAGGCCTTCTCCGGCGTGATCATCCCGCTCAACGCCGCCGTCGCGCTCTTCCTCGACGTGCCCGTAGGGGTCGCCTTCCTCACCTTCCTGCCGCTGGTCACCGCCGCCGTCACCTTCGTCTTCGAGGTGGTCGGGCTGCACGACTTCGGCAAGCAGTACGGCCTGCGGGTCCGGCTCGTCCACTACGTGAAGCTCATCGTGGGCGGGCCCTTCTACCAGGTCCTCCTCGCCGGAGCCGCGATCCGTGCTGTCTGGCGCGAGCAACGCGGCCGCAATGACTGGGAGTTGACCACGCACGTCGGCGCGCACCTCACCGCGGCCGAGCCCATCCGAGAGGACGTTCCTGCGTGACCTCCACACTTCCCGCGGTGACCGCAGCGAAGGTCCCCGCGCAGCGCCCACCTGTGCCGGAGGGTCGTTCGACCGGCCGAACAAACCCGCCGCCGCGACTCCGCTCCTCCCGTCCCGACCTGCTGCTCTGCGGCCTGCTGCTCACGGCGATCCTCGTCGTCCAGGGCTGGAACATCGCCGCCTACCCGACCCTCAGCGACGACGAGGGCACCTACCTCGCCCAGGCCTGGGCCGTTCAGCAGGGCCGGGGCCTCGCCCACTACACCTACTGGTACGACCACCCGCCGCTCGGCTGGATCCAGATAGCCCTGCTCAGCTGGATCCCCTCGGCGATCAGTCCCGGCTCGATGACCGTCGGCACCATGCGGCTCACCATGCTGCTGGTCAGCGGCATCAGCGCGGTCCTCGTCTACGTCCTCGGCCGCCGGCTCTCCCTGCCCCGCTGGGCCGCCGGACTCGGCATGGCCCTGTTCGGGCTCTCCCCGCTCGCGGTCGTCCTCAGCCGGGAGATCTTCCTCGACAACATCGCCGTGATGTGGCTGCTGCTGGCGTTCTGCCTCGCCGCCTCGCCCAGCCGCCACCTCTGGCACCACTTCGGCGCGGGCCTCGCCGCCGCCACGGGCGTGCTCACCAAGGAGACGATGCTCGTCGTCCTGCCCGCCCTGTTCGTCACCATGTGGCGGCACAGCCACCGCGACACCCGCAAGTTCGCCCTCACCGGAGCCGTCACCGGGTGCGCCCTGGCCGGCTTCTCCTACCCGCTGTTCGCCCTGCTCAAGGGCGAGCTGTTCCCGGGCGCCGGGCACGTGTCCCTGTGGGACGGCATCACCTACCAGATGTCCAGGCCCGGCTCGGGATTCATCCTCGATGCGGGCTCCGGCTCCTACGGCGTTCTGCACTCCTGGCTGTACTACGACCGCGTCCTGCCCCTCGGCGGCCTCGCCGCGGCCCTGCTCCTGCTGCTCACCCGGCGCTGGTCGGTCACCGCCCGGGCCCTCGCCGGACCGGCAATCACGGTGGCCGTGCTGGCCGCGGTGGCGCTGCGTCCGGGCGGCTATCTGCCCGCCATGTACGTCATCGGCGCGCTGCCCTTCCTCTCCCTGGTCCTCGCGGGCGGCGCCGCCTCCGTCGCGCACGCGGTCACCAGCAGATGGCGCACGCAGGGCGAGAAGCGGTACGTCACCGGCGGCCGGTACGCGCTCGCCGCCGCCCTCGCCCTCGCCGCCGGCGCCTATGTCGTACCGCACTGGTACGACGGCGACCGCACCGCCGTCACCGCCGACGCCAACGGGCCCTACCGGCAGGCCTCCCACTGGCTCAGCACCGAGGTGGCGGACCCGAAGGACACCCGCGTGCTCGTCGACGACGCCCTCTGGCTGGACCTCGTGCACGCCGGATACCGGCCCGGTCTCGGCGCCATCTGGTTCTACAAGGCCGACCTCGACCCGGCCGTCACGAAGACGATGCCGCACGGCTGGCGGGACATCGACTACGTCGTCGCCTCACCGACCGTCCGCCGCGACGCCAGGAACCTGCCGAACGTCCGGGCCGCCATCCGGCACTCCACGCCGGTCGCCACGTTCGGCAGCGGGCCCGACCGCATCGAGATCCGTCAGGTCCGGGCAGCGGGGGCCGGCCGATGAGCGAGCACACGGCGCCGGTACCCGGTCTGCGAGCCACCGAGGTGCCGGAACCCGGCGCCGTCACCATCGTCGTACCGACCTTCAACGAGTCCGCGAACATCCGGCAGTTGCTGCACGAGATCACCGAGTCGGTGCCCGCGCGGCTGCCCTGCGAGGTCCTCTTCGTGGACGACTCGACCGACGACACCCCCGAGGTCGTCCGCGCGGCGGCCCGGGACTGCCCGTTCCCGGTGGCCGTGCTGCACCGCGAGGAACCCGTCGGCGGGCTCGGCGGGGCGGTGGTCGAGGGACTGCGGGCGGCGACCTCGCAGTGGGTCGTCGTGATGGACGGCGACTGCCAGCATCCGCCGTCCCTGATACCTGAGCTGGTGGCCACCGGCGAGCGGGCGAACGCCGGGCTGGTCGTCGCCTCCCGGTACCTCGCGGGTGGCAGCCGGGCGGGGCTGGCCGGCGGCTACCGGGTGGCCGTCTCGCGCGGCGCGACCTGGCTGGCCAAGGCACTCTTCCCACGCAGACTGCGCGGCATCAGCGACCCGATGAGCGGCTTCTTCGCCATCCGCCGCAGCGCGGTCACGGCGGACGTGCTGCGGCCCCTCGGCTACAAGATCCTGCTGGAACTGGCCGTACGCAGCCGCCCCCGGCAGGTCGCCGAGGTGCCGTTCGCCTTCCAGGACCGGTTCGCCGGCGAGTCCAAGTCCACCGCCCGGGAGGGCTTCCGCTTCCTGCGCCACCTGGCGGGCCTGCGCACCGCCTCCCCGGTGGCCCGCATGGTCGGCTTCGGACTGATCGGCGCGAGCGGGTTCGTGCCGAACCTCGTCGGGCTCTGGGCACTGACCGCCCTCGGCATGCACTACCTTCCCGCCGAGATCCTCGCCAACCAGTTCGGGGTCGCCTGGAACTTCCTGCTGATCGAGCAGCTGCTGTTCCGCGACCGGCGCGCACACCGCCGCTGGTGGGACCGGCTCGGCCGGTTCGCGCTGCTGGCCAACGCCGACCTGGTGCTGCGCATCCCGCTGATCGCCCTGCTCGTCGGCCGGTTCGGCATGGGCGCCCTGCCGGCCACCGCGCTCGCACTGGTCATGACGTTCGTTCTGCGCTTCGCCGGCACCGAGGCGCTGGTCTACCTCCCCCGTCGCCGGGGGAGCCGAGCAAGGAGAGCCGTGTGAGCAGCAGATACCGCAGACGGACCGCGCTGTTCGGGGTGGGCGCCCTGACCGCCGGTCTGCTCCTCACCTCGCCGCAGAGCGCCGAGGCCGCCAACCTGATCAAGAACCCCGGCTTCGAGACCGCGGGCAGCGACGACATGCCGTACTGCTGGGAGAAGTCGGGCTGGGGCGACAACGACTTCACCTTCGAGACGACCTCGGACGCGCACTCCGGGACCAGGGCCATGAAGGTCACGCTGACCCGCCGCGTCGACGGCGACCGCAAGGCGATGATCACGGAGTCCGCCGACTGCGCGCCGGCCGTCTCGGTGGGCAAGCAGTACGACCTCGGGCTCTGGTACAAGACCACGACGCCGGACGCCAACATCACCCTCTTCCGGCACGACACCACGGCCGGCTGGCAGTACTGGACCGACCTGAAGACCCTCGACATGGCGTCGGCCTGGACGCAGGCCACGGTCCGCACCCCGCAGATCCCGGCCGGCACCGACCGCATCACGTGGGGTGTCTCCGTCTACGGCACCGGTTCGGCGACCACCGACGACTACACCATGGACCAGGTCCCGGACCCGCTCCCGCCGGCCCCGTGCACGGGCACCACCGACCAGTGCGCCAACGGCAGTTGGTCGGTACTGCCGACGCAGAACCCGGTCCGCTCCATGCACTCGGTCGTGCTCGACAACGGCAAGGTGCTCCTGATCGCCGGCTCCGGCAACAGCGAGGAGAACTTCAACGCGGGCACGTTCACGAGCGCGGTGTACGACCCGGCGAACGGCACGTACAAGGTCATCCCCACTCCGAAGGACATGTTCTGCGCGGGGCACGTCCAGCTGCAGGACGGCCGGGTGCTGGTGCTGAGCGGCAACAAGGCGTACCCGGTCGCGGGCGGGCACGGCTACGAGGGGTTCAAGGACTCGTACATCTTCGACCCGACGACCGAGACCTACAGCAAGACCAACGACCTGAACGACGGCCACTGGTACCCCTCGGCGACCGAGCTCGGCAACGGTGACGTCATCTCCTTCGGCGGGCTCCGCGAGGACTCCACCGGCTCGGTGACCGCCGAGAAGTTCAGTTACGCGCAGAACCAGTGGCTGCCGCTGTCCCAGGTCAACCAGACCTGGTCGTACTGGGGCCTGTACCCGGCGATGATCCTGATGCAGGACGGCCGCCTCTTCTACACGGGCAGCCATGTCTTCGGCAACAACATCCCCGGCAGCGGCTCGGCGATCTACGACTACGACGCCAACACGATCACACAGATCCCGGGGCTGCAGAACAAGGACGAGCGCGACCAGTCCGCGTCCGTGCTGCTGCCCCCGGCGCAGGACCAGAGGGTCCTCACCATCGGCGGCGGCAACATCGACTCCAACCCCGACGCGAACCGGCTCACCGACCTGATCGACCTCAAGCAGGCGAACCCGTCGTACGTCGCCGGGCCGCCGGTCCCGCAGGGCACGGTCGACCTGGGCGGCGGGCCCCAGCCGGAGACCGGCAACCAGGGCAAGATGTACGTCTCCGCGGTGCTGCTGCCCGACGGCAAGGTGCTGGAGACCGGCGGCGCCCTGCACAACCGCGCCAACCCGGTGTACGAGTCCTCGGTCTACGACCCGGCCACGAACGCCTTCGACCCGGTCGCGGCCGACCCCGAGTCCCGTGGCTACCACTCCTCGGCGTTCCTGCTGCCCGACGGCCGGGTGATGGCGACGGGCGACAACCCGGGCAACGGCAGCTGGAACCACAACGTGTCGATCTACACCCCGCCCTACCTCTACAAGGGCACCCGGCCGACGATCACCTCGGTGATCAACCAGGAGTGGAAGTACGGCGACACCCAGCGGATCACCGTCGACCGGCCCATCGCCAAGGCGGAGCTGATCCGCCCGGCGGCGGTCACGCACTCCTCCGACCCGAACCAGCGGTTCGTGGATCTCCCGCTGTCGGTGGACGGCAACAACGTGGACCTGAACGTCACGAACAACCCGGACATCGCCCCGCCCGGCTGGTACATGCTCTTCGCGGTCGACGCCAACGGGGTGCCCTCGGTGGCCAAGTGGGTGCACCTGACGGGCCCGGCGGCCCTCGGTGCCGCCTCCCCGCACATCCACGCCTTCGCCGACTCCCTGTCCGGCACAGTGTCGGGACCCGCCGAGCGGAAGACGTCCCAGCAGGTCAGCCCCACCCTCTCCGGCTGCGACCGGCACTACGGCTCGGTCAACGTGTGCGTGCCGACGGTGTTCCCGCCGGAGGTCAAGAGGACAACAGCCGCCCGCTGCACCTGGCTCCGGCAGAACCACTACGGCCGCCTGAAGGTCAACGGCGGTGACGACCCCCTGGGCCTGGACCGGAACCGGGACGGGGTGGCGTGCGGGAAGGGGGACGTCAGACGTAGCTGAGGATCAGCGGCGGGCGCGTCCCAACGCCCTTTCCACGACCGCCTCCAGCTGGTCGTGGTGGGCGCCCTTCCAGTAGGCGCGGCCGCATTCGGTGCACTGGGCGAAGACGTCGTAGGAGCGCTGGGTGCCGTGTTTGAGCTGGTCGGCGACCTCGGCCTTGGTGGCCTGTTTCAGCAGGCCGTTGCAGGCGGTGCAGCGGGTCCAGGGGTGCAGGTCGGGGGCGAAGCGGTCGAGGACGTCGTGGAGTTGGTCGTCGGGGCGGGTGCTGTAGACGAAGGCGCCGGCCCAGAGTTCGCGGCGGCGCAGCAGGCCCCGGTCGCGGCTGAGCATGACCCGCTTCTCGGCCGCCGAGCGGGTGGCGAGCGCCGCGTCGCCGATGTCCGTCGACTCGTACGCCGTGTCCACGCCGAGCAGCCGCAGCCGGCGGGCGAGCGTGCCGAGGTGGACGTCGAGGAGGAAGCGGAGGGGGGCGCCGGGGACCTGCTGGGGGCGGGTGACCGGGCGTACCTGCACCGCCTCGCCCGCCCGCGGGATGTGGGACGGCGGCACCTCGCGGCCGTCCACCACCAGCGCGCCGACCTCGGTCAGCGGCACGCCGAGGGACTCGATGACATGGCCGAGCGTCGAGACGCCGTCCGTGGCCAGGGCCGTGGCGCCGGCGCGGCGGGCGGCCGGCACGAACAGATGGAGCGCGGGGGCGACTTCGACGTGGATCTCGGGTCCGTTCACGGTGTCAGGATCGCACGCGGGACCGCCCGGACCTCAGCGGTTTTCGCCGGGGAGGCCGTGTTCCATGACGTCCAGGGCCCGGTCCGCGAAGGTGTGCAGGTCGCCCTCGAAGTCGTGCTCCGCCCAGAACATGGAGACCTCCATCAGACCGCCGATGAGCGACATCGCGTAGACGCGGACCTCCAGGCTGTCCGGGTCCAGGCCGAACCGTTCGGCGAGGGCCTGACGGAGCAGGCTGCCGGTCACCGACATGTGCTCGAACATCCGGGAGCGGACGGCGGGGACCTGCACCGTGAGGTGGGTGCGCAGGCGCACCACCTCGGGGTCCTCGGCCATGTTCGCGTCGATGGCCTTGCGCATCACATGCCGCACCGAGTCGATCCAGGACTCGCCGGCGGGCCGGGCCCGCAACTCCTCGGCCATCAGCGGGTCGTACTCGTCCGTGAGGACGATGTCCTCCTTGGTCGGGAAGTAGCGGAAGACGGTCGACGGCGACACCTCGGCGCGCTCGGCGATCTGCTCGATCGTCGTCGCGTCGTACCCCTGCTCCTTGATCAGCGCGTACGTCGCGGCGCGGATCGCCTCACGGGTCTTGATCTTCTTGCGTTCGCGCAGGCCCAGCTGGGGGCGGTCGGCGGGGGAGAGGGGGGAACGTGCGGCCGTCATACGGTTCATTGTCAGGCATCCTCCGTGGTGACGACCATGGCGGCGCCGGTGCTTTCCGCTTCCCCCGCGGGTGCCGCCGTCTTCGGCAGGAGGAGTGCCGCCAGCAGGGCGGCGACCAGCGCGGCGATCCCGCACACCAGCAGGACCACGCCCATGCCGTGGACGTAGGCGTCGTTCGCGGAGGCGGCGAGGTGCGCCGAGCCGGTCCTCGCGGCGATCAGGTGCGCGGCGATCACCGAGTCACCGGCGGTGTGTGCGACGGGCGTGGGCAGTCCCGCCACGTCGAGCCGGTCGCGGAAGACGCCGGCGAGCAGGCTGCCGAGCAGGGCGATGCCGACGGCGGCGCCGACCTGGCGCAGCGTCATGAGCAGGCCCGAGCCGCTGCCGGCCCGGTCGCGGGGCAGGGTGCCGAGCGCGCCGTCCATCGCGGGCACGATGGAGAAACCGAATCCGACGCCGGTGATCGACAGCCACAGCGCGGTGAAGCCGTAGCCGGAGTCGGCCGTCGTACGGCTGCCGAGCAGCGCGGCGAAGGCCAGCACCACCAGTCCGGCGCTCACCACGGCCCGCGCACCGAACCGGGCGACGACCGGTTGTGCGCCCCGCGCGGCGACCATCAGACCGCCCATCATCGGCAGCAGACGCACACCGGTGCCGAGGGCGTCGTTGCCGAGGACGGCCTGGAGATACGGGGGCAGCACGAACATCAGGCCGGACAGGACGAACATCGCCAGGGTCGCGGCCAGCGTGTTGAACAGGAAGCCGCGGTGGGCCAGCAGCGTCATGTCGAGCATGGGGCGTACGGCCCGGCGCTCGCGCAGCACCAGCGCGGTGAGCAGCACCGCGGCCGCCGCGAACATCGCCAGGATCAGGGCGTCGCCCCAGCCGCGGCTGGGCGCTTCGATGATCGCGTAGATGAGGGCGCCGAGGCCGGTCGCGGTGAGCGCGGTGGACAGCGGGTCGACGCGCGGGGAGGCGGGGTCGCTGGTCTCGGGGAGCAGGAGGACGCAGGCGGCGATGCCGATCGCGGCCATCGGGACGTTGACCAGGAAGACCGAGCCCCACCAGAAGTGGTTCAGCAGCCAGCCGCCGATGATCGGCCCGAGCGGCATGCCGAGTGCGGACGCGGCGGAGATGATGCCGACGGCCTTGGCGCGCTCGTCGGGGCCGAAGAGCGAGGGCAGCACGGACAGGGCGAGCGGGGTGACGAGGGCGCCGCCGATGCCCATGAACGCGCGGGCCGCGACGACCCAGTGCACGTCCGAGGCGAGCGCGCCCACCAGGGAGCCTGCGAGGAAGAGGGCGAGCCCGGTGATCAGCATCCGGCGTCGCCCGAACCGGTCGCCGAGGAGACCGGCGGGGAGCATCAGCGCGGCGAAGACGACGACGTAGGCGTCCGCCATCCACTGCTGCTGGCCGGTGGTGGCGCCGAGATCGCCGGCCATCGTCGGCAGTGCCACGTTGAGGATCGTCATGTCGAAGCCGAGCGTGAGCATGCTCGCGACCAGGGCCCCGAGGGCCCACCAGCGGCGGGGATCGCGCCGCGTCTCGTCAGCGTGAATGACAGTAGCCATGAAATGAGAGTAGCTCTCAAAATAATGGGACTGTCAATCGGTAGCTGATGGCAGGCATACGAAATCGGCCACGGCTGATGAGCCGTGGCCGGAGAGGGGTGGGAGCGGGGTGGGGGCGGGGCGGTGGGTCAGGCGTGCTGGTAGGCCACCAGCGAGATGCCGACGTAGTGGACGACGAACGCGGCGAGCGTGAAGGAGTGGAAGACCTCGTGGAAGCCGAACCAGCGCGGTGACGGGTTCGGCCGCTTGATGCCGTAGACCACGCCGCCTGCGCTGTAGAGCAGACCGCCGACGATCACGAGGACCAGGACCGCGATGCCGCCGGTGCGCATGAAGTCGGGCAGGAAGAACACGGCCGCCCAGCCCATCGCGATGTAGCAGGGGGTGTAGAGCCAGCGCGGGGCGCCCACCCAGAAGACGCGGAAGACGATGCCGGCCGCGGCGGCGCCCCAGATGCCCCACAGCAGCCAGCGACCCTTGGCTCCGGGCAGGAGCAGCAGGGTCAGCGGGGTGTAGGTGCCCGCGATGATCAGGAAGATGTTGGCGTGGTCCAGGCGGCGCAGGACGCCGTCCATCCGGGGGCTCCAGTTGCCCCGGTGGTACAGCGCGCTGACGCCGAAGAGCAGGCAGGCCGTGAGGACGTAGATCCCGCAGGCGACGCGGCCTCTGGTGGAGTCCGCGAGGGCGGTGAGCACGAGGCCCGCGATGAGCACGGCCGGGAACATGCCGAGGTGCAGCCAGCCGCGGAGCTTCGGCTTGACCTGTTGCGGCAGCGAGAGCGCGGGACCGCGGCCGTCGGCCGGCGTGTCCATGGGCGCGTCGGGGGCGGACGCAGTCATGGGGGGCATGGTACCTACGGCACCGTAAGTCGGGTGTCAGGGCGGGACTTGGTTGATCGAACGCAAAAAGACCTTCAGGTGACGCAAACCTGGACGTAAAGGGAACGCAAACGGGCCTGGAAACCGTGGCCTTCCTCACTTCGCTCACCTGTGAGGTCCCCTGGACATATGCGCACTCTGGGCGGATGATCAAATGAGTGCGGTCGGCACCGGATGAGCATCCCGCGAAGCGTCCGGGTCGCAGCCCCCACGGGGCAACAAGGACAAAATCCCTCACCAGGGTATAAATCCCTCACTTAGGAGCAACCGTGGCGCGCGACAACTCGGCTACCAGCGTTCCCACCAACCACCAGGAACTGATCTCCTGGGTCAACGAGATCGCCGAACTGACGCAGCCGGACAGTGTGGTCTGGTGTGACGGGTCCGAGGCGGAGTACGAGCGGCTGTGCGAAGAGCTCGTGGCCAAGGGCACCTTCAGGAAACTCGACCCGATCAAGCGCCCCAACTCCTACTACGCGGCCTCCGACCCGACCGACGTCGCGCGCGTCGAGGACCGGACCTTCATCTGCTCCGCGAAGGAGGAGGACGCGGGCCCGACCAACCACTGGAAGGCCCCCGCCGAGATGCGGGAGATCTTCAGCGGCGAGAAGGGCCTGTTCCGCGGCTCCATGCGGGGCCGCACCATGTACGTCGTCCCGTTCTGCATGGGTCCGCTCGGCTCCCCGCTGTCCGCGATCGGCGTGGAGATCACCGACTCCGCCTACGTCGCCGTCTCCATGCGCACGATGACGCGCATGGGCCAGGCGGTCCTGGACGAACTCGGCGACAACGGCTTCTTCGTCAAGGCCGTCCACTCCCTCGGCGCCCCGCTGGAGCAGGGCCAGGAGGACGTGCCGTGGCCGTGCAACTCCACCAAGTACATCTCGCACTTCCCCGAGGACCGCGAGATCTGGTCCTACGGCTCCGGCTACGGCGGCAACGCCCTGCTCGGCAAGAAGTGCTACGCCCTGCGGATCGCCTCCGTCATGGCCCGTGACGAGGGCTGGCTGGCCGAGCACATGCTGATCCTCAAGCTCACCCCGCCGCAGGGCGAGTCCAAGTACGTCGCCGCCGCCTTCCCGAGCGCCTGCGGCAAGACCAACCTCGCCATGCTGGAGCCCACGATCTCCGGCTGGACCGTGGAGACCATCGGCGACGACATCGCCTGGATGCGGTTCGGCGAGGACGGCCGCCTGTACGCGATCAACCCCGAGGCCGGCTTCTTCGGCGTCGCGCCCGGCACCGGCGAGCACACCAACGCCAACGCCATGAAGACCCTGTGGGGCAACTCGGTCTTCACCAACGTCGCCCTCACCGACGACGGCGACGTGTGGTGGGAGGGCATGACGGAGGAGACCCCGGCCCACCTGACGGACTGGAAGGGCCGCGACTGGACCCCGGAGTCCGCGGAGCCCGCCGCGCACCCCAACGCCCGCTTCACCACCCCCGCCTCGCAGTGCCCGATCATCGCGCCGGAGTGGGAGGACCCCAAGGGCGTGCCGATCTCGGCGATCCTCTTCGGCGGCCGCCGCGCCTCCGCGGTGCCGCTGGTGACGGAGTCCTTCGACTGGAACCACGGCGTCTTCCTCGGCGCCAACGTGGCCTCCGAGAAGACCGCCGCCGCCGAGGGCAAGGTCGGCGAGCTGCGCCGCGACCCGTTCGCGATGCTGCCGTTCTGCGGCTACAACATGGGCGACTACATGGGTCACTGGATCGACGTGGCCAAGGACAAGGACCAGTCCAAGCTGCCGAAGATCTACTACGTCAACTGGTTCCGCAAGAACGACGAGGGCAAGTTCGTCTGGCCGGGCTTCGGTGAGAACTCCCGCGTCCTGAAGTGGATCGTGGACCGCCTGGACGGCAGGGCCGAGGGCGTCGAGACCCCGATCGGCGTGCTGCCGGCCAAGGGGGCGCTGGACACCAAGGGCCTGGAACTGTCCGAGTCCGACCTGGACTTCCTGCTCACCGTCGACAAGGACGTCTGGCGCGAGGAGGCGGCACTCGTGCCCGAGCACCTCAACACCTTCGGCGACCACACCCCGAAGGAGCTGTGGGACCAGTACCACGCGCTGGTGGAGCGCCTGGGCTAGTCCCCCCGAGACTCCACGGCCGGCCGCCGTGCCCTGACCAGCGATCGTCCCGGCCGGCCGTGGTGACAGACCGGCGAGGCCCGCACAACGGCGTGGGGGTCCTGGGCCTGTCGTCACGTTCCCGCTGCCCCGCGGGAACACGGCGGCAGGCCCTCGCCCGTGTACGGCAACGCGCCCCGAAGGGGCGCGGGGAACTGCGCGAGCAACCACGAACCACAGGCAGCCGCCGAACGACATCAAGCCCTACGGCGAGACGCGGCCCGGCCCACCGCACCGACGAAACGCCCCGCACCCCAAGAGCCCGGCCGAAGCCGGCGCAGGGTATGGCGCCCGGTCCGCGCGTCGCTGCGGGTGCACGCGGACCGGGGCCGATCGTGGGACCCCGGCGGGGTCAGGCGGTGGTGCTCAGTTCCTTCGGTTCCGACAGCGCGTCGGCGTGCGCGTCCATCCGCTCGGCCGCGAGGATCGCCGCCGCGGTGTCGGCGCGCGAGGCGGCGACCACGAGCGCACGCCCGGCGAGGGCGTGCGCGCGCCGGTGCAACGCCACGGGGTCGCCGGCGGCGGACGGCTTCGCCCGCAGCGGGGCGCGGCCTCCCCGGAGCCGGGCCACCTGCTCGGCGAGCCGCTCGGCGGAGGTCTCCAGGTCGGCCGACGGGTTCAGCCCGCGCAACTCGTCGGTCACGGCGAGCAGCGCGGCGAGGTGGCCGGCGAGCTGGATGTCCAACTCCTCCTCGCGCGACCGGTGGGGGAAGTCGGAGGCGGTGCCGGCCATCGTGCTGTGGACCGACTTGGTGCGGATCGGTTCGTACATGGGGATGGCCTCCTGTGCGCTGACAGGAAGCCATCCTAGCTTGGATTTCGTCTAAAGTTGAGTCGTGTCACGGTAAGGAGTCCCCAGGACCCTCTCCGCTACGGCTGGCTGTACCCGTCCAGGAAGTTCCCGATCCGGGTGATCGCGTCCCGGAGGTCGCCGACCGACGGCAGGGTCACCACCCGGAAGTGGTCCGGCTCGGGCCAGTTGAAGCCCGTGCCCTGGACGACCATGATCTTCTCCTGGCGCAGCAGGTCCAGGACCATCTGCCGGTCGTCCCTGATCTTGAAGGCCTGGGGGTCGAGCCGCGGGAAGAGGTACAGCGCGCCCCGGGGGCGGACGCAGCTGACGCCCGGGATCTGCGTCAGCAGTTCGTACGCCGTGTCCACCTGCTCCTTCAGTCGCCCGCCCGGCAGCACCAGGTCGTTGATCGACTGCCGTCCGCTGAGCGCGGCGACCACCCCGTGCTGTCCCGGCATGTTGGCGCACAGCCGCATGTTCGCCAGGATCGTCAGGCCCTCGATGTAGGAGTCGGCGTGGGCGCGCGGGCCGGAGATCGACATCCAGCCGACCCGGTAGCCGGCCACCCGGTACGCCTTCGACATGCCGTTGAAGGTGAGGGTGAGCAGGTCGGGGGCGATCTTCGCGGTCGGGCTGTGCGTGGCGCCGTCGTAGAGGATCTTGTCGTAGATCTCGTCCGAGCAGATCAGCAGGTTGTGCCGGCGGGCGATGTCCGTCAGGCCCTTGAGCACGGCCTCGTCGTAGACGGCACCCGTCGGGTTGTTCGGGTTGATGATGACGAGGGCCTTGGTGCGGTCGGTGACCTTGCGCTCGACGTCGGCGAGGTCGGGCATCCAGTCCGACTGCTCGTCGCAGCGGTAGTGCACCGCCGTACCGCCGGAGAGGGAGACGGCCGCCGTCCACAGCGGGTAGTCCGGGGCCGGTACGAGGACCTCGTCGCCGTCGTCGAGCAGGCCCTGCATCGCCATCACGATCAGCTCGGAGACGCCGTTGCCGATGAAGACGTGCTCGACGTCCGTCTCGATGCCGATGGTCTGGTTGTGCATGACGACGGCGCGGCGGGCGGCCAGCAGGCCCTTGGCGTCGCCGTAGCCGTGTGCGGTGGAGACGTTGCGGAGGATGTCCTCCAGGATCTCCGGGGGGCACTCGAAGCCGAAGGCGGCCGGGTTGCCGGTGTTGAGCTTGAGGATGCGGTGCCCCGCCGCCTCAAGCCGCATGGCCTCCTCGAGAACCGGGCCCCGGATCTCGTAACAGACGTTGGCGAGCTTGGTCGACTGGATCACCTGCATGTCGTGAGCTTACGGCCCGGTAATGCCTCTTGGGTCGTGTTTTCCGACACGTGAGACACATTGGTTTGTCCCGATATGCCCATCGGCTGTCCCGGCGGTCACTCGCGTCCCTAGAATGCGGTGCCGCCGGGCGTCGGGTCCGCACGGCGACGCGAGGGGCGGGGAGGCACACAGGGATGGGGACGGACGGCGGACACGGGCCGGACGGCGGCCGCATACCGGGTCCTGTGCCCCGGAACCGGCCGGACGCGGCTCACCCGCAGGCGGGCCGTGCGGCAGCGGACGCGCCCCCGCCGAATGTGTACCTTCCGCAGTCGGCCTCCGCTCCGGCGTACGACGAGTACGCCGACCCCGCGGCCGCCCACGGCTGGCAGGACGCCTATGACCGGGCCCGCGAGAACGGCCGGACCCGCGAGCTGCCCGCGGTCCCGGGGCCGGGCGAGCCGGACGTTCCCGCCGGGGGGCGCGCCGCGCGGCGGCGCCGGCAGCGGCGGCGAGCGGGCGGCCGGCGCCGTGTGGTGGTCGTCGCCGGGGTGCTGGGATTGGCCGGCACGGTCGGGGTGATCGCCGCTCTGGCGGGCGGCTCGGACGCTCCCGCCCCGGACGGGTCCGGTCCGGCCGTGGGCCGGTCCGTCACCGCGAGCCCCCGTACGGACACCGGCTCCCCGTCCGCGGGCGCGTCGACGGCCGCCGCCGGCTCCCCCGCGCCCTCGCCGTCGGGCTCGGCCTCCTCCCCGGACGTCCGGGCGTCCCGGCAGTCCCGGGGACCGTCGGGTGACGGCCGGACCGCCTCGGCGCCCGCTCCTGCCCCCACCACGTCCCGGGCGCCCGCGCCGACGGCGACCACGGCCGCCCCGACCACCTCCGAGCCCGGCTTCCCCGGCAGCCAGGGCCACGGCCACGGAGCCACCAAGCACCCGCACTGACCGCCGGACCTCGCCTTCACGCCAACTCCGGGTCATTCGGGGCCAGTTGTCGTGCCGAGCGCCCCACAGAGGGAAACCCCTACGACCTGACCCGGCTTCTTGTTCCCGCCCCTCTCGCGCGATGACAATGCGCATGACAATGTCATCAGAGGGGACCCCCACATGAACAAGCCTCTCCTTGCCGCACTCTCCTCCCTGGCCGTGGCCGGACTGGGCGCCACCCCCGCGGTCGCCGCGCCGCACACCGCCGAGCCCGCCGCCAAGCCCGCGGTGACCGTCAACTTCGCCGGAACCGTCGCGCTCAGCGACTGCTCCGGCTCCGTCATCCGTTTCCCCAACTCCGCCGACAGCGACCCGGCGCTCGTGCTCACCAACGGGCACTGCCTGGAGACCGGCTTCCCGGACCCCGGCCAGGTCATCACCGGCCAGTCCTCCAGCCGCACCTTCGGTCTGCTGAACGCCTCCGGCAGCAGGGTCGCCACCCTCCGCGCCAACCAGGTCGTCTACTCGACCATGACGGACACGGACGTCACGATCTACCGGCTGACCACCACCTACGCCCAGATCAAGAGCGCGTACGGGATCAGCCCGCTCACCGTGAACGACACCCACCCCACCGTCGGCACCGCCGTCAAGGTCGTCTCCGGCTACTGGAAGCGCACCTACAGCTGCAGCATCGACGGCTTCGTCTACCGGCTGAAGGAGGGCGACTGGACCTGGAAGGACTCGGTCCGCTACACCTCCTCCTGCAACACCATCGGCGGCACCTCGGGCTCCCCGGTCATCGACACCAGCACCGGCAAGGTCGTCGCCGTCAACAACACCGGCAACGAGGACGGCGAGACCTGCACGGTGAACAACCCGTGCGAGGTGGACGAGAACGGCAACGTCACCATCCACCAGGGCATCAACTACGCCGAGGAGACCTACCAGATCCCCGCCTGCTTCACCACGGGCAACAAGCTGGACCTGAGCGCGGCCGGCTGCGTCCTGCCCAAGCCGTAACGGTCACAGGGGCGTACGGCGGACGGACCGGCCCGCGAGCACGTCCGTCCGCTTCCCGTCCTCGATGACGAACCGGCCGTCGACCAGGACGTGCGGGATGCCGGTCGGCAGCGTGCGGGGCGCGGCGTACGTCGCGCCGGGCGCCACCGTGTCCGGGTCGAACAGCACCAGGTCGGCCCGGTACCCCTCGCGCACCAGCCCCCGGTCCGGCAGCCGCAGCCGGGCCGCGGGCCGGGACGTGAGATGGGCGACGCACTCCTCAAGGGAGAGGATCCCCAACTCGCGCACGTAGTGGCCGAGATAGCGCGGGAAGGTGCCGTAGGCGCGCGGGTGCGGCTTGTCGCCGCGCAGGATGCCGTCCGAGCCGCCGGTGTGGGTGCGGTGCCGCATGATCGTGCGGACGTTGTCCTCGTGGCCGACGTGCTGGAGGATCGTCGTACCGAGGCGGTCCTCGACCAGCAGCCGGCGGGCGGTGTCCCAGGGCGCCTCGCCACGCCGTGCGGCCGCCTCCCGGACGGTACGGCCCACATGCTCCCCGAGCGCCGGGTCGGTGACCCCGGAGATCTCGATCGTCTCCCACTCCACGGGCACCCCGTGGCAGCCGTCCGAGCCCGTCACCTCCAGGTCGTGCCGGATCCGCGCGGCCGTCGCCGGGTCGGTGAGCCGCGCCAGGATCTCCTCCGGGCCGCCCTCGCTCGCCCAGCCCGGCAGCAGCGCGGCCAGGGTGGTGCAGCCGGGGGTGTAGGGATAGGTGTCGAGGGTGATGTCCGCGCCGGCGTCCAGTGCCCGGTCCAGCAGGGCCAGCAGCTCCGGCGCCCGGCCCTCGTTCACGCCGAAGTTCATCGTCGCGTGGGCCAGGTGCAGCGGACAGCCGGCCTCCCGCGCCAGGGCGACCATCTCGGCGTACGCCTCCAGCGCGCCGGCGCCGTAGGAGCGGTGGTGCGGGCAGTAGTAGCCGCCGTACGACGCCACCACCCGGCACAGCTCGGTCAGTTCGGCGTCCGGCGCGTACATGCCGGGCGTGTACGTCAGCCCGGAGGACAGCCCGACCGCGCCCTGCTCCAGCCCCTGCGCGACCAACTCCCGCATCCGGTCCAGCTCTTCGGGCGTGGCCGCGCGGTCCTCCCAGCCCACGACGAGCGCGCGGACCGTGCCCTGGGGGATGAGACAGGCCGCGTTCACGGCGATCCCGCGGTCCAGCCGGTCGAGGTACTCACCCATCGACCGCCAGTCGAAGTCGATGTCGTCGCCGTACCCGTTCCACCCGGTGATCGCCCGCCGCACCTCCTGAAGCGTGCGGTCGTCGACGGGCGCGTACGACAGCCCGTCCTGCCCGAGGACCTCCAGCGTGACCCCCTGCGCGGCCTTCGCGCTGTGGTCGGGGTCGCGCAGCAGGGCGAGGTCGGAGTGGGCGTGCATGTCGATGAAGCCGGGGGAGAGGACCAGGCCCTCCGCGTCCAGCTCCCGCATGGCGCGCGGGCGCTGGCAGCCGGCCGCGGCGGCCTCCTTGACGATTCCGGCGATCCGGCCGCCGTCGATCACCACGTCGGCCCGGTACGACGGTTCGCCGCTGCCGTCGACGACGTCGGCGTCCCGGATGACGAGTTGCTCCACGGCCGGCGCCTCCCGCGGGTCTAGAAGAACGTACGGATGTACTCGACGACCGTCCCGTCGGCCTCGGCCACCGGGATCAGCTGCCACTTGTCGAACGACGTGCACGGATGGGACAGACCGAGGCCGATCCAGTCACCGGCCTCGACGTCCGCGCCGGGTTCCGTGCGCAGCCACAGATGCTGGTCGGACAGGGCGGTCACCTCGATGCCGGTCGCCGGGTGCTCGGTGCCGTTCCGGCGTACCACGTGAGCCACCGGCAGGTCGAGGTCGTAGGCGGCGTCCCGCTTGCCCGCGTTGACGAACGCCTCCGTGGCGGAGGGCCGGGAGATCACCTGCGCCCACAGCCGGAACGCGGGCTCCAGGGCACCCTCCCCGGGCACCCGGTTGAACGGCGTCAGCCTGCTGTAGTGCACGTCGTCGTGCGTGACGTACGCGCCGGAGCGCAGCAGCTTCAGGACAGGGCGGGACAACTCGGGTGCGGCGGCGAAGACGTCGGCGACCGCGTCGAACCACTCGCTGCCGCCGGCGCTGATCACGATCTCGTCGGCGCCTGCGAGCCGCCCGGCCTTGTCGAGCTCCACGGCGAGCGCGACCAGCCGGCCCAGCCACTCGCGCACCCGCTCCGGGGAGGCGTCCGGCACCTGGGCCTCGTACCCCGCCACACCGACGAGCCGCAGCGTGCGCGCACCGGCCACCGCCTCGGCGACGGCCAGGGCCTCCGCCTCCGTGCGCACGCCGGTACGGGCCCCGGCGCCCGCGCCCAGCTCGATCACGACATCGACCGGTCGGGCGCAGTCCTTCAGGGCGGCGTCCATCAGCTCGACGCCGCGCACCGAGTCGACGTAGCAGACGAACCGGAAGGCGGGGTCGGCGGCGAGTTCGGCGGCGACCCACCGCAGTGCCGGGGCGTCGACCAGCTCGTTGGCGAGGAAGACCCGCTGGATGCCGAAGGCCCGGGCGACGCGCACCTGGTGGGGCACCGCCAGGGTGATGCCCCAGGCGCCGTGCTCGATCTGGCGGTGGAAGAGCTGCGGGGCCATGGAGGTCTTGCCGTGCGGGGCGAAGGCGAGGCCGTGCCGGGCGGTGTACGTCTCCATGACCGCCAGGTTGTGCGCGAGCCGCTCGGCGGAGAGGACGAGGAGGGGAGTGGTGAAGCCGCCGGTTCCGGCGTCTTCCGCGAAGAGGTTGCGGCGCTGGGCGGTCAGTTCGCCGACGGTGAGGCCGTCGGCGTCCGGCGGGAGGCCCTTGAAGCGGTGGTCGACGCGTTCCTCGGCCAGCCGGGCGAGCGCTTCACTGCTGCTCATGGAGCCCCTCTCTCGGGCGTTGCATTCTCTGCAATGGTCATTGCGTGGATTGCTGCTTGGTGTCTAGCATCTCGCCGACACCGGGTCAACGGAGCCGCTGCCCGGGCATCGAACAGGAGCCATCATCAAGGACGCTGCTTACGCCGTGAAGGGTTCGGCCATGAATGCCGTGGACGTGGTGGCGCTCGGCGAGTCCATGGTCACCTTCCTGCCCGGCGGGCCGGGCCGCCTCGCGGACGTGCCCTCCTTCGACCGCGCGATCGGCGGTGCCGAGTCCAACGTGGCCTGCGTGCTGGCCGCCGCCGGGCACACCGCCCGCTGGGTCGGCCGGGTCGGCGCGGACGGCTTCGGCGACCACCTGGTGGAGCGCATCGCCGGGTACGGCGTCGACGTCTCGTCCGTCTCCCGGGACCCGGACCGCCCGACCGGCGTCTACTTCCGTACGGCCGGCGACCGGGGCACGGGTGCGCACGAGGTGGCGTACTACCGGGCGGGTTCGGCGGCCTCGGCGATGTCGCCGGCCACCGTGGACCTGACGGCGGTACGGGCGGGCCGCGTCCTGCACCTGACCGGCATCACGGCAGCGCTGTCCGACGAGTGCCGGGCCCTGATGCACACCCTGACGGCACCCCGCCCGGGGCGCCCTCTCCTCTCCTTCGACGTCAACCACCGCCCGGCCCTGTGGCGGCATCCCGACGGCCCCCTGGCACTGCTGGACCTGGCCCGCCGAGCGGACATCGTCTTCGTCGGCGAGGACGAGGCGGCAGAGGCCTGGGGCGTCACCGGCGGCCCGGAGGCGATCCGAGCGGCACTTCCGGAGCCGCGGGTGCTGGTGGTGAAGCAGGGGGAGAAGGGGGCGACAGCGTTCGAACACCCCGATCCCGCGGGCGGTGACGCCGCTGGGGCGGCGGCGGAGGGTGCACAGCTCCCTGGGTTGACCGTGGGCGGTCGTGCTGGGGTGGGTGCCGTCCCGGAGCGAGGCGGTGTCCCGGCAGTGCCGGGTGACGTGACCGGCCGACGGTCCACTGCGGCGCCCGCCTTCGAACCGGCGTTGGAAGTGGACGTCGTGGCGACCACCGGGGCCGGAGACGCGTTCGCCGCCGGTTTTCTCTCCGGGACGCTCCGCGGCCTCCCCCCGAGGGCCCGCCTGCGGCTCGGTCACCTGTTCGCCGCGGCGACCCTCACCACCCCCGGCGATCTGGCCGCGCCGCCCACCCGGGACCACGCCGACCGCCTGACCGCTCTGGACGACACCGCATGGGGGAGACTTCGACTCGCCCCCGGCTGGACGCAGGCCGAGCGGGCCACGGAGGAGGCGAACACCCCATGAGTCAGACCGTAGACCGCGCCCTGAGCATCCTGCCGCTCCTCGCCGAGGGCCCGGCGGACCTCGGCCAGGTGGCCGACCGCCTGGGCGTGCACAAGTCCACGGCCCTCCGCCTCCTGCGCACCCTGCACGAACACGGCCTGGTCTACCGCCAGTCCGACCAGCGCTACCGCCTCGGCGCCCGCCTCTTCGCCCTCGCCCAGGAGGCGATGGAGAACCTCGACATCCGCGAGATCGCCCACCCCCATCTCGTACGGCTGAACGAGGCCTGCGGGCACACCGTGCACCTCGCCGTGTACGAGGAGGGCGAGGTCCTCTACATCGACAAGGTGGACAGCCGCTACCCGGTCCGCATGTACTCGCGGATCGGCAAACCCGTCGCCATCACCGTCGCGGCCGTGGCCAAACTCCTCCTCGCCGACCTGCCCGAACCCGAGCGCCGCGCCCTCGCGGACAAGCTCGACTACCCCCTGTACACGCCCCGTTCGACCCCCAACGCCCCCGCGTTCCTACGGGAGTTGGAGAAGGTGCGCGAACAGGGCTGGGCCACCGACCTCGGTGGCCACGAGGAGTCCATCAACTGCGTCGCCGCCCCCGTCCGCGGCGCCGACGGCCGCGTGGTCGCCGCGATGTCGGTGTCCGCGCCGAACGTGGTCGTCACCGCCGAGGAACTCCTCACCCTGCTCCCGCAGGTCCGCCGTACCGCGGACGCGATCAGCGGGGAGTACTCCGGAAGAACGCCAGTAAGGGACCCCGAATGACGGACAAGATCGCGCTCACCCCGAAGACCCACACCACCCCGCCCGCCCGGTTCTCCCACGGCGTGAAGAAGGGCAACATCCTCCAGGTCGCCGGCCAGGTCGGCTTCCTGCCCGCCGAGGAGGGCAAGCCCCCGACGCCGGCCGGTCCCACCCTGCGCGAGCAGACCCTCCAGACCCTCGCCAACGTCAAGGCGATCCTCGAAGAGGGCGGCGCGAGCTGGGACGACGTGATGATGATCCGCGTCTACCTGACCGACGTCGACCACTTCGCCGAGATGAACGAGATCTACAACGCGTACTTCGAGGAGCAGGGCCTCACCCAGCCGCCCGCCGCCCGGACCACGGTCTACGTCGGACTCCCGGCCGGCCTCCTCATCGAGATCGACGCGCTCGCCGTACTCGGCTGAGCGTCTGACGGTCCCTCACCTCCCGCACGCCCTCTCCCGGTACGACGGCCCCCACCCCCGGGCCGCCGTACCGCGATCCCCCCTGCCCGAAAGCACCATGTACTTACCCAGAGGACCCCCGTATGTCCGTTGTTTCCGTGGCTGCGGCCGCGCCCGCCGCCCCACCCCACACCGGAGGCCTGCTCCTCCTCCTCGACGGCACCCCCGGCCTCCTCACGGTCGCGGCCCTCGGCATAGCCCTGCTGCTCTTCCTGATCATCAAGGTCCGGCTGCAGCCCTACGTGGCCCTCCTGGCCGTCTCCATAGCCGTGGGCCTGCTGGCCGGCCTGTCGGTCACCGAGCTCTTCGGCACGGTCCAGCGCTCCGACGCCGTCTCCACCATCGAGTCCGGCATGGGCGGCATCCTCGGCCACGTCGCGATCATCATCGGCCTGGGCACCATGCTCGGTGCGATTCTGGAGGCCAGCGGCGGCGCGGAGGTGCTGGCCGCCCGCCTGCTGGCCCTGTTCGGCGAGCGGCGCGCGCCCCTGGCCATGGGCCTGACCGGCCTTGTCTTCGGCATCCCGGTCTTCTTCGACGTGGGTATCTTCGTCCTGGCCCCGCTCGTCTACGCGGCGGCGAAGCGTGGCGGCAGGTCGATCCTCCTCTACTGCCTTCCCCTGCTGGCCGGCCTCTCCATGACCCACGCCTTCCTGCCCCCGCACCCCGGTCCGGTCGCCGCCGCAGGCCTCCTGCACGTCCAGCTCGGCTGGGTCATCCTCATGGGCATCGTCTGCGGCATCCCGGCCGTGCTCGCCGCCTGGGCGTACTCCGCCTGGATCGGACAGCGGATCTTCGTCGCCGTTCCGCAGGACATGGCCGAGGCGGCCCAGGAGGCGAAGCGGGCGGTCGCGGCCGAACAGCGCGCCCAGGGAGTGGCACCCCAGGAGCGTCCGGTCCCGCTCGCCACGGTCCTGGCCATCATCGGCACGCCCCTGGTCCTCATCCTCGCGGCCACCTTCTCCTCGATCGCCCTGGACCCGTCCCCAACCCGCTCGGTCCTGGAGTTCTTCGGCCACCCGTTCGTGGCCCTGACCATCGCGTTGCTGATGGCCTACCACCTGCTGGGCATCCGCCGAGGCTGGTCCCGCAAGTCCCTGGAGGCGGTGTCCACTTCCTCGCTCAAGCCGGTCGGCAATATCCTGCTGGTGGTCGGTGCGGGCGGGGTCTTCGGCGCCGTACTGAAGGCGAGCGGCGTGGCCCAGGCCCTGTCGGACACGTTCCACGGCGTGGGCCTGCCGGTGATCGTGCTGTCGTACCTGATCTCACTGGTCCTGCGGATGGCGCAGGGCTCGGCGACGGTGGCGATCGTGACGACGGCGGGCATCGTGGCGCCCCTGCTCTCGGAGGGCCACCACTCCCAGGCCTTCGTGGCCCTGGTCATCATGGCGATCTCCGCAGGCTCCATCTTCGCCTCGCACGTCAACGACGGTGGCTTCTGGATGGTGGCCAAGTACTTCGGCATCAGCGAACGGGACACCCTGCGCACCTGGACGGTGCTGGAGTCGGTGCTGTCGGTGGCGGGGTTCGCGGTGGCGGCGGTGGTCGGTTTGTTCGTGTGAACGTGACGTGAGTGATACCGGGGATGAGCGGGCTGACTGGTTCCGGCACAGGGAAGTCGTCCATACTGCCGCCGTGGAGCAGCGCATAGGAGCGAGCAGCAAGCCGTCCGGGGCCGAGCCGTTGAAGGCCGAGCCCGTGACGGGCGCCGGTTTCGACCCGGCGTTCATCCCCGGGATCACGGCCCCGGCGTCGGCGAGGCCGGACGAGCCGGAGCCGCGGGACGCGGAGCCGCCGGCGGAGTCGGCAGAGCCGGAGGACTCGAAGGCGCCCGAGGAGACATCGGAGACCGGCGAGACCCCGGAGACCGACGCGAGCATGGACGACGACGGCCCCGAGGACGGCCCGGTCTTCGAGGCCTCCGACCGCCGGGCGAAGATCGTGGCCGACCGCAAGGGCGTCCGCCTCCGCCTGGACGAGGAGTCCTGCGAGTTCCGCTGGGACGAGATCGCGGCGGTGGAGACGGAGATCCCCCGCTTCGGCAAGCGCTACACGATCACCGTCCACACACCGGAGCGCCGCTGGTATCCCATCGAGATCGAGGCGACGTCGAAGTCCCTCTTCAAGGAGTGGGACGAGCAGCTGGACGCGGTGCTGGACGCGTACTTCGAGGACGCCGAGGAGTCCCCTTCAGAGAGTCGATGAAGGGGACGAAGGCTCCGGCCGGGAAGGTGAGGGTGGCTCTGGCCGGGGTTTTGGAGTCGCGGATGGCTATGTGGGTACGGCGGTCGGCGACTTCCACGCAGGCGTTGCCGTCGCCGCCACCGGAGTAGGACGACTTCCGCCAATGGTCGAGGTTGGCCATGTGCGCCTCACAGTTCCTTCGCCAGTCTGTGGATGAAGTCACGCGACCGGGCGGGGTCGAGTGACACTGCCTCCACTCTATGGAAATGTGTTCGGAAGACGCTCAGCTGTGCTTCGGAGTCGATGAAGACCGTGCCGTGAGGGCCGTCGCGTACGACTGTGTCCAGTTTCGGCACGGCTCCGGCCGCGTAGACCATGGCGGCGCCCAGGTCGGCGAAATGTTCCAGGTCGAAGGGGAGTACGCGCACGGTGATGTGGTCTGCTTCTGAAAGCTCCAAGATGCGAGCAAGCTGAGTCCGCGAGGAGGCACGGCTGCTCACCATCATGCGGAGCGCTGCCTCGTGGACTACGGCAACGTATGGGACGGGTGGCGCCTTCTCCAAGATGACGCGCCTCTGCATGCGATGCTGCACCCGCAGCTCCAGCTCCTCTTCGGGGAGTTCGGGAACGCGTGAGGCGAAGAGTGCTCGCGCATAGTCTTGTGTCTGAAGCAAGCCGGGCACATGTAGGAATTCCACGTCCCATCGGCGGGCGGCGTAGTACTCCAGCTCCGACAAGTCCAGGAACGACGTGGGTAGACGGCCTTGGTACTCCTCCCACCAGCCGCGCATTCGATCGGACGTCATCGCCGCAAGGGCATCGACCAACTCCTGGTCTGTGCAGGCGTAGTGCGCGGCAATTCTGCGAAGGCGGGCCTCGCTGACCCCCGCGAGGCCCGCCTCTACCTGGCTGATCTGTGCGGAGTCTGTTCCCAATAGCGCGGCAGCCTCACGTCCCTTGAGTCCCGCCGCTTCGCGCAGTTTCCGCAGCTCAGTACCCAAGCGCTCCTGGCGCGCAGTGGCCTGCCGCCTGCGTGGCATGCCATCCTCCTCTGCCTCAACTGCCCCAAAGGAACGACTCGTTCGAGGGTTAGATTAGGGCAGCGACTTGCGCGGGACCAAATTTGACCCCTACCGTCGGTGACGCAGCGCACACCCAGCGGAAGCACACCGCTCCGTCCTGCCACGGCGGCCGCGGCAATGCCACCGCGTGCGAACTCCCCTCAGCGACTGGAGTCGATGACGCATGCCCGAAAACGAGCCCATCGAGACCTGGGACTACACGCTCTACATCCCGAACGACCTCAGAGCCGTGACCGTGTGCCGCCGCACCCTGCGTCTGATCCTGACACTGCACGGTCTGATCGGCCTGGTGGACACGGCGGAGCTGCTGGCGACGGAGTTGGTGTCCAACGCCGTACGCCACACCAAGGGACCGGCCGCGCTCAGGGTCCGCCGAACCCCGGAGGGCACCGTGTGGATCGGGGCGTGGGACAGCGACCCGGCGCCGCCGGATCCGCCGCGTCCACTGGAACAGGTGGGGGAGCTGGAGGACGGGCGGGGGGCTGGGGCTGGTGGAGGCCTGCGCGGAGTACTGGGGGTGGCAGCCGGCGGCCAGGTTCGGGGACCGCGGCAAGTGCGTGTGGTGCGAGCTGGGGGCCGCGTGACGATGGTCCCCTCGTGACCAGGGCGGACAGTCCGCCGGGGCCCCTGCGAACCGCCGTGGTCCATGCCGTAACTTGACTCCACTCGGGGCCGTCCGGCCCCCTCGGAAAGGCGACGACTTCGTGGACTCGTCCTCCTCGCACAGACCCCGTCCGGGACGTGCCGTCACCGCGACGGCAGCGCTCGGCCTGCTGATAACGGCTGCGGGGATCGTCCAGCCGACCGCGGCGCTGGCCGCGACGCAGGACACACCCCCGGCTGCTCCGACCGACCTGAGCACCTCCCCGGCCACCTCCTGCCAGGGCGACACCCTCGTGGGCGACGGTGACGTCACCCTGTACGCGAAGGTCTCGGACCCCGACGGCGGCACTCTGGGCGTCGACTTCCGCCTGTCGCCGCACGGAAGCGAATCCGGTGACGCGATCGCCGAGACGGACCCGGCGAAGCTGACCGCTCAATCCGGCAGCACGGCCGTCTACGTCATCCCGAAGGCCACTCTGGAGTCGGCGGCAGGCGGTTCCGTCACCGAGTTCGACTGGAAGGTCCGGGCCACCGACTTCCACCGCACCGGCGCCTGGTCGACCATCTGCCACTTCTCCTTCGACCCGACGCGCCCGGGTACGCCCGTGATCGCCCAGCCCGGGGCGTCCACCGTCGGGCAGCCGTTGAGCATCGCCGTCACCGCGCCCGGTGGCGGGACCGTACCGAGCCGTTACCAGTATCAGTTCAACGGAGGCGCCCCGGCCACCGTGACCGCTGACACCACCGGCAATGCCACCATCACGGTCACCCCGACCAGCCGCACCAACACGCTCTCGGTCACCGGCATGTCCGCAGGAGGCAACTTCGGCGGGACGGCGACCATTTCCTTCAACTCGGCCGCGCCCTCGACCGATCAAACCGACGGCGACCTGACCGGCGACGGCATCCCCGACCTGCTCACCGTCGGCGCCCAGAACGGACTTCCCCCGGGGCTGTGGCTGGCCCCCGGTACTGGTGATGGGCACGCCAGTACCTCACCGGCCGACATCGGCGTCAACGGCAACGGCTTGAACACCAACGGCTCGCCTGCGGACTTCGACGGCTCAGCGGTCGTCACCGGGCGCTTCACCGGCGGCACCGAACAGGACGTGCTGGTCTACTACCCCGGTGGCAACGACGCGGGCGGCGGCGTGATCATCAAGGGCAACGGAGACGGCTCGCCGCTCAACCCGGTCGGCGGGAACGCCGTCAGCGTCCCGGCCGGTGCGTTCCAGGACATCAACGGTGACAATCCCGTCCAGCTCTCCAACGCCGGAAACACCTCCGGCGGCAACACCGGGTTCCCCGACCTCATAGGCGTCTCCGGCGACAGCGTCAACGGTTACGCCCTCAACCTCTACCCGAGCAGCGCCGGCGCCGGCAACTACCAGTTCCCCGTCGCGCTCAACGCCAGCACGCCCGACGGCACCGCGGACTGGAACAACTGGGCTCTCGCCACCATGCAGCTGCCTGCCGCGGATGGTGGGAGCAGCACCGCGATGTTCCTGTGGAAGAAGTCCACCGGCGAACTCGACCTGTGGAAGAACCTGGCCGCCGACCCGAACACCGGCCATCTCACGTACACCGCATATCCGGTCGCCACCGGGTGGAACACCGGAGCCGCACTGACCCTGCAGGCCGCCGACGCCAACCGCGACGGCGTACCCGACCTGTGGGCCGTTTCCGCGGGCGGAACGGTCACGGCCAACCTGGTCACCAACCTGTCCAGCACCGCCCCGGCCACTCTGACGCGCGTCACCGAGACCCTCACCGCCAACTGACCGTCCACCTGCGTCGACATGCAGCAACGCCCGGGTCCTTCCCAGGGCCCGGGCGTCGTCACCTCACCAGAGGGATCTCGGGTCACGGCAGTGCGTGCATATGCGCCCCCACCGCACTCGACCACGCGTTCCCCGCCGAGGCGTCCCAGTTCGTCGACCAGGTCATCGCGCCCCGCAGGTCGGGATAGGTCCTGGACGGCTTGAAGGAGCCGCAGTTGGTGCCGGCGGTCAGGCAGTCCAGGGCGTTGTCGACCACGGACGGCGAGACGTAGCCGCTGCCCGCCGCGCTCGTCGACGCGGGGAGGCCCAGGCCGACCTGGGACGGGGCGAGGCCGCCCTGGAGCTGGATGCAGGCCAGGGCCGTCAGGAAGTCCACGGACCCCTGGCTGTACACCTTGCCGTCGCAGCCCAGCATGGAACCGCTGTTGTAGTACTGCATGTTGACGACCGTGAGGATGTCCTTCACGTTCAGGGCCGTCTGGAAGTACGCGTTCGACGTCGACTGCATGTCGATCGTCTGCGGGGCCATCGTGAGGATCAGGGACGAGCCGGCCTTCGCGGACAGGGCGCGCAGCGCCTGGGACATGTACGTCGCGTCGAGGCCGTTCTCCAGGTCGATGTCGACGCCGTCGAAGCCGTACGTCTGCATGAGGGAGTAGACGGAGTTCGCGAAGTTCGCCGCCGACGTCGAGTCGCTCACCGAGACCGTGCCGTTCTGGCCGCCGATCGAGATGACGACCTTCTTGCCGGCCGCCTGCTTGGCCCTGATGTCCGCCTTGAACTGGTCCACCGTGTAGCCGCCCAGACCGGACGAGTCCAGGTTGAAGGTCACGGCACCCGGCGTCGACGTGGCGTCCGCGAAGGCCACCGCGATGATGTCGTACGACGACGGCACCTCCGCGAGTTTCTGGACCGTCGCGCCGTTGTTGAAGTTCTGCCAGTAGCCGGTCACCGCGTGCTTGGGCAGGGAGCCACCGCCACCGCCACTGCTGCCTCCGGAGGTCGTCGTGGCCGTCACCGAAGCGGACTTCGCCGACTCGCCCGCCGCGTTCGTCGCCGTCACCTGGAAGGAGTACGAGGTCGACGGCGTCAGGCCCGTCACCGTGGCCGACGTTCCCGTCACCGCCGTCACCTTCGTGCCGTCGCGGTAGACGTTGTAGCCCGTCGCGCCCGACACCGGGGACCAGGACAGGGAGACCGAGGAGGAGGCCGTGCCCGAGACCGTCAGGCCGGTGGGGGCCGAGGGGACCGTGGGCGTCGGGGTTCCGCCTCCGCCTCCGTCGGGGCCGTACACCGAGACGTCGTCGGCGTAGTAGGCGGCCTGGCCGTACCAGCCGTGCGTGTAGATCGTGACCGACGTCGTCGACGCGCCTGTCGTGAACGTCGTCGACAGCTGCTTCCAGGCGGAGGTGTCCGGCGTCCACGTGGACACGTCCGTCGTGCCCGTGCCCGTCACGCCCAGGTAGGAGTAGCCGCCCTGCACCCACGCGCTCAGCGTGTACGTCGAGTCGGGCTGGACCGCGACCGTCTGCGTGCACTGGGCGTCGTCCTGCCCGGCCGGGGTCGCCTTCAGGGCGGAGGAGCCGGAGTGCACCGGGGAGGAGACCGTCGTGCCGCTGCCGGCCGTGCACGTCCAGCCGGACAGGCCCGACTCGAAGCCCGCGTTCCTCACGTTGTTCACGTCCGCCGCGGAGGCGGGGCCGGCGGCCGCGGTGAGGCCTGCCACGGAGAGGGCCAGCGCCGTGGCGGCGGACCACAGGGTGATTCGCCGTCCGCGGGGTCTGGGTATGCCTGGTGCATGGTCCACTGGGGCCTCCGGTGGGGAAGTGGCGTCGGAGAGGGAGCCGTTGAGGGAGGGGGAGATGCGGTGGCCACCGTTGGGCATACAAGTTGGTCCAGACCAATCCGGGGTGTCAAGAGGTCCAGACCAAAACCGATTCCGGGTCATGGCTCAAGCTGTCCGTATTTGGCCGGAGTTGTACCTGGAGAGTTCCACGCGAGCTTCACAAACGCTGTTCTCCGGTCATACGGCCGTGGATACAGTGCTCACGTAGTCACGCAGTGAAGTCGTCCCGGCGCACGGGAGTTACCTCCGTGGGCCGGCGGGTGTGAAGAGCGGGGAGCTGCGCGTGCCAACTGCCATTGCCGTGACCAGTGCCGACATGGCACTGCCGGCACAGGACGAACGGACCATGCCGGCCGTCGTGCTCGGCGGCCTCGACCAGCGGCCCCTGGAGCACGCGCTCACCGAACTGCACACCCTGACCGAGCAGTACGGATACCTGGTCGTCGTCTGCTCGACCGCCACGCCGGAGCGTGTCGTACGGCGGCTGCACACCCTGCGCTCGCTGCTGGAGAGCGACCGCATCGCCCTGTTCCGGCCCGCGCTTCCGCCCCTCGGCATCGCCGTGCTCGCCCGGCAGCTGCGGCAACTGGCCTCCTGCGATCTCAGTCCGGGCGTGCTCGCCTCCGCCGGGCGGCTGCTCACCCACTACATCCACGCCGGGGCCGTGCTCGGCTCGGTCGCCAGGCTGGACCGGGTGCCGGTCGGGCTGAAGGCGCACGCCAAGTCCTGGGTCCCCGGCAGCCAGTTCGCCGTACTCGCGCATCCCGAGCCGCAGCTGGAGCGCGTGGCGCCCGGTGTCACCCTCAAGGGGCCCGAGTTCAACACCTGGATGCTCGTCGCCAGGGGACAACTGCAGGGTGACTGGGTCGCCGGGCTCGCCGGGCAGTGGAGTGTGCACGGGCTGCGCGAGGTCCCGCTGCCCGCCGAGTCCCCCGTGTGGTGGGGGACGGCCCGCATGACCGAGTTCTGCAGCTACCTCGCCGATCTGTCCGTCCTGTACCAACTGGTCACGTCGGTACGGCAGACCGCCTGTCACTGGTGCGGCCTGGACGTCATCGGCGACCGCTGTGTCTTCTGCTCCGCCACCCCGCCCGCCTACGAACCCGAAGCCCCCCGCGCCCTGGAACAGCGCACGCCCGCCTGACCCGCCCCGCACGTCCCCAGCCCGCTCGACCGATTCCCCCAATGAGGTTGCACGGTTCATGAACTCCCGTCAGCGCCGCGGCGTGATACTCCTGATCCTGTCGGTCCTGTGCGCTCTCGGCGCGTTCGCCGGCGTGCTCTCCGTCGTCCACGACGTCGATTCCAAGGTCGGGCCGGAGGTCACCGCCTATCGGGTGCGGTCCGACGTGAAGCCGTACACCACCCTGGACGCGGGCCAGTTCGAGAAGATCGAGATGCCCCGGCGGTGGCTGTCCGGCAACGCGGTCACGGACCTGCGGCAGATCCAGGGCAAGATCGCGGTCACCACCCTGCGCAAGGGCTCCCTGCTCCAGACCGACATGGTCGTCGACCAGCCCGCCCTCCAGCCCGGACAGCAGGAGGTCGCGATCATGATCGACGCGGCGACCGGTGTGGCGGGGAAGATCACCCCGGGATCGCACGTCAACGTGTACGCCACCTTCGCCGGAAAGAAGGAAGGCGACCCGGACCAGTCGAAGATCATCGTCACCGACGCCCGGGTCCTCGACGTCGGCCAGATCACCGCCCTCGACCCGGACCAGAGCAAGAACCAGCAGCAGCCCAGTGAGGCCGTCCCCATCACCTTCGCGCTGTCCACCCTCGACGCCCAGCGCATCACCTACGCCGAGTCCTTCGCCCAGCGCGTCCGGCTCGCCCTGGTGGCGCCCGGCGGCGAGACCAGCGTCCCGGACAGGGACCGCACCTACGAACTCGCGACGGACAAGTGAGAGGCGGCCCGCATGCCTACCAGGATC
Organism: Streptomyces sp. NPDC001852; assembly: GCF_042891825.1. Lineage (NCBI taxonomy): Bacteria > Bacillati > Actinomycetota > Actinomycetes > Kitasatosporales > Streptomycetaceae > Streptomyces > Streptomyces sp. NPDC001852. The sequence continues at coordinate 62,253 of NZ_JBIATN010000024.1, forward strand.
CTCCCGGCGGGAGCCGACCCGGACGCCGTACGCTCCCTCATCACCCTGCTCAGCCAGCTCCCCGACGCCGAACCACAGCCACCGGTCGTCGACTCCACCCAGCTGGTCGACACCCTCGCCCGGCTCGCCGCCGAGTCCGTGGACGAACTCCCGGAAGTCGTCGTCGTCCACGAGCGGATCGGCCCGGTCCCGGCCCTGGAACTGATCCGCGAGGTCGCGCTCCGCTTCCCCGCCGTCGGCGTCATCCTCGTCACCACCGATGCCGGCCCCGGTCTGTTCTCCGCCGCCATGGACTCCGGCGCCCGCGGCCTGGTCGCGCTCCCGCTGTCGTACGAGGAGCTCGCCAGCCGGGTCCAGGCGGTCGCCCAGTGGTCGACGGGGGTACGGCGTCATCTCGGCCACGGCGCCTCCGACATGTTCGGCGGGGTCGGCGGTACGGTCGTCACGGTCAGCGGCGCCAAGGGCGGCACCGGCGCGACGCTGACGGCGATCCAGCTGGCCCTCGCCGCACAGGCCTCCGGCCGGGCCACGGCCCTGGTCGACCTCGACCTCCAGACCGGGGACATCGCCTCCTACCTGGACATCCAGTTCCGGCGGTCCGTGGTCGACCTCGCCGCCATCACGGACATCTCGCCCCGCGTCCTCGCCGACGCCGTCTTCCGCCACGACACCGGCCTCGTCCTGCTCCTCGCCCCCGCCGAGGGCGAACGCGGCGAGGAGGTCACCGACCGCGCCGCCCGCCAGATCGTCAGCGCCCTGCGCTCCCGCTACGAGGTGGTCGTCGTCGACTGCGGCGCCCAGCTGAGCGGTGCGGGCGCCGCGGTGGTGGAGATGGCCGACCTCGCGCTGCTGGTCACCACGCCGGACGTCATCGCCGTCCGCGCCGCCAAACGGACCGTACGGATGTGGGACCGGCTGCAGATCCGCAAGGCCGAGGAGACGACGGTGGTCGTCAACCGGCACTCGCGCAGCACGGAGATCCAGCCCGCGCTCGTGCAGCGCATCACCGGGACCGCGGTGGCGCGCACGGCCATTCCCGCCAACTTCAAGGAACTTCAGGCCGTTGTGGACGCCGGCCGGGCCCATGAGCTCGACAGCAGGAGCACGGTGAAGCAGGCGCTGTGGGGGCTCGCGGGGGAGCTGGGGCTGGTGCGTGCGGCCGAGACGGCTGCGGGGCATCGGGGGAGCGGGCGTGGTCCGGGCGGGTTCCGGCGGCGGAAGGAGTGAGCGGGCCATGAGGAGGCCGGGTGGGGACCGGGGGCAGGTGAGCATCGAGTTCCTGGGCATGACTCCGCTGATCGTTCTGACGTTGGTGCTGGTGTGGCAGGCCGTGCTCGTGGGGTACACCTTCACGCTGGCCGGGAATGCTGCGGACGAGGCGGTGCGGGCGGGGACGGCGGCGGCGCCGGGTGGTGCACGGCAGGCGGCCTGCTCGGCGGCGGGGCTGAAGGACCTGTCGGCGGCGTGGAGGGGGAGTGCCAAAGTGACCTGCAGCCCGAGTGGCTATGTGACGGCCGACGTCGAGCTGCACGTCCCCGTCCTCTTCCCCGGCCTGATCGACTTCCCTGCCACGGTGACCGGCCACGCCGGTGCCGTCGAGGAGGTGAAGCACTGAGATGTCGTACCGGTGTGGAAGAGACCGGGGGCAGGTGGCCATCGAGTACCTGGGGTTCATCCCGGTCCTCCTGATCGTGGCCATGGCCGGCATCCAGATCGGAGCCGTCGCCTATGCCGCCGAGCAGGCCAGTACGGCGGCCCGGGCGGGGGCGCGGGCGGCTTCTCTGGAGCAGGACGCCCAGCAGGCGTGCTCCCGAGCCGTCAGCGGCCCCCTCACCGTGACGTGCGGCCGGACCGGGGGTGGGGACGGCACGGTCACCGTCACCGCCAGGGTGAGGATCCCGCACATCGTCTGGGACTTCGGCGACGCCACCAAGTCCGCCACCATGCCGCTCGACCACTAGGCGAGGAGATGCCGACATGAGCCTGCGGGCACGCATCAGCACTCCGGAGGAGCACGGCAGCCGGGGCGAGGACGGGCATCTGGTCGCCTCCTACCGGGCCAAGCTGCTGGAGGAGATCGACCTCGCGGAGATGAGTTCGCTCGCGGCGGCCGAGCGCCGGGCGCGCCTGGAGCGGGTGCTCGGGCACATCATCAGCCGTGAGGGCCCGGTGCTGTCCACGGTGGAGCGCGCGCAGCTGATCCGCCGGGTGGTGGACGAGGCACTGGGCCTCGGAATCCTGGAGCCCCTCCTCGAAGACGCCTCGATCACCGAGATCATGGTGAACGGCCCCGACGCGATCTTCGTCGAACGCGGCGGCCGCGTCGAGCAGTTGCCCCTGCGGTTCGTCTCGGCGGACCAGCTGATGCAGACCATCGAACGGATCGTGTCCACCGTCAACCGCCGTGTCGACGAGTCGAACCCGATGGTGGACGCCCGCCTGCCCTCCGGCGAGCGCGTCAACGTCATCATCCCGCCCCTGTCCCTCACCGGGCCGATCCTCACCATCCGCCGCTTCCCGCGCTCCTTCACCCTCCAGGAACTGATCTCCTTCGGCTCGCTGGACGAGCACATGGTGTATCTGCTGGCCGGGCTGGTGCAGGCGAAGTTCAACATCATCGTCTCCGGCGCCACGGGCACGGGAAAGACGACCCTGCTGAACGCGCTGTCGGGCCTGATCCCGTCCCACGAGCGCATCATCACCATCGAGGACTCCGCCGAGCTCCAGCTCCAGCAGACGCATGTGGTCCGGCTGGAGGCGCGGCCGCCGAACGTCGAGGGCAAGGGCCAGGTCACCATCCGCGACCTGGTCCGCAACTCCCTGCGCATGCGCCCGGACCGGATCGTGGTCGGTGAGGTCCGCGGCGGCGAGTCCCTGGACATGCTCCAGGCGATGTCGACGGGCCACGACGGATCGCTGGCGACGGTGCACGCGAACAGTGCCGAGGACGCCCTGACCCGGCTGCAGACCCTCGCCTCCATGTCCGACGTCGAGGTGCCCTTCGTGGCCCTGCACGACCAGATCAACAGCGCGGTCGACGTCATCGTCCAGCTCACCCGGTTCGCCGACGGCGCCCGCCGGATCACCGAGATCGCCCTCCTCGACAGCCACGGCGGCGAGCCGTACCGGCTCGCGACCGTGGCCCGGTTCGACGCCCGGCCCATGACCCCCGACGGGCGCGTGTACGGCAGCTTCCAGTACTTCCCGCTGCCCCGCCGCACCGCCGACCGCCTCTACATGGCGAGCCAGCCCGTCCCGCAGGCCTTCGGAGTCGCCCACTCCGTGGACCAGCTCGCCACCCGAGAAGCCAGGTAGGCCCCATGGAACTCCACACCCTCGTCCAGCTCACCACCGGTGTGACGCTGCTGACCTGCGTCCTGGCGGTGGCCGGCGTGCACGCCTACGCCTCGGGCCGGGCCCAGCGCGACGCGCTCGTGGACCGCCTCACCCACACCGGCCCGGCCCCGGCGACCGGCCGCACGCGCCGCTTCCGCGACCTGGACCGGCGACTGCGCCGCACCCGCCTGGGCCGCCGGCTGGAGCTGCGCCTGGCGGCGACCGGCCTGGACGTCACCCCGGGCGAGTTCTTCGTCTACATGCTCGCCACCGTCGCCGCGCTCTGGCTGATCGGCCAGGCCACCCTGGCCCCCTTCTTCGGCCCGCTCGCTGGCCTGCTCGGCATCGGGGCGGCGGTCCAGTTCCTCAACTGGCAGCGCCAGAAACGCATCGAGCGCTTCATCAACCAACTCCCCGAACTCGCCCGCATCCTGGCCAACGCCACCCAGGCGGGCCTCGCCCTGCGCACCGCGATCGGCATGGCGGCCGAGGAGCTGGAGGCCCCGGCGGGCGAGGAACTGGCCAAGGTCTCGGACCAGTTGGCCATCGGCCACTCCCTCGACGACGCGCTCGGCGAGCTGGCCGACCGCCTCCCCTCCCGCGAACTGGTCGTCCTGGTCACCACCCTGGTCCTGTCGAACCGCGCGGGCGGCCAGGTGGTCTCGGCCCTGCGGAACCTGACCGAGACCCTGGAGGAACGCAAGGAGACCCGGCGTGAGATCCGCACCCAGCTGAGTCAGGTGACGATGACGTCGTACGCCGTCCCCGTCCTGGGCGTCGGCGCGCTCTTCCTGATGAACGGCGTCAAGGACGGCGCGCTGGCCCGCATGACCGGCTCACCCGTCGGCCAGGCCTGTGTACTGATCGCCTTCGCGATGTACGCGGTCGGATTCGTCCTCATCCGGCGCCTGAGCCGGATCGACGTGTGAGGGGGGCGGTCCGGTGATCGGATTCCTGCTCGCCCTGCTGATGGGCCTCGGCGTCTGGGGTGCCTTCGCGGGCATCCGGATGTACCGGGCGGACGCGAAACTCCCCGGTGACCTGGCGGTGGCCCTGGAGGTCGGCGCCACCCGCACCGGCGCGGTCGGCTCGGTCATCGACCGGATGGGCATGCGCTACGCCCCGGCCGTGCTGCGCCTCATGGGCCCGCGCCTGGTGGCCAAGTACCGCCGCAAGATCGACCTCGCCGGCAACCCCGGCGGCCTGACCATCGACCGCTACGCGGCCCGGCGGGCGGTGTACGGCGCGCTCGGCGGCGTGGGATGCCTGGTGTTCTTGTTCCGGGGGCAGTGGTTCGTAGCTCTGTTGCTTCTGCTGTTCGGCGCGTTCTGGACGGAGGTCGGCATCTGGTCGGCGATCCGGGTCCGCAAGGACGTCATCGAGCGCACGCTGCCCGACTTCCTGGACGTGCTGGCGGTCGTGGTCAGCGCGGGGCTGGGCTTCCGCCAGGCCCTCGACCGCGTCGCCTCCCGCTACGAGGGCCCCTGGGCGGACGAACTGCGCATCACCCTGCGCCAGATGGACCTGGGCATAAGCCGCCGCCAGGCCTTCGCGGAGCTTCGTCGGCGCAACGACTCCGAACAGGTGGCGATGTTCGTGACGGCACTGCAGCAGGGGGAGGAACTGGGCGCGCCCATCGTCGACACGCTGGTCTCCCTGGCGAAGGACATGCGCCGCACCGACGCCCAGAACGCCCGCCGCAAGGCCGCCCGCGCGGTGCCGAAGGCCACGCTGATGATCACCACGTTCATGGTCCCGGCCACGATGCTGCTGCTGGGCGCCGGCCTGATCCTCGGCTCCGGCGTGGACTTCGGCTCACTCACGGGGAAGTGAGCGGGCGTGACGGTGACGGGGCTGACGGGGCGCGGGGGAGGGACGCTCCTCGGCGGCAGGGTGAGGGAAGTCCTCGGCCGGCTCCGGGAGCGGTCGAGGGGCACCACGGGCCGTCTTGTCATGCGCCGGAAGACGACGACCGGTACCGCACCCGCGCCCCAACCCTCCGAGAAGATCCAGATCAGCGCGCTGCAGGCGATGTGCCGACAGGTCTTCGGCTTCCGCCTGGCCATGATCGCCCTGGCCGCCCCCGCCGCGCTGCTCCACGCGGCCCCCGGTCTCGGTGCCCGCCTGGTCGGCGCGGCCGTGGTCGTCACCTTCATGGTGTCCTACGTCCTCTTCCGCGACTGGGAGCGCTTCGGCCCGCTCCTCCTGCGCCACCCCAGCCTCCTGGCCGCCGACACCCTCTTCGGCTCGTTCCTGCTGATCTCGGCCGGCCCGGACACCACGCTCGCCTACGTCAGCGTCTGCACCCCGCTGCTGGCGGGCCTGGTCTACAGCTGGCGCGGCGCGGCGTTCTTCGCCTCCCTCCAGTCCCTGATCCTGCTGCTGGTCCACGCCACGCTGAAGGCCGACCGCCACGCCCCGGTGGCGGAAGCGCTGCTCCTCCCCGGCCTGTGCGTCATCGCCGGTGCCATGGGTTCGACCCTGCGCAACCTGATGCTCCGCTTCGGCGCCGCGACCCACGCCCTGACGGCGGTCCAGGCACGCCTCGCGGCGGCGGAGGCGGTGAGCGCGGAACGCGCCCGGCTGGCCCGCGAGATGCACGACTCCGTGGCCAAGACCCTGTACGGCGTCGCGCTGGCGGCGGACGGCCTGGCGGCCACGGCCTCTTCCGGCACACCCGACCCCGACCGCATCCGGCAACAGGCGGAACTGGTGTCCCGCTCGGCGCGCAGGGCGGCGGCGGAGTCGAGGGAGCTGCTGACGGATCTGCGGCGACAGCAGCCGGATCCGCCCGGCGGGGGCGCGACGACGGTATGGCAGGAACTGGCCGATGCAGCAGGCGACTTCACGGACCGCACGGGCCTACGGGTCACCTTCCCGGACCTGGACCCGCACCGTCTCCCCCCGGTGCCCGCCCCTCTGGCCCGCCACCTCCTGTCCATCGCCACGGAAGCGCTGGAGAACGCCCACCGCCACGCGCGCGCGACCCACGTGGAGATGAGGGCGGCGCTGCACGGGGACTTGCTGCGCCTCACGATCCACGACGACGGCCGGGGCCTCCCGCCCGGTACCACGCTCGAACGGCTCCGCGACGCGGGCCACTTCGGCCTGCTCGGCATGGTGGAGCGGGCCGCGCAGATGGGCGCCCGGATCCGCATCGGTCGGGGCGGCCACGAACGAGGCACGGAGGTACGCGTGGAATTCCTCGTGTCGTCTCTGCCGCCCCAGTCACCCGTGGCCCCCGAGAGGAGGCACGATGCAGCACAGTGACCCCTGGCCCGAGGCCGCCCCCTCGCCACCACCTCCCTTGCGTCTGCTGGTGGCCGACGACAACCCCGTGGTCCGGGCGGGCCTGACGGCCCTGCTGTCGGGGCGCGAGGACACCACGGTGGTCGCGGAGGCGGCGGACGGCCGGGAGGCCTACGAGGCGGCCGTACGACACCGCCCGGACGTCATCCTCCTCGACGTCCGCATGCCCGGGGTCGACGGAATCTCGGCATTGCCGCACCTGGTGCGGCTCGCGCCGGTCATGATGCTCACCTACAGCCACGAGACGGAGACCGTGCGGGAGGCGTTGCGGCTGGGGGCGGGGGGATACCTGGTCCACGGCGAGTTCACGACGGAGCAGCTGGTGCGCGCGGTACGGGATGTCCGGGAGGGGCGGCCGCATGTGACTCCGGGGGCGGCGAAGGCGTTGCTGACAGCCCTGCGGGTGGATGCAGATGCACATGTGGAGCCTCAAGTGCCGCAATTTTTAGGGAAAAGTGAACCTCAAGTCCTTTCGCAATTGCAATCCTCCATGCCACAGTCATTCCGTTCGAGTTTCCGGCTGAGCACGAGGGAGGCGGAGATCATGGACCTCATCGCGTCCGGCATGACCAACCAGCAGATCGCCGCCGCCTGCTTCATCTCCGAGAAGACGGTCAAGAACCACATCAACCGCATCTTCGCCAAGCTCCAGACCACCACCCGGTCGCAGGCGGCGGCGAAGTGGTTGGGGGTGGCTTGAGGTGGGGGTGTGGGGGAAGCGCGTGGAATGGGCCTGGAGTTGGGCCCAGGGGCCCTTCGGCGACCGGAGCGTCGGGTCGTACGTTGCCCGGATCGGAGGCGAGTCCGGAGGGGACCACCATGAACAACTGGTTCAACACCACCGTCGCGTATCTGCAGGCTCGTGTTGCTCGCAGCGACAGGGGGCAGACCGCGGTGGAGTACCTCGGCATCATCGCAGTGGTGGTGGCGATCGTGTTGGCGATCACCGGTACGAGCATCGGTCAGACGATCTTCGACGCGATCAGGACCAAGATCAGCCAGGTCACCGGCGGCTGATTCCTCCATACCGCGACGCAGGGCAGGCCTTCCCCATCTACATCACGGTGGTGGCAGGCCTGCTCTTTCTTGCGTTGGCCTATCTGGCGGTCGGCCAGGCTGCGGTGAACCGGAGCGGCACTCAGACGGCGGCGGACGCGGCGGCTCTGGCGGCCGCTCAAAAGACCCGTGACCAGCTCGCGGGCAAGTGGGTGGACAACCTACGCGACCCGGCCAAGTGGCAGGCCATCTTTGCCGGCGTCGGGGGCGGCGACTTCTGCGGGCGAGCCGTCCAGCTTGCCGCGCAGAACGACGCGACGGCGACTTGCACGCCTGATGGGCCGCTGAGGTATGTGGTCGACGCCAGGGCGAAGAAGCCCGTGGGCAACTCGGTTGTACCTGGCACCGAGAACACGTATTCGACTGCCCACACAACTGCCGTGATCGAAGCGCTCTGCAAGCCCCCGCTGCCTGGTGAGGGCGGTGGGAACAATGAGCTGCTCCAACTCACCTGCAAGGACAAGGTCTGGCATCTGAAGCCGGATGACACCACGGGGCTGCCCAAGCCCGAGGACCTCTTCGACGTCCACCTGGCCGACTGACGAGCGAACGATCAATGACGAAGGAAGCGGAGCGATGAGCATGCGGTTCACTGCGAAGGCCCGCAGGGGGATGGTCGCATTGACCGTTGCGGCTGGTCTGGCTGTCGGTGTGGCCGGCTGCGGCGGGAGCGCCGGCAATGACAAGAAGCCGTACACTTCCGCGTCCGCTTCCCAGGGCGGCAACTCCGGTCCGAGCCCCCAGGAGGGCCAATCGGACCAACCGCTGGCCGAACTCAAGGGCTCGGATGGCCTGCTTCTCCAGATCACTTCCGTGCAGCGTGATTCTGGTGGCTTTGTCACCGTGAACGGCACCCTGAAGAATGACGGGGCCGGTGATCTGCTCATCCCATCCGCCCTCAGCGGCAATGAAACCGAGATCACCAAGAACGGCCCCTCCCTCGGTGGAGCCACGCTTGTCGACTCCAAGGGCAAGAAGCGCTACTACGTACTGCGCGACACAGAGGGGCGCCCACTCACCACAACGGGCCTCAGCACGCTCAAGTCAGGGCAGTCGCTGCCGGTCTTCATGCAGTTCCCTTCACCGCCCACGGACACCACCGAGGTGACCCTCCAACTGCCTACCCTCTCCTCCGCCACCATCAAGATCTCCGGGTGAGCCCCATGACCACCCCCCGTCTCGCCCTCACCCTCACCACCGCCATCCTGCTGGCCGCCGGCAACCTCACCCTCGCCCACGCGGACGGCACCGATCCGAGTCAGCCCCCCGTCACCGAACCGTCCGCCGGCGCACCGGTGAAGATCGACCCACACGCCCCCGGCCTCAAGCTCCCCGAGGGCGCCACCCTCGCCGCGCCCAAGGTGCTGGACATCAAGTCGGTCGTGGAGGACCAGAGCGGGGACGAGCGACGCGAGGACACCAACGCCGATGTCACCTTCGCGCTGCAAGCCGAAGTGCTCTTCAGCAAGGACAGCGCGAAACTCGGCGACGAGGCGAAGAGCCGCATCGCCACCATCGCCGACGAGATCAAGAAGCAGAACGCGACCCAGGTCCGCGTCTTCGGCTTCACGGACAACCTCGGCTCCTCCGCCCACGGCGACGTCCTGTCCCGGCAACGCGCCAACGCCGTACAGGCCGTCCTCGACCAGGACCTGAACGACCCGAACATCACCTTCGAGGTCCGCGGCTACGGCGAGCAGTACCCGATCGCCGACAACTCCACCGAGGAGGGAAGGAGGAAGAACCGCCGCGTCGAGGTGTCCTTCCCCCGCTCGGAGGGCTGACCAGTAACCGAATGCCACTCGAGGCTGAGCGCGGGCGCGCCGGGATCGTCGCCCACGCGGGCCCGACGGAGTCGCCCTCGGTGTCGCGGCAGCCGTGCACGTGGCACGACGCTGACCTTCGCCCTCGACGGCACCGCTCTAGGAACCGCCGTCGCCCACCTCGTACTCGAACCAGATCCGATGGGTGCCGTCCGCGTCGATGCGCAGCCCGCCGGACCCCCGGATGCCGGCCAGCGCCGCGGTCCCGCTGCCCGGCACGATCACCAGGTACTCGGCCTCTCTGCCCTCCCCGAGGGTCGTCGCCGAGTGGGCGAAGTTGAAGCTGCCGCTTCTCCCGCCGAGGCTCCCCTCGAAGGACTCCATGGCGACGTACGTGCCGGTGCCGCTGGACTGGTCGTACGCCGCGGTGAACAGGGTCTGCGACACCCCGGCGACCTCACCCTCGTACCGCTTGCGCATCGTGGCCACCCCGACCGGCACCGCCGTCTCGACCACCGGCTCCGGCAGCCGCACGTCCGCCGGAGTGAACTCCTCGACCTTGAACGTCCCTGAAGCTCTCATGCCGCGATGCTAGGACGCACCACTGACAACGCCCGGTACGGGCCGGACAGGCCGCGGAACCCGTTACGCCGTCTCGATGCTCAGCGGAACCCCCGCCCGCAGCCCCCACCCCGCCATCGCCCCCGCCTCCGCCTCCAGTACGTGCCGGGCCCGGAGCCGGGGCAGGCCCAGGCGGCCCGGCCGCATCGTGCGGACCGCGAGGACGGTCAGGCGGCGGTCCAGGTAGGCGACGTCGATCGGGATGCGCATGCCGAAGGTGTGCACACCGCTCGCCGGGGACAGCAGCATCGCCCCGGCGATCGAGTCCCGGCCCAGCAGACCCCTCGTCCGGGCCCGGTAGGAGGCCGCGATCTCCAGGGGGAGGACCAGCGGGGCGGCCGTCGGGGCCTCGCCGCCCTCGTCCCGCGGCACGATCAGGCTGCCCGGACCGTCCCGCCAGCGTCTTCCCATGTGCCCTCCCGCGCGCCTCGGTGCCGACAACTCTCCGTCGGCCAAAACCTGTTGTCACCCCACGTCCTCCCCACTAGGAAGAGGTCCATGACTGGACTCGGTGTCGTCTTCCGCCCCCAGCTTCCGCCCGAGCGGCTGCGGGCGGTGGCCCGCGCGGCGGACGAAGCAGGGCTCGAGGAACTGTGGTTGTGGGAGGACTGTTTCCGGGAGGGCGGGATGGCGACCGCCGCCGCGGCGCTCGCCTGGACCGAGCGGGTGCGGGTCGGTGTCGGGCTGCTGCCCGTGCCCCTGAGGAACGTGGCGCTCACCGCCATGGAGGCCGCCTCCCTGCACCGGATGTTCCCGGGGCGGGCCACCGTCGTCGTCGGGCACGGGGTACAGGACTGGATGGGCCAGGTCGGCGCCCGCCCCGCCTCGCCCCTCACTCTCCTCGGCGAGCATCTCGACGCCCTGCGCGCCCTGTTGGGCGGGGAGCGGCTCACCGTGCGGGGGCGGTACGTCTCCCTCGACGACGTCGCGCTCGACTGGCCGCCGCAGCAGGCCGTGCCCGTGTTCGCCGGCGCCACCGGGCCACGCACCCTCCGCCTCTCCGGCGCCAGGGCCGACGGTACGGTCCTCACCGCCGCCACCTCCCCGGACGGCGTACGGCAGGCCCGGCAACTCATCGAGGAGGGGCAGAAGGATTCCGGGCGCGGGGAGCAGCACCCCGTGGTCGTCTATCTGCTCGCCGCCACGGGCCCCGACGCCGGCGCCCGGCTGCGGGCCGAACTCGCCGACGAAGGGCTGGAGTCGTCCACGGACGTGGGCGTGGCGGGGGACGCGGACACCGTGGCCGCTGCCGTACGGCGGCTCGCCGAGGCCGGTGCCGACACCGTCGTGCTGCAGCCGACCGCCGGCGAGCCCGACCCGGAGGCCTTCGTGCGGTTCGCCGCCGAGGAGGTACGCCCGCTGGTGCCGTAACCGCAGGTGGCGAGGCGTTGTCAGAGGCCGCTGCCACACTGCCTCCCATGACCGGTGAGCACGGAGAGCACAGTGAAGTGAGTCTGCGGGCTGTCACGGACGACGATCTGCACGTCCTCCTCGCCTTTGAGCACGACCCGGAAGCCGTCCGGCGGTCGAGGTTCACCCCCCGGCCGCGGGACGCCTTCCTCAGACACTGGCGCGAGCGGGTCCTCGGCGATCCCGACTGCCTCGTGCGGACCGTCACCGTGGGCGGCGAGGTCGCCGGGAGCGTCGTCTCCTGGACGGCGGACGCCAAGCGGCGGTTCGTGGGCTACTGGCTCGGGCGTCCGTACTGGGCACGGGGCGTCGGCACGCGCGCGCTCGGGCTCTTCCTGGAGCTGGAGCGCGTACGGCCGCTGTACGCCGACCCGTTCGGCGGCAACACCGCCTCCGTCCGTCTGCTGGAGAGACACGGCTTCGAGCGGGCCGGAACCGTCCGGCACGGAGAGGACGAGCACATCCTCCTCGTGCTCGGCGGGCCGGCGCGGACCCCATGACCCCGATCCCCGCCCCTGGCAGCTGCCCTTCGAGCCGACCTGGGAGGCCCTGCGGGCCGGGAGACGGCCGCCTCGCCCGGTCAGCCGGCCGGCACGCTGGTCCACGCCCATGTGCCGCACGTCGTCCACGCCGCCGCCGACGACGGATGGCGTGGCATCGAGCGGGTTCCGGAGGCCGGCGGCGCGATCGCGGCCCGCTGGGCACGGCGCGAGAGCCCCCTGGAGGGGCCGTTGCGGCCGCTCGCCCGGTTCGGCGCGCTGCTCATGCGGCCGTGGGAGGTGCGGTACGGACCGGAGCGGGTGGCGGAGGGTGCGGGCGCGCGGGAGGCCCGGCGGTTGCTGGACACCGGGCTGCTCACCGCCCCGCCCTCCGAGGCGGCCTACGCCCTCGCCGCCCCGCCTTCGGCCGGCCCGCGTGGGTGACGCGCGCCGGGCCGCCCCGCCCTTCTCAGCTCCTGCCCGTGACCGGCGGGTGGTCCCCGGTGGCCCCGTCGATCAGTTCCCGCAGGATGTCCATGTGGCCGGCGTGCCGTGCGGTTTCCTCCACCATGTGGACCAGGGTCCAGCGCAGGGTCACGGTGATGTCCCGCCAGGCCGGGCTGCCCTGGGCGTCCAGCGGCAGCGCGGTGATGACCGCGTCGGCCGCGGCGCGGGCACGGCCGTAGAAGGCGACGATCCGCTCGGTGGTCTCCTCGGGGGTGACCCGCATGTCGTCGTGCGGATCGAACCACAGGGGCTCGGCCTCGCCGCCGAACGTCTCCACGAACCAGCCGTACTCGACGGCGGCCAGATGTTTCACCAGGCCCAGCAGGTTGGTGCCGGACGGTGTCATCGGCCGGCGCAGCTGCTCGTCGTCCAGGCCGTCCAGCTTCCACAGCACGGCGTCCCGGTGCCGGTCCAGGCTCGCGTGCAGGGTCTGCTTCTCTCCGGCGGAGTATGTCGTCATACGGGCGGAAAATAGCAGGCCGCACCGGCAACGCCCTGGGATCATGGACGGCATGTCAGCGAACCGCTCCTTCGAGGACCTCGTGGCCGAGGGCGCCGCCGTGCCCACCGAGGGATGGGACTTCTCCTGGTTCGCGGGGCGGGCCGTCGAGGAGCGGCCCTCGTGGGGGTTCGCCGTGACGGCGGGGGAGCGGCTGGCCCGGGCCGAGGCCGTGCTGGACGTCCAGACCGGCGGCGGTGAGGTGCTGGACTTCGCGCTGGGCAGGGCCGAGCCCGCCCGGCCGGTGCTGGCGGCCGCCACGGAGGGCTGGCCGCCGAATGTGGCCAAGGCCACCGCGCTGCTGCGGCCGCGCGGCGTGGTGGTCGTCGCCGCCCCGGACGACGCGCCGCTGCCGTTCGCCGACGAGACGTTCGACCTGGTGCTCAGCCGCCATCCGGTGCGGCCCTACTGGGACGAGATCGCCCGGGTGCTGCGGCCGGGCGGCACGTACTTCGCCCAGCATGTCGGGCCGGCCAGCGTCTTCGAGCTGGTGGAGTACTTCCTCGGGCCGGTGCCCGAGGAGGTGCGCTCCGGCCGGGACCCCGGGCGTGAGCGGGCCGACGCCGAGGCGGCGGGCCTCGAGGTGGCGGGCCTGCGGGCGGAGCGGCTGCGGATGGAGTTCCACGACATCGCCGCCGTCGTCCACTTCCTGCGCAAGGTGGTGTGGATGGTCCTGGGCTTCACGGTCGAGGCCTACCAGCCGCAACTCCGTGCGCTGCACGAGCGCATCGAGGAGGGGCCGTTCGTGGCCCACAGCACCCGGCACCTCTTCGACGTCCGCAAGCCCGGCTGACTCACCCGCAGTTCACCGACGGTTTCCACATCGTTATCCGGTGCGGTTCACATCAGCCTCATCCTTCACATAAGTTCAGACCAAGGTAATTCGCGCCGGCAAACCCGCGCGGGTGGCACCGCGCAGTGGAGGGGGCTGCGCGGTGCCCTGAAACCCGGCGATCCTCCGGGCCGTCGTAGCGGAACCGTCAAGTCATCGTTCGCTGACCGGGTAGCCCGTCGGGGGGACCCTGGAGCAACTCGCCGAGATGTCACCAAGATGGCGTAAACGGGTCAGATCTCTTCGAACCATTTCGTATCTGATCGGTTTTCCCTGGGAATCCGCTGTGAACCGGCCATGCGGCACCCCTGAACCCGGCATTCCGCGGCCCTCAGGGCGTCGCCGGGCGATTCCGGAGAGTAGTTGTGTCCCGCCAATGCACCCACCATCCCTTACGAAGGGTTATGGTGGAAACCCCCCCTCGGGCCGGTCCGTCTCCCCCCCACGGACCGGCCCGTTTTTCATGCCGCCACCGGCGGACCGTCGCAGGGGGCTCCGGGAACCGCTGGGCGCACGACGAGCGTCGCCCTCCACAGGGGCGCGGGCTGTGCCCGACATGGAGGAGCGACCGGCCGCAAGGGACCCGAACCCGACGACGGATCCCCAAGCCCCCCAAACCCCCGATCCCCAAACCCGGGCCGGAACCCAGCCCCCAGCGGGGGGTAGGCTCAACAACCTCCCGCACCCCAACCCCCGCCACCCCCCGGAGGGCCACGTGAACCTGCGCGACAACCTGCGCAGCCTGCTCGTCAGGCTCTACGCACGCCGGGTGGAGGGCCACCTGGACCACGCTCAGGTGCCCAAGCACATCGGCGTCATCATGGACGGCAACCGCCGCTGGGCGAAGGCGTCCGGCTCCACCACCGTCCACGGGCACCGGGCCGGAGCGGACAAGATCGAGGAGTTCCTCGGCTGGTGCACCGAGACCGACGTCGAGGTCGTCACCCTGTGGCTGCTGTCCACGGACAACTTCGACCGGCCGCAGGACGAGCTCGTCCCGCTGCTCGGCATCATCGAGGACGTCGTCCGCACGCTCGCCGCCGACGGCCGCTGGCGCGTGCACCACGTCGGCACCATGGACCTGCTGCCCGGCGGCATGCAGCGCACCCTGAAGGAGGCCGAGGAGGCCACCGCCCACATCGACGGCATAGTGGTCAATGTCGCGATCGGGTACGGCGGGCGGCAGGAGATCGCCGACGCCGTGCGCTCCATGCTGCTCGACGCCCACGACAAGGGCACCACGATGGAGGACCTCGCCGAGTCCGTCGACATCGACATGATCGGCCGTCATCTCTACACCGGCGACCAGCCCGACCCGGACCTCGTCATCCGCACCAGCGGCGAGCAGCGGCTGTCCGGATTCATGCTGTGGCAGACCGCGCACTCCGAGTACTACTTCTGCGAGGTCTTCTGGCCCGCCTTCCGCAAGGTCGACTTCCTGCGCGCCCTGCGCGACTACGCCGCACGTCACCGCCGTTACGGCGGCTGAGCATCACCGCCGCACGACGCCCCGCCGGCCACCGCGCCGACGGGGCGTTCGGCATACCCCGGATTCGGGCGGACGTAACGAGGAGTTCACCGGCACGCCGGTGGCCACTTTTGCATGGCGGTGCATGTTCGAGGGCATAAGCCAGTCAGGTCGACACCCGAACCACGGGTGTCGGATCTCAGCGGGCGGCACGGGGCCGTCCGCCCGGGAGGCCCGTTGCACCAGCCCGACCGTGCCCTCACTGCACGGAAGCAGACGCGGAGGGCCGGTTCTCGGCCCGCGCACACGCATCGCGGCCGTCGACCGGTCCAGCTCGATCTCGTCGCTCCCCGACCTCATCCGAGGGGGTACGTCCTTCCGTGGTGACCAGCGCAAAGCGCCACAAGCCAGACCGGCGCACCTATGTTCTCGACACCAGCGTCCTGCTGGCCGACCCGAACGCCCTGACACGCTTCGACGAGCACGAGGTCGTGCTCCCCATCGTGGTGGTCACGGAACTGGAGGCCAAGCGGCACCATCCGGAGCTCGGCTACTTCGCCCGCCAGGCCCTGCGCCTGCTGGACGACTACCGGGTGAAGTACGGTCGCCTCGACGCCCCCATCCCGATCGGGGAGCTGGGCGGGACCGTCCGTGTCGAGCTCAACCACTCGGACCCCAGCGTGCTGCCCACCGGCTACCGCCTGGGGGACAACGACTCCCGCATCCTCGCGGTGGCCCGTAATCTGCAGGCCGAGGGGTACGACGTCACCGTCGTGTCGAAGGACCTGCCCCTGCGGATCAAGGCGTCCTCGGTCGGTCTGCTCGCCGAGGAGTACCGCGCGGAGCTCGCCATCACGGAGAACTCCGGCTGGACCGGAATGTCCGAACTGACGCTCTCCGGCGAGCAGGTGGACATCCTCTTCGAGGAAGGCCGGCTCTACGTCCCCGAGGCCGCGGAACTGCCGGTGCACACCGGGCTGACGATCCACTCCGAGCGCGGCAAGGCGCTCGGCCGGGTCAGCGCCGAGGGCAACGTCCGCCTGGTGCGCGGCGACCGTGAGGCGTTCGGCATCAAGGGCCGCAGCGCCGAGCAGCGCATCGCGCTCGACCTGCTGCTCGACCCGGACGTCGGGATCGTCTCGATGGGCGGCCGGGCCGGCACCGGCAAGTCGGCGCTGGCGCTGTGCGCGGGCCTGGAGGCGGTCCTGGAGCGCCGCCAGCACCAGAAGGTGATGGTGTTCCGGCCGCTGTACGCGGTCGGCGGGCAGGAGTTGGGCTATCTGCCGGGCAGCGAGGCGGAGAAGATGAGCCCGTGGGCGCAGGCCGTCTTCGACACGCTGTCGGCGGTCACCAGCCGCGAGGTCATCGAGGAGGTCACCGCGCGCGGCATGCTGGAGGTCCTCCCGCTCACCCACATCCGGGGCCGCTCGCTGCACGACGCGTTCGTGATCGTGGACGAGGCGCAGTCGCTCGAGCGGAATGTGCTTCTCACCGTTCTGTCCCGAATCGGCGCGAATTCAAGGGTTGTTCTGACCCATGATGTGGCACAAAGGGACAATCTGCGTGTGGGGCGCTACGACGGGGTGGTCGCCGTCGTTGAGAAGCTCAAGGGGCATCCGCTGTTCGCCCACGTCACGCTGACCCGGTCCGAGAGGTCCCAGATTGCGGCGCTTGTGACCGAAATGCTGGAGGACGGTCACATCTGACCCCACCTGCACGGCAGTTGGCGCCGTCCGGCAAAGGCCAAGAGCCTAGCCGGGCGGCGCCTCGACGTGTGGAGCTTTCCGGAAATCCCCAGGGCCAAACGGGATGTGAGCTTTCACACGCAACACAGAATTGCCACCCGGCGTCCGGTTACGGCAGAGTCTCAGTCCTGTCAGGCCCCGCATACGACACACCTGTACCCCCAGCGGTACGGCACCACAGCAGCACCACCAACTCCACAGAGTTCGTCGTATGCCGCCCGAGCACTACGCGGCGCTCCCCGAAGGGGGAGTTGCCCACCGGGCCCGTGCCTCCCGTGACCCCGCAGTTGGGAGGCCAGTGCCAGGGGCACGATTGCGTCCGCCAGGGTCACCGAAGCGGGCGATGCTGGAAGGAAACCGTGTGAGCCGGATTTCGGTCCGGGGATTCGCAGTGGCCTCGGCCACCGCGGTCACCGCCGTCGGAAGCGTCGTCGGAGTTGCCTCGGGCAGCGTCGCGCAGAACAACAACGACGCCGAGGCGACGGCAGCCGACACCACGCTCCTCGCGGACATACCCGCGGGCCAGCAGGCCCAGGTGCAGTCCGCGTCCCTGACGCAGCAGGCCGACGCCCAGGCCATCGCCGCGGACGCGAGCGCCAAGAAGGACGCCGAGGAGGCGGCCCGCAAGGCGGCCGCGGACACCGCGATCGCCAAGAAGCAGGCGGCCGAGCAGGCGGCCAAGGACGCCCAGGCGCGCGCCGAGGCCAAGAAGGCGGCCAGCCGCGACAGCGCCCGCGACTCCTCCAGCTTCCCCGTCCAGAGCAGCTACACCGTCGCGCAGATCCAGGCGATGGCGCGGCAGATGGTGGCCGGCGACCAGTTCCAGTGCTTCAGCAACATCGTGAACAACGAGTCCAGCTGGAACTACCAGGCGGTCAACGCCTCCTCCGGCGCCTACGGCCTCTTCCAGGCCCTGCCCGCCGGCAAGTACGCCTCGGCAGGAGCCGACTGGCAGACCAACCCGGCGACCCAGATCAAGTGGGGCCTCAACTACATGAACAGCCGGTACGGCAGCCCCTGCCAGGCCTGGTCGTTCTGGGCGGCCAACCACTGGTACTAGACCCGGCCGGTCCCGCTCAACCTCGCGCAGCCCCTCCCCGTCCATAGGAGAGGGGCTTTCGCCCTGTACGGTCGTACCGGAACGCCTCCAGGGGGAGGAGAGGTGGCGAGCACGCGGGGACGCGGGGGAAGAGGACGCATCATGTCGCGAGTGCCAGGGTGGCTCGGCAAGCTCGGTGCCGGTCTCACCGAGATCAGCGAGCGCCTGGACGAGCGGCGCGCGGAGGTGGAGCGCGAGCACACCCCGGAGCCCTCGGGGACTCCGGAGCTCTCGGACAGCCCGCCCTCGGCCACTCCGCAGACCCCGCCGCAGCCCGCAGCCCCCGTTGCCGTCGTACCGCACGCCCGCCGGCCCGCACCGCCGGCTCACCGCCCCGACCCCGCCGCGGCCGTGCCCTGGGGTGTGCGGGTCGCGGCCGAGGCCGGCTGGCGGCTGCTGGTCCTCGCCGGCACGGTCTGGGTCCTGATGAAGGTCATCAGCGCGGTCCAGCTGGTGGTCTTCGCCTTCGTCATCGCCCTGCTCGTCACCGCGCTGCTGCAGCCGACGGTCGCCCGGCTCACCCGCCGCGGGGTGCCGCGCGGCCCGGCCACCGCGCTCACCGCGATCAGCGGCTTCGTCGTCATAGGGCTGATGGCCTGGTTCGTGACCTGGCAGGTCATGGAGAACATCGACACGCTCTCCAGCCAGATCCAGTCCGGCATCGACGACCTGCGCAACTGGCTGCTGAAGAGCCCCTTCCACGTCACCGACAAGCAGATCAACCAGATCGCCAAGAACCTCCGCGAGGCGATCGGAGCCAACACCGACCAGATAACGTCCGCCGGACTGGAGGGCGTTCAGGTCATCGTCGACTTCCTCACCGGGCTCCTGCTGGTGTTCTTCTCGACGCTGTTCCTGCTCTACGACGGCAGGCGCATCTGGGAGTGGTTCCTGAAGCTGGTGCCCGCCGCCGCCCGCCCGGCCATCGCCGGCGCCGGCCCGCGCGCCTGGCGCACCCTGACGGCGTACGTCCGCGGCACGGTCCTGGTGGCCCTGATCGACGCGATCTTCATCGGCATCGGCATCTACTTCCTCAACGTGCCGATGGCCGTCCCGCTGGCCGTGTTCATCTTCCTGTTCTCGTTCATCCCGCTCGTCGGCGCGGTCGCCTCCGGCGCGCTCGCGGTGATCGTGGCCCTGGTGACCCAGGGCGTCTTCACGGCCGTCATGACCCTGGTCGTCGTCCTCGCGGTCCAGCAGATCGAGGGCCACGTCCTGCAACCGTTCATCCTGGGCCGCGCGGTCCGCGTCCACCCGCTGGCCGTCGTCCTCACGGTCGCGGCCGGCGGCATGGTGGCCGGCATCGGCGGCGCGGTGGTGGCCGTACCGCTGGTGGCGGTGACGAACACGGTGGTCGGGTATCTGCGGCAGTACGCGGAGGAACTCCAGCGGCAGAAGGCCGCCCCGGACGAGCCCGTGGCCGAGAACGCGGAAGACCCCGTCCACCAGGAGTGAACGGGGTCTTCCCGAGCCGGCCTACTCGGCCAGCACGGCTTCTGCGTCGAGGGTGACGCCCACGGCCTGAACCACGGAGGCGATCTTGAACGCCTCCTGGACGACCTCGCGCTCCACGCCCGCCTTGCGCAGCACCTGCTCGTGCGAGTCCAGGCACATGCCGCAGCCGTTGATCGCGGAGACCGCGAACGACCACAGCTCGAAGTCGGCCTTCTCCACGCCCGGGTTGCCGATGACGTTCATCCGCAGGCCCGCGCGCAGGGTGCCGTACTCGTGGTCCGACAGCAGGTGGCGCGTCCGGTAGAAGACGTTGTTCATCGCCATGATGGCGGCCGCGGACTTCGCCGCGGTGTACGCCTCCGGCGAGAGGTTCGCCTTCGCCTCCGGCTCCAGCTCACGCAGCACGATCGGGGAACGGGAGGCGATGGCGGTCGCCAGCACCGTGCCCCACAGCTGCTGCGCCGGCAGGTCCGAGTTGCCGATGACCGAGCCCAGGTTGAGCTTCAGGTCCTTGGCGTAGTCCGGGACGCGGGACTTCAGCGAGTCGAGCGACATGGGTCACTCACCGGCCAGCAGCGCGACCGGGTCCAGGGTGTTCTCGCCCTTGTTCCAGTTGCACGGGCACAGCTCGTCGGTCTGCAGGGCGTCCAGGACCCGCAGGACCTCCTTGGGGTTACGGCCCACGGAACCGGCGGTGACCATGGTGAACTGGATCTCGCGGTTCGGGTCGACGATGAAGACGGCGCGCTGCGCGAAGCCGTCCTCGCCCTCGATGCCCAGGTCGCGCATCAGCTCGTGCTTGGAGTCGGCCATCATCGGGAACGGCAGGTCGGTCAGGTCCGGGTGGTCCTTGCGCCAGGCGTGGTGGACGAACTCGGAGTCACCGGAGAAGCCGAGGATCTGGGCGTCGCGGTCGGCGAACTCGTCGTTCAGCTTCCCGAACGCGGCGATCTCGGTCGGGCAGACGAAGGTGAAGTCCTTCGGCCACGCGAAGACGACCAGCCACTTGCCCTCGTAGGACTTGTGGTGGATCTGCTCGAACTCCTTGCCCTTCTCCAGCGAGACGCAGGCGGTCAGTTCGAACTCGGGGAACTTGTCACCGACAGTGAGCACACGCTCTCCTTGCAGCGAGGAACACCCCTTTTGGGGGCGTTTCCCATGGGTTGGACTGTGTCGATGTTGGCACAGGGTGCATTGATTAGTGAAATAGCTACACTCGGTCATGTTGATCGGAGGGAGTTATCAGTGACCGTGAGTAACGGCAAGCGGAGGCAGCCGAGCCTCGCACAGCTGCGTGCCTTCGCCGCCGTGGCCGAGCATCTGCACTTCCGGGACGCGGCGGCCGCCATCGGGATGAGCCAGCCCGCCCTGTCGGGCGCGGTCTCCGCACTGGAGGAGACCCTCGGGGTGACCCTCCTCGAGCGTACGACGCGCAAGGTGCTGCTCTCGCCCGCCGGCGAGCGCCTGGCCGTACGGGCGAGGGCGGTGCTGGACGCGGTCGGGGCGCTGCTGGAGGAGGCCGAGGCGGTCCGGGCGCCGTTCACGGGTGTCCTGCGCCTCGGCGTGATCCCGACCGTGGCGCCGTACCTCCTGCCGACCGTGCTGCGGCTGGTCCACGAGCGCTATCCGCACCTCGACCTCCAGGTGCACGAGGAGCAGACCGCCAGCCTGATCGACGGCCTGGGCTCCGGCCGCCTCGACCTGCTGTTGCTGGCGGTGCCGCTCGGCGTGCCCGGCATCGTCGAACTCCCGCTGTTCGACGAGGACTTCGTGCTCGTCACGCCGCTCGACCACTGGCTCGGCGGCCGCGAGGGCATCCCGCGCGAGGCGCTCAGGGAGCTCAACCTGCTGCTCCTGGACGAGGGGCACTGCCTGCGGGACCAGGCCCTCGACATCTGCCGGGAGGCGGGACGCGCAGATGCGCCGGTGACGACCACGGCCGCCGGCTTGTCCACCCTGGTCCAGCTGGTCGCCGGCGGCCTCGGCTGCACCCTGCTGCCGCGCACGGCCCTGAAGCTGGAGACCACCCGCAGCAGCCAGCTCCTCACCGGCTCCTTCGCGGAGCCGGCCCCGAGCCGCCGGGTCGCCTTCGCGATGCGGGCGGGGGCGGCACGATCCGCGGAGTACGAGGAGCTGGCCGCGGCGCTGCGGGGGGCGCTGGGGGCGCTGCCGGTACGGGTCCTGGACTGAGGGAACTACTCCGTCCGCAGCCCCTCGGGGCGCATCATCCGCACCAGCGGCGGCAGGCTGAGCAGGGTGACCGTGAGGACCACCGCCGCACCCGCGCCCGTCATCGACAGCAGGCTCGCCCAGTCCACGCCCACCGTCGCGCCCACCATCTTCAGCAGCACCGTGCCCAGCGTCAGCCCCACGGCCGAGGCCAGCAGCAGGCCCAGCGCGATCGGGATCGCCGTCTGCCACAGCACCGACATGCTCAGGGTGCGCCGCCGGGTGCCGAAGGCGACCAGCGAGGACAGCAGTTTCCTGCGCTCGCGCAACTGCTCCAGCTGGGAGACCAGCAGGCTCGCGCCGATCAGCGCCAGCACGCAGATGGCGCCGACGGACGTTCCGGTGCGGATGGAGGTGAACTTGTGCGACAGCTCGGTGGACGACCACACCATCGCGTCCGCGAGCGGGTCGATGCGCGCCGCGGTGTTGCGGACGTACTCGTGCACGTCCGGCACCGACTCGTCGAGCCTGAGGTACACCGCTCCGGTCAACGCGCTGCTCATGCGGCCGGACACGGCGGCCGGGGTCATCAGCACCCCGCTCTCCTTGACCCCGTCCGGCCCGGTGATCACGCGGGCCTGCTTCAGCCCGTGCGGTACGGCCCACACGACATCCGGTCCGCCGCCCGTGCCGTCGCTCGTGTTGAGGTGGAGCCTGCGGCCCGGCCGGGCGAGCGTGTCCACGTCGGTGTCCCGTTCCCCGCCCTTCGCCGCGAAGACGTCCCCGTCGCGGCAGGACGGCAGGTCGGCCACCGTACGCAGTGCGGCGCAGGTTCCGACGGTGAGGCCGACGGTGTGCTCCGGCCCCTTGTCGGCGCTCCAGCGCCCGTCGCCCAGTTCGGTGCTGCCGAGCGCGGTGGCCTCGCGGACCCCCTTCGTCGCGGCGAACGTCTGCGCGGCCGACCCGAAGGGCAGGCCCCGCGAGAGGTTGACCTGCATCTGCACCCGGTCGGCGTCCCGCGCGGTGGACTTCGTGTAGTCGCCCTGCACGCCCGCGAACAGCATCTGCAGCGCGATCGCCCCGGCCACCGCGACCGCGATGCCGTTGACCATGCGGGCCGCCGAACCACTGCTCAACTGCAGTCGCCGTACGGCCAGTTGCCAGGCCGGCGCACCGTGGCCGAGCCGGGCCACGACGGCCTCGACGATCCACGGCAGCAACGTGGTCACACCGACGAGCAGCAGCAGGACGCCGCCGATCACCAGGTACTCGTTGAAGCTGCCGTTGTTGCGGCCCTGTCCGATCATCGGCGCGAGGCACGCGAGGCCGCCCACGGGCAGCAGCAGCCGCCACCACAGCCGGCGGCGTGCCGGCCGGGCCGTACGGACCACGCCGAGCGGCTCGATGACCACGCCGCGCAGCGCGAACAGCGTCACCAGGACCGCCGCCGTCGGAACGGCGATCGCGGCCAGCGCGGCCAGTGCGGGTGAGGGGTCGAGGTAGCTGGGGAACACGCTGATGCCCATGACCTCGACCGAGCCCGCGAGCTGCCGGCCGAGCAGGAAGAAGACGGTGCCGAAGACCAGTCCGACCAGCGATCCGGCGAGTGCCTCGCCGGCCGCGATCCGCCGGGTCATCCGGCTGTCGGAGCCCACCAGCCGCAGCGCCGCCAGCCTGCGGTCGCGCCGCTCGCCGCCGAACCGTACGGCCGTGGCGATGAACACGGCGACCGGCATCAGCAGCACCACGAAGACGACCAGCACCAGCAGGATCAGCACCGGGTCGAGCCCGTCCTGCCGGGACGACTGCGAGGGTCCGAAGTGGGTGATCCGGGCCGTCCGCCAGCCGTCGATGCGCGGGGCGAGCTCCTTCGCCCCGGCGTAGTAGGCGAGTTCCTGCGAGCCGATGAGTCCCGGCTCGGCGATCGTCCCGACGATCCGGTACGGCAGCCGCTCGCGCAGCAGCTTCCCGTCCGCCGAGCCGAGGAGCCGCTTCAGCGCGGGGGAGACGACCATGTCGCCCGGCGCCGGGTACGTCGTGAGGCCCGGTGCGAGCGGTGCCCGCGGCCCCTCGGGCTCCACCAGCCGGCCGCGCACGTCGCTGCCGCGGAAGGTGCTGTCGGCGTCGGAGATCACCAGGGTGTCGGCGGCCTTGGGCCGGTGCGGGCCGTAGGTGTAGTCCAGGCGGTCCTGGTTGCGCTGGTCCCGTACGGCGAGGGCGGTCGGGATCGCGGTCGTCAGCAGCAGCAGCGCCACGCCGAGGCCGACGCCGACCGCCGTCAGCAGCATCCGCACCCAGCCCTCCCGCCCGCCGGTGAAGGCGAACC
Organism: Streptomyces sp. NPDC001852; assembly: GCF_042891825.1. Taxonomy (NCBI): domain Bacteria; kingdom Bacillati; phylum Actinomycetota; class Actinomycetes; order Kitasatosporales; family Streptomycetaceae; genus Streptomyces; species Streptomyces sp. NPDC001852. The sequence continues at coordinate 86,327 of NZ_JBIATN010000024.1, forward strand.
GGACCCCCATGCCCAGGTCACGGCTCCATTGGCGGGCGTTCATATGGCCCGCTCCATGTCCCGGGACTTGCCGTCGCGTACGACGATCTCGCGGTCGGAGTAGGCGGCCACCCGGGGCTCGTGCGTGACCAGGACGACGGCCGCGTTGGTGGAGCGGGCCGCGTCGGTCAGCAGCTCCATCACGCGCTCGCCGTTGAGGGAGTCGAGCGCGCCGGTGGGCTCGTCGGCGAAGATCACCCGGGGCCCGGTGACCAGCGCCCGCGCCACCGCGACCCGCTGACCCTGGCCGCCGGAGACCTCGCCGGGCCGCTTGCCCTCGAGGTCGTCCACCTCCAGGCGTTCCATCCAGCTCAGCGCGGCCTTCTCGGCCTGCTTGCGGGAGGTGCCGTTCAGCCTGAGCGGCAGCGCCACGTTCTCCACGCAGGTCAGCTCGGGCACCAACTGGCCGAACTGGAAGACGAACCCGAACTCGGAGCGCCTGAGGGCGCTGCGCTCGGCGTCGCTCATGCCGGCCAGTTCGCGGCCGTTGTAGACGATGGACCCGGAGTCGGGCGGCACGATGCCGGCGAGGCAGTGCAGCAGGGTCGACTTGCCGGAGCCGGAGGGACCCATCACGGCGACGACCTCGCCGGGGTGTATGGAGAACCCGGCGCCGTCGAGCGCGACGGTGGGGCCGTAGGCCTTGCACAGGTTGTCGGCGATGAGGAGGGAGCCGGCGGGCGGGGTCACCTGGCCACCTCCGCGCGGAGCTTGTCGAGGCGTGCGGCGGTCAGTTCCAGCCAGCGCAGGTCGGCCTCCAGGTGGAACAGCGCGTGGTCGCAGATCAGCTGGTCCGCGAGGTCGCCCTTGCGCTTGCGGTCGGTCAGGATCCGCATGCTGCGCAGGTGCTCGGCGCGCTGGGTGTCGAGGATGACGGAGGCGTCGCGGTGGGTGAGGAGGGCGAGGACGACCTTGGTGTACAGGGTCGACTGCAGGTACTCCTCGGGCTTCTCCGGGGTGGCGAGCCAGTTCACCACGTCGGTGATGCCGGCGTCGGTGATGGCGTACCGCTTCCGCTCCGGGCCGCCGCCCGCCTCGATCCCGTCGACTTCCACGAGCCCGTGCTTCAGCAGCCGGGACATCGTGGAGTAGACCTGGCCGTAGTGCAGCGGCCGGTCGTGACCGAACTTCTCGTCGAAGGCCCGCTTCAGGTCGTAACCGTGTCGCGGGCCGGACTCCAGGAGTCCCAGAAGGGTGTGACCGATGGACATGCCAGCACTCTACACGCGGTGTATACGCCGCATGTATACACGGAGTGGGGAGATCATGGCGGGGTGTGCGGGGGTGCAGGTGGGAGCCGATTGTCACGGTTCCGAAACAGGTGGCCGGCCCCGACGCGGCAGCGGTCCCGTGTCCTTCGGCAGCCGCCCCGCATCCGCCAGTGCCTTGCGCAGCAGGAACTCGATCTGCGCGTTGGCCGACCGCAACTCGTCCCCGGCCCATCGGGCAAGTGCCTCGTACACCGACGGGTCCAGCCGCAGCAGCACCTGCTTGCGCTGCTGCGGCCGTCGCTTCGGAGTCTCCGAAGGCTCCGTCACTGGTAAAGGGTCCCGGTGTTGAGGACCGGCTGCGGAGCCCGGTCGCCGCACAGCACCACCATCAGGTTGGAGACCATCGCCGCCTTGCGCTCCTCGTCCAGTTCCACGATGTCCGCCTCCGCGATCCGGCCGAGCGCCGCCTCGACCATGCCGACCGCGCCGTCCACGATCTGCCGCCGCGCGGCCACGACCGCACCGGCCTGCTGCCGCTGGAGCATCGCCGAGGCGATCTCGGGAGCGTACGCGAGGTGCGTGAAGCGCGACTCGACGACCTGTACTCCGGCCGCCTCCACGCGCGCCTGCAGTTCGACGGCCAGCTTCTCGGTGATCTCCTCGGCGTTGCCGCGCAGCGACAGGCCGTCCTCCTCGTGGGCGTCGTAGGGGTACTCGATCGCGATGTGCCGTACGGCCGTCTCGGTCTGCGTGGCCACGAACTCGGCGAAGTCGTCCACCTCGAAGGTGGCCTGGGCGGTGTCCTGGACCTTCCAGACCACGACCGCGGCCAGCTCGATCGGGTTGCCGTAGGCGTCGTTGACCTTCAGCACGGCGGTCTCGTGGTTGCGCACCCGGGTGGAGATCCGGGTCCGCGAGGTGAAGGGGTTCACCCAGCGCAGGCCGTCCTGCCGGATCGTGCCCCGGTAGCGCCCGAAGAGCTGGACGACCCGGGCCTCGCCGGGTGCGACGGTGTTCAGCCCGCGCAGGGAGATGATCGCCGCGAGGAAGACGACGATCCCGGCGAGGATGAGCCCGGCCTTGGCGCCGGCCGCGGTGACGGCCGAGGCGGTGGCGAGCAGCCCGGCGGTGGCGCCGAGCCCGAGCAGGCCGAGCAGCAGGGCGAGCCCGCCGCCGATGCTGTGCGCGGTGAACTCCCGCACGTGTGGCGCGGGCATCTCGGGTACGTCGAGTGCGGTGTCGTTGGCGGTCATGGTGATCCCCGTTCCGGTCTTGCTTGCTTCGGTCTAGCTAAGTGATATCACTTTTACGCCTGTCGGTGTCCGGAAGCAACCCTGTGACCTCCACAGCCGTCGGTTCCCTTGGGGCGGGTGCTGATTCTCACGTCCGCAAAAGAGCGGATCGGACGCCCTTTGTCATATAGACGGGTGTTAGCTTTCGGAGCTGACCACTGAGACGGAAGCGGAGCGAAGGGCCCATGGGACGAGCGGAAGAGAGACGAGCGCGACAGCGCGGTGGCCGCCGCGCGGCGCCCAAGCGCCGCCGCTCCACCCCCTCGGCGAGTGCACCGGCCGGCGCGAGACCTCCCAAGGGCCGCATACGCCGCCTCTTCACCTGGAAGAAGATGCTCGGCACCTTCTTCGGGCTGTGCCTGCTGGTGATCGCGGCCTTCATCGGGCTGTACATGTACGTGGACATCCCCGCGGGGAACGCCGACGCCCAACTGCAGAGCAACATCTACAAGTACAGCGACGGCACGATGCTCGCCCGCACCGGCCAGCTGAACCGTGAGAGCGTCGACCTCGCCGAAGTCCCCAAGGACGTGCAGCTCACCTTCGTCGCGGCCGAGAACAAGAACTTCTACCACGACTCCGGCGTCGACCTGAGGGGCACCGCCCGCGGTGTGCTCAACACCCTCATGGGGCACGGCACACAGGGCGGTTCGACGATCACCCAGCAGTACGTCAAGAACTACTACCTGGACCAGAACCAGACCGTCTCGCGCAAGCTGAAGGAACTGGTCATCTCGCTGAAGCTGGACCGCCAGAAGTCCAAGGACTACATCCTCGCGGGCTACATCAACACCAGCTACTACGGCCGCGGCGCCTACGGCATCCAGGCCGCGGCACAGGCCTACTACCACAAGGACGCCAAGAACCTCTCGGTCCAGGAGGGCGCCTACCTCGCCGCCCTGCTCCAGGCGCCCAACCAGTACGACTGGGCCATCGCGAGCGACACCGGCAAGAAGCTGGCAGTCGCCCGCTGGAACTACGTCCTGGACAACATGGTCAAGCAGCACTGGCTCGACGCGGGCAAGCGCCAGTCCCTGCAGTTCCCGACGCCGAAGGCGCCCAAGGCGGCGCCCGGCATGAAGGGACAGACCGGCTACCTGGTGGACGCGGCCAACGTGCAGCTGGAGAAGCAGCTCGTCGCCCAGGGCCGGGCCAACTCCCTCGGTGACGCCGAGGCGTTGGTGCGCAAGGGCGGCTGGACGATCACGCTCAACATCGACCGGAAGAAACAGCGCGAGCTGGAGCAGTCCGTCACGCAGCAGCTGACCGGCAAGCTCGACGTGAAGAAGCGTTCCGTCGACGCCGACGTCCAGCCCGGTGCCGTGTCCGTCGACCCGAAGACCGGCAAGGTCCTCGCCATGTACGGCGGCGCGGACTACTTCAAGCACTTCACCAACAACGCGACCCGCCGCGACTACCAGCCCGCGTCGACCTTCAAGCCGGTGATCCTGGCCGCGGCGCTGGCCGAGGGCGCCACGACGCAGGACGGCCAGCCCATCACGGCGAACACGATCTACGACGGCACCAGCGGCCGCCAGGCCGTGGACCACGGCAGCAAGGTCGGCTTCGGCCCGCCGAACGAGGACCACCAGGACTACGGCCCCATCACCGTCCAGACGGCCATGAACAAGTCCGTCAACTCCGTCTTCGCGCAGATGGGCGTCGACGTGGGCATGGGCAAGGTCATGGCCGTCGCCGACAAACTCGGTATGGACACCAAGGGCATGGAGCCGGTCCCCGCCCAGACGCTGGGCTCCATGGGCGCGAGCCCGCTGGAGATGGCCGGCATCTACGCGACCCTCGACAACCACGGCAGGAAGGTCACCCCGGCGATCATCAAGTCGGCCGAGCACAAGGACACCGACCTCACCCTGCCGGACCCGATCGGCGACCAGGTGATCCCCCGCGAGGCCGCCGACACCGTCACCTCGGTGCTCACCGGCGTGGTCGACGACGGTACGGCCCACGACTCGGTGGCGGTCAACTCGGCGCGCAACGGCCAGCAGGTCGCCGGCAAGACGGGTACGTCCGACAAGAACAAGTCGGCCTGGTTCACCGGCTACACGCCGGGCCTGGTCACCTCGGTCGGCCTGTTCGGCGAGGACTCCAAGACCCACGCGCAGGTTCCGCTGACGGGCGCGACGGGCCTGCTCTCCTCCACCGGCGGCCCCGGCCGTATCAACGGCGGCGGCTATCCGGCGATGATCTGGGCCGCGTACACCTTCGAGGCGATGGGCGACGTCAGCACGTTCGACCTGAACACCACCCAGGGCGCGGCCGTCCAGCCGTCCCAGACGCCGACGCCCTCCCAGACCCCGTCGCAGACGCCGTCGCACACGGCGACCAGCAAGCCGCCGACGTCGTCCGCGCCCCCGACCAGCAAGCCGCCGACGTCGTCCGCGCCCCCGACCAGCACGCCGCCGACGCAGCCCCCCACGCAGCCGCCGACGCAGACACCGACGGGCGGTGTCACGGACAACCCGCTCGATCCGGGCGGCGGCCAGAACGGCGGCCAGTAGGAGCGCACACGCGAAGGGCGCCCGGGGAACTCCCCGGGCGCCCTTCGCACACCTGACGCTTCCTCAGGCCCGGCGCATCCCTCAGCCCCGGTGCAGCTCGAACCACACCACCTTGCCGGTGCTCAGCCGGGTCGCACCCCAGCGCCGGGCCAGCCTGTTGACCAGGTACAGGCCGCGCCCGCCCTCGTCGTCGGCCCGGGCCTGCCGCAGCCGCGGCAGCTGCGGCACGTCGTCGCCGACCTCGCAGCGCAGCACGTCCGTGCGCAGCAGCCGCAGCGTCACCGGCCGGGACGCGTACCGTACGGCGTTCGTGACGACCTCGCTGACCAGCAGCTCCACCGAGTCCGTCAGGTCCTCCAGGTCCCAGCGGGCGAGCGCGCGCCGGGCCAGCCGGCGGGCCTGGCCGGGAGCCGTCTCGTCCGGCTCCAGCTTCCAGTACGCGACATCGCTCGGCGCGATCCCGTCGAAGCGGGCCGCGAGCAGCGCGATGTCGTCGTCCCGGTCGCCCGGGCCGAGCATGTCCAGCACCTCGTCGCACAGGGCTTCCAGGGGCGGCGGATGGTCGGGTCCGGTCAACCGGGCGGTCGCGGCCAGCTTCTCCCGCAACTGCTCTATCCCGGTCCACACGTCCCGCAGCCGGGACTCCACCAGCCCGTCGGTGTACAGGAGCAGCGTGGCCCCGGCGGGCGCGTCCAGCTCGACCGCCTCGAAGTCGACACCTCCGACACCGATCGGCGCGCCCGGCGGCACCCGCAGCACCTCGGCCCGGCCGCCCAGGTGCAGCAGCACGGGCGGCGGATGACCGGCGTTGGCGATGGTGATGCGGTGCGTCACCGGGTCGTAGACGGCGTACAGGCAGGTCGCCATGCGGTCCGTGCCGAGCCGCTGCGCCTGCTCGTCCAGGTGGTGCAGCACCTCCTGCGGCGGCAGGTCGAGCCCGGCCAGCGTCTGCGCGGTGGTGCGCAGCTGGCCCATGATCGCCGCCGATGTCATGGAGTGGCCCATGACATCGCCGACGACCAGCGCCACCCTGCTGCCGGGCAGCGGGATCGCGTCGTACCAGTCGCCGCCGACCCGCGCGGTCTCGGCGGCCGGCAGATAACGCGACGCCAGCCGCACACCGGTCGGCCGGGGCAGGGTCTCGGGCAGCATGGTCCGCTGCAGCTCGTCGGCGATGTACGCCTCACGGCCGTACAGCACCGCCTTGTCGATGCCGAGCGCGCTGTGCGTGGCCAGCTGGGCCGCCACCAGCAGGTCGTCGCCCTCGAACGCCAGCCGCTCCGGGCGGCGCAGGAACAGGGCCGCGCCGATCACCCGGCGCCGGCCGCGCAGCGGCGCGAGGATGGCGTGCTGCCCGGACGGTACGACCGACTCGGCGCACTCACCGAGCAGCTCGGGCAGCGCGGCCCGCGCGGCGGGCGCGTCGGCGAACACCGGCCGCACCCCGCGCAGCACCTCGTTCAGCGCGCCGCCGGGGCGCACCTCGCACAGCTCGGTGGTCAGCGAGGACAGCTCGGCCAGCGCGCTCGCCTCCGGCTCGGAGCCGAAGGAGTCGAAGGCGGGCGGCAGCAGCACACCGTCGGTGTCCCGGTCCTCCGGTATCCGGTCGGTACGGCGCAGCCGCAGCACCACCGGACCGGTGGGCCGCTCGTCGCCGACCGGCAGCGGGTCGCGCAGATAGACCAGGATCGCGTCCGAGAAGGTCGGCACGGTCGCCCGGCACAGCCCCATCACGATCTCGTCCAGATCGAGGCCGCGGGCGATCCGCCGGGTGGCCGCGCCCACGAACCGCAGCCGGTCGCCGTCGCGCCGCATCGGCATCGGCCGGCCCGGCGGCAGTCCGCGCCCGGTACGGCGCTCCTGACCGCCCGACGCCCGCTCCTGCTCGGCGCCGGGCTGCGGCGGGATGGCCTCCGGCCCGGGGCGCGGCGAGACGGCCTCGGGCGCGGGCCGCGGGCGGTGTGCGCCGGGTTCGGTGGTGGCGGGCTGGGAGTGCTCGGGGCCGTTGACTTGGGGCTCCTTCCCCTTGTTCCCCTTGCCGCAGGGCGTGGTCGTCCCCGCGCCGGAGGGCGTGCCGTCGGTCCGGGCCTGGACCGGTAAGGCGGCGGGCCCGCCGAGCTGCTTCGAGGTATGCCGGAGCGCCCCGCGGCCCTCCGCGGGGTCGGCGCCCTGGGGGCGCTCGAAGGAGGTGGGCTGCTCCGTCACGCGTGTCGCATCCATCCGTACGGCACTGCGCGCCGGGCGCGCAGTTGCTCCCGCAGAAGTCCCGATACCCGCAATACGTGCCCCAGGAACGGAATTCCCGCGTGGTCAGAGGTGGTTCCTGTGCCCTGGTGCCCCTCGCTCACGTGCTGCCGCCCCTCGATGACGTTCGGTCAAGCCCGGCGCATGCTCCGGGAGTTGCACTTGTGCGCCCTCCCGCCACCCGGCCACCACCCCTCAACGACATTGCTTCGCACTGACCCTGACTACATGTTTGCGGAGGACGATCCTACGTTTCTGGCCCGGGGGCGCATCAAGGGTCTCATGAGGACACATGCGCGGGCGTACGGTCCCAGTCCTCGGGAAGAGAAGGTACCGCCCAGGACGGATCCGGGCGCCAGTGCTGCCAGCCGTCCGGGAACGGCGCCCCCCAGGCCTCGATCACCTCGACCGCGTCCCGCCCGGCCGCCCGGACCCGCTCGGCGGTCCTGGCGTCCATCAGCCCGTCCCGCTGGGCCTGCGCGAACTCGTCCTCGTCGCGCCAGTGCCAGCTGCGGTCGGGCTGCACGGAGATGTCCAGGAAGTAGTCCTCGGAGTCCACCCCGTCCGTCCAACGGGCCAGCGGCTCCTCAAGATTGACGTACCAGTTCTTGAACCGCCAGCCCGGCTCCCAGAACAGCCACACCGACCACGGCCGGCCGGGCTGGGCCAGCTTCAGCACACCGGTGCCGAACCAGCGGTCCCGCTGCACCGTGCGCGGCCTGGTGTAGCGGGACCGGAGCGGCTCCAGGTGCACCGGCGTGCCGTCGGCGAGGACCGGCTTCACACACTCGGTGCCGGGGGCCAGCCACACGGCGAGCAGTTCGGCGTCGTCGCGGACGACGGTGACGGGCCGGGCGATGTGAATGTGCGCGCCGCCGTTCTCCCGGTAGCGCCACAGGATCTGGGCGCCCGGGGTCCAGCGGGCCGCCGGTCCCGTCTCCGCCGAGTCCACGTGTGTCGTCGCTCCGTCGTCCGTCATGGACAGATATTAGGTGCCGCAGGCATACGACGCTGCGGCGCGCGTCACGGTTCCGGGCCCGCGGCCGGAATGGTTCGCTCGTGGTTACGGGTGCGTCATCCGCAGGACATCCAGGGCTTCGTCGAGCTGTTCCAGCGTCAGATCACCGCGCTCGACGTACCCGCTCTCCAGCACGACCTCACGGATCGTCTTCCGCTCCGCGAGGGACTTCTTGGCGACCTTCGCGGCCTCCTCGTACCCGATGTACTTGTTGAGCGGGGTCACCACGGACGGCGACGACTCCGCGTACTCCCGGCTCCGTTCGCGGTCGGCGGTGATGCCGTCGACCGTCCGGTCGGCCAGCAGCCGGGAGACCTGGGCGAGCAGCCGGATGGATTCGAGCACGTTCCTGGCGATGACCGGCAGCATGACGTTCAGCTCGAAGTTCCCGGCCGCACCGGCGGTGGCGATGGTGGCGTCGTTGCCGATGACCTGGGCGGCCACCATGAGGACGGCTTCGGGGATCACCGGGTTGACCTTGCCCGGCATGATGGACGACCCCGGCTGGAGGTCGGGCAGCCGGATCTCGGCGAGCCCGGTGCGCGGCCCGGACGCCATCCACCGCAGATCGTTCGCGATCTTCGTCAGCCCGACCGCGATGGTCCTGAGCTGCCCGCTGGTCTCCACGATCCCGTCCCGGGCACCCTGCGCCTCGAAGTGGTCCCGGGCCTCGGTGAGCGGCAGCCCGGTGGCCCGGGCGACCTCCTGGATGACGGCGGCGGAGAAGCCGGGCGGGGTGTTGATGCCGGTGCCGACGGCGGTGCCGCCGAGGGGGAGTTCGGCGAGCCGCGGCAGGGACGCCCTCAGCCGCTCGACACCGTGACGGACCTGTGCGGCGTACCCGCCGAACTCCTGGCCGAGCGTCACGGGAGTGGCGTCCATGAGGTGGGTCCGGCCGGACTTGACCACGTCGGCGAATTCCTCCGACTTGCGGGAGAGGGAGGCGGCGAGGTGTTCCAGGGCCGGGATCAGGTCGTGGGTGACGGCGGCGGTGGCGGCGATGTGGATGGAGGACGGGAAGACGTCGTTGGAGGACTGGGACGCGTTGACGTGGTCGTTCGGGTGCACGTCCCGGCCGAGCCGCTCCGTCGCCAGGGTCGCGACGACCTCGTTGGTGTTCATGTTGGAGGAGGTGCCTGAACCGGTCTGGAAGACGTCGATGGGGAAGTGCTCGTCCCATCGGCCTTCGGCGACCTCGGCCGCGGCCTCCTGGATCGCTTCGGCCGTCTCCTTGTCGAGCACGCCGAGTTCGGCGTTCACCTTGGCGGCGGCGCCCTTGATCCGGGCCAGCGCTTCGATGTGCGCGCGTTCCAGTCGCTGACCGGAGATCGGGAAGTTCTCGACGGCACGCTGGGTCTGGGCCCGCCACTTGGCGTGCGCGGGGACCCGGACCTCGCCCATGGAGTCGTGCTCGATGCGGTATTCGCTCATGGCAGTCATAGCGACCGGGCACGCCGGCTTGTTCCCGCTCATTACGCTGAGTGAGGATCTGACTGCCCACTGGGGCAGGCCGGGGTCCGGGTGGCCCCCCGGACGGCCACCGGGCTGGGCGAGCCGACGCCGTCAGGCCGACGGGGTCCGGGGGCGGGGCCCTGGCGGGGCCGAAGGGGCGGAGCCCCCTGGGGACGGGACGGGTAGGGGCGGCGGGGGCGCAGTGTCCATCAGCGGCTTCGCCGCGGGCATCCCCGCCGCACCCCAGGCGCTACGCCAGCCCAGGCCCGCGCACCGGGATCGAAGTGAACGTCGGCGCCGGGGCGGGGTCCTGGAAGAAGTCGTTGCCCTTGTCGTCCACGACGATGAACGCCGGGAAGTCCTCGACCTCGATCTTCCAGACGGCCTCCATGCCCAGCTCCTCGTACTCCAGGACCTCGACCTTCTTGATGCAGTCCTGGGCGAGGCGGGCGGCCGGGCCGCCGATGGAACCGAGGTAGAAGCCGCCGTGGGCGTGGCACGCGTCGGTGACCTGCTTGGAGCGGTTGCCCTTCGCCAGCATCACCTTGGAGCCGCCCGCCGCCTGGAACTGCTCCACGTAGGAGTCCATGCGGCCGGCCGTCGTCGGGCCGAAGGAACCGGAGGCGTAGCCCTCGGGGGTCTTCGCCGGACCCGCGTAGTACACCGGGTGGTCCTTCAGGTACTGCGGCATCTCCTCGCCCGCGTCCAGCCGCTCCTTGATCTTGGCGTGCGCGATGTCACGGGCCACGACCAGCGGGCCGGTCAGGGACAGGCGGGTCTTCACCGGGTACTTCGTCAGCTCGGCGAGGACCGTGTCCATCGGCTGGTTGAGGTCGATCCTGACGACGTCCGAGGACTCGTCCAAGTGCTCGTCGGTCGTCTCCGGCAGGAACCGCGCCGGGTCGGTCTCCAGCTGCTCCAGGAAGACGCCCTCGGCGGTGATCTTCGCGACGGCCTGGCGGTCGGCCGAGCAGGAGACGGCGATCGCGACGGGGCAGGACGCGCCGTGCCGGGGCAGGCGGACCACGCGGACGTCGTGGCAGAAGTACTTGCCGCCGAACTGCGCGCCGATGCCGATCTTCTGGGTCAGCTCGAAGACCTTCTGCTCGAGTTCCTTGTCCCGGAAGCCGTGGCCGAGCTCCGAACCCTCGGCGGGGATCTCGTCCAGGTAGTGCGCGGAAGCGTACTTCGCGGTCTTCAGCGCGTACTCGGCGCTCGTGCCGCCGACCACGATCGCCAGGTGGTACGGCGGGCAGGCGGCCGTACCGAGCGAACGGATCTTCTCCTCCAGGAACTTCATCATGGAGGCCTCGTTCAGGACGGCCTTGGTCTCCTGGTAGAGGAAGGACTTGTTGGCGCTGCCGCCGCCCTTGGCCATGAACAGGAACTTGTACGCGCCGCCGTCGGTGGCGTACAGCTCGATCTGGGCCGGCAGGTTGGAGCCGGTGTTCTTCTCCTCCCACATGGTGAGGGGAGCCATCTGCGAGTAGCGCAGGTTGAGCTTGGTGTAGGCGTCGTAGATGCCGTGGGAGAGGTGCTTCTCGTCCTCGCCCGCCGTCAGCACGTTCTGGCCGCGCTTGCCCATGACGATCGCCGTGCCGGTGTCCTGGCACATCGGCAGCACGCCGGCCGCCGCGATGTTCGCGTTCTTCAGCAGGTCCAGGGCCACGAACTTGTCGTTGCCGGAGGCCTCGGGGTCGTCGATGATGCGGCGCAGCTGGGCGAGGTGGGCCGGGCGCAGGTAGTGCTGGATGTCGTGGATGGCCTCCTCGGCCAGCTTGCGCAGCGCCTCCGGCTCCACCTTGAGGAACGTCCGCCCGTCCGGGCCCTCGACGGTGGAGACGCCCTCGGCCGTCACCAGCCGGTACGGGGTGGTGTCCTCTCCCTGGGGGAGCAGGTCGGTGTACGCGAACTCAGGCATCTCTCAGCCCATTCCTCACTCTGACGGACGGCCGCCCGCCGGCGCTGGCGGGCCTCACCAGCCTAGAACCTGCCGCCGACACGGAACCTGTGAGGTAAGGCTCAGTTCGACACGCCGAGGCCGCAGAGGGTTTTCCACAGCCCCCTAGTCGCGATCTATCGCGTTTCGGTACGCTGTCTTTCGTGGACCTTCAGAAGCACACCGACGCACCTGTCGCCGAGCTGCGTGCCTCGGACGCCGACCGTGACCGCATCGCCGAGATCCTCCGTGAGGCCCTGGCCGAGGGCCGGCTGACCGCAGACGAGCACGCCGAGCGGGTCGAGGGTGTCCTCGCCGCCAAGACGGTGGGCGAACTGGAGGTCTTCATCCGGGACCTGCCCGCGGCCCACCAGCGCGCGGCCGGCCCCGCCTACACGCCCGTGCCGCCCCGCCCCACCCCGGGCGCGATCCCGCCCGAGGCCGACGCCAACGTTGTCGCCGTCTTCAGCAGCGCCGTGCGCCGGGGCCGCTGGCGCGCCGGCCGCCGGATCCACGCGTACTCGGTCTTCGGCAGCGTCGAGATCGACCTCAGCGAGGCGATCTTCGAGTACCAGCAGGTCGTGATCAAGGCGGTCTCGGTCTTCGGCGACGTCCAGATCCGCGTCCCGGAGAACGTGTCGCTGCGCGGCACCGGAGGCGGCGTCCTCGGCAACTTCGAGGTGGACACGCTGGACTCGGTCGAGTCGGACGCGCCGGTCGTCTACGTCGACGGCTGGGCCGTACTCGGCAATGTCGAGGCATGTCCCCGGCGCGGCAAGCGCGTGGCGGACATCCTGGACCGGGTGCAGAGCAAGGTCGACCGCAAGCTGGAGCGAGTCCAGGACAAGGTCGACCGGAAGCTGCGCAAACACCTGGGGCATTGACGGTCGCGAATCCGCCGGTGAGCGGAAGGTTCCGCTCCTCCGGCATGACCGCGCCGGGGGCGCGAACGAGCCGCCGAGCGCCCGCGACTGGGAACTCTGTGCATAGGCGCGCGCACAGCGGGTAGGGCTTGCTGCATCGTCTCTCGCTCGCGAAGCCGTCGTCAGGAGTAGACCGTGCTGCAACCGCCGCATTCGTCCCTGCAGGTAGCTGCCCTTCCGGTGCAGCGGATGCCAGCGCGAGACAGGGACCAAGACGCTCCCTGGCACACCGAGGCCGTGTGCCGGCGCGACGAGGCGGGCCTGTTCTTCGCTCCGTCGAAGGAGCCGACCGCTGCCCGGCTGTCCCGGGAGGAGGCGGCCAAGCGTGTCTGCGCCCGCTGCCCGGTGATGGTCGAGTGCCGTGAACACGCCCTCCTCCAGCCCGAGCCGTACGGCGTCTGGGGCGGCCTCACGGCAGCGGAACGCCGGGTGGTGCTGGCGAGGCGCCGCCGCAGGGAGATGGAGCTGAAGAAGGCGGCACGGGCGACGGCGGCGAATCGCATAGCCGGCTAGGAGAGCGGAGGAGGGGCGCCCTCTCCGCACAGAGGGCGTGTCCCTGCCTCAGGGGCGCGGGCCGTGTTCGGCATGCGGCTCCGCCGCGCGGGCGCGACCAGCCGCGGACGATCCACACCCCCCGACGGCCCCGCGGCCCCTCGCATCAGGTGCCGTCCGCCACGGGAGCTACTTGGCGCGGTCGAAGTCGATCGCGCTGTAGGCCCGCAGCTTGCTCAGCCGGTGCTCGGAATAGATCCTCCGTACCGTCCCGGACTTCGACCGCATCACGATCGACTCGGTGAGCGCGGTCTCCGACCGGTACTGGACACCCCGCAGCAGCTCACCGTCGGTGATACCGGTCGCGACGAAGAAGACGTTCTCGCCCGACACCAGGTCGTCGGTCGTCAGTACGCGGTCCAGGTCGTGCCCGGCGTCGATGGCCCGCGCACGCTCCTCGTCGTCCTTGGGCCACAGCTTGCCCTGGATGGTTCCGCCCAGGCACTTCACGGCGCAGGCCGAGATGATGCCCTCCGGCGTACCGCCGATGCCGAGCAGCAGGTCGACGCCCGTGCCCTCGCGCAGTGCGTAGATCGAGCCCGCCACGTCACCGTCGGAGATCAGCTTGATGCGCGCGCCGGCCTTGCGGACCTCCCGGATCAGACCCTCGTGCCGCGGCCGGTCGAGGATGACGACGGTGACGTCCTCGGGCGTGGCCTTCTTCGCCTTGGCGATCCGCTTGATGTTCACGGCCACGGGCGCGTCGATGTCGACGAACTCGGCGGCCTCCGGGCCGGTGACCAGCTTGTCCATGTAGAACACGGCGGACGGGTCGAACATGGCGCCCCGCTCGGCCGCGGCGAGCACGGCGATCGCGTTGGGCATGCCCTTGGCGGTCAGCGTGGTGCCGTCGATCGGGTCGACCGCGATGTCCACCTCGGGACCGGTGCCGTCGCCCACGTGCTCCCCGTTGAAGAGCATCGGGGCCTCGTCCTTCTCGCCCTCGCCGATGACGACGACGCCGTTCATCGACACGGTGGAGACGAGGGTCCGCATGGCGCGCACCGCGGCACCGTCGGCGCCGTTCTTGTCACCGCGTCCCACCCAGCGGCCCGCTGCCATCGCGGCGGCTTCGGTCACCCGGACGAGTTCCAGGGCGAGGTTGCGGTCGGGAGCCTCGGAGGGAACATCGAGCTCGGACGGCAGGTGATGATTTTCGGTCATCGGAGCGCACCTTTCTGATACGACGACGGCCGGATGAGGGTATTCGACCCTGACTTTATCGCCGGACAGACAAAATGAGCAGGGGGCCCCACGGATGAGCGCATGGGGCACCTGCGACGATAGGGGGCGTGGCAGGTTCGAACGGCAAGCAGAAGACGGCCCGGGACATGATTCTCTCCCTGGCCCTGATCGGCATCGCGGCGTTGGTCGTCTACTTCCTCGCCATCCCGCACGACGATCACTCTCCCGACCTCAAGCGGGTCGACTACCGGGTCGAGCTGCTCACGGCCCGTCGCGCGGCGAGCTACCCGGTGGCCGCGCCCGAGGGCCTGCCGAGTACGTGGAAGGCGACCTCCGTGCGCTTCCAGGGCGAGAGCGGCGACCGCTGGCACCTGGGTTTCCAGACCCCGGACAGCCAGTACGTGCAGATCGAGCAGTCCACGCAGAAGCCGGCCGACTTCGTCGACGAGGCCAGCCAGGGTGCGTCGGCGACGAAGCGGACCGAGACGATCGGCGGCCGCACCTGGACCCGCTACACCGGCGGCCGCTACGACGCCCTGGTCCTGAACGGCACGCCCGGCTCCACCACGGTGGTGGCGGGCACGGCGTCCTTCGCGGAGCTGACGGAGTTCGCGGCGGCGCTGAAGATGCAGTGACCTTCCCGCAGGACATGCGAAGAGGCCCCCGGCGGTGCCGGGGGCCTCTCGTCGTACCGGGGTGGCTCAGACGGTCGTGACGACGTCCTCGTACGCCAGGCGCGGCGAGCGCGGGAACCAGGCGTCCGGGCCGGGCTTGCCGATGTTGACCACCATCAGCGGGGTGTGGTCGTCGTCCAGGAACTCCTTCTGGACGCCCGCGAAGTCGAGACCGGTCATCGGGCCGGCGGCGAGGCCCGCGGCCCGGACGCCGATGATGAAGTAGGCGGCCTGGAGGGCGGCGTTCAGGGCGGCGCTGCCCTCGCGCGCCGAGCGCTCGCCGAAGAAGAGGTCCTTGGCCTGCGGGAAGTGCGGGAAGAGCTGCGGCAGCTCCTCGTGGAACTCGTTGTCCGCGGAGAGGATCGCGACCAGCGGGGCGGCGGCGGTCTTCGGCTGGTTGCCCTCGGCCATGAGCTGCACGAGACGCTCGCGGGCCTCGGGGGAGCGGACCAGGGTGACCCGCAGCGGGGACTGGTTCATGGAGGTCGGGCCGTACTTGACCAGGTCGTAGATGGCCTGGACCTGCTCATCGGTGACCGGCTCGTCGGTGAAGTTGTTCGCCGTGCGGGCCTCACGGAACAGCAGGTCCTGGGCGGCGGCGTCGAGTACGAGAGACATGCGTGAACTTCCTAGGTGGCGCCTTGATCCGACGTACCGGACCGCGGTCCGGATCGGCTGACGCCACGACCTTACGACAGTGAAGTTCAACCTTCAACAAAGGTCCGGCCGCGGTGACCCGCTTCACAGCCGTCGGACCGACGCCTACTCGGCGTCCTCCTCCTCTTCCGCCTCCTCCTCGGCCAGCGCCGCGTCCAGCCGGGCCCGCGCCCCCTCCAGCCAGCGCCGGCACACCTTGGCCAGCTCCTCGCCGCGCTCCCAGAGCGCCAGGGACTCCTCGAGCGTCGTACCGCCCGCCTCCAGGCGCCGTACGACCTCGATCAGCTCGTCCCGCGCCTGCTCGTAGGAGAGAGCCTCGTCCACCTTGCCGGTCATTCGCCTGCCTTCACTGTGAATTCGCCGTCGGCGACGCGGGCCCGCAGAACCTCGCCCGCCGTCACCTCGTCCGGATCGCGCACCACGTGCCCGTCCGTCTTCTGCAGCACCGCGTAGCCGCGCTTGAGCGTCGCCGCGGGGGAGAGGGCCACCACGCGCGCGTGCGTGTGCGTCAGCTCCGAGTCCGCGCGGTCGAGGAGATGGCCGAGGGTCCGCCGACCGCGCCCGACCAGGGAGGCCACGTGGTCGGCGCGCTCGTCGATCATCCGGTGCGGATCCTCTATCGAGGGCCGGGCCAGCGCGTGCGCCAGCCCCCGCTCCTCCCGTTCGACGAACGCGTTCACGCAGCGCCTGGCCCGGTCCCGCAGCATCCGCACCCGCTCGAACTCCTCGCCCACGTCCGGCACGACCTTCTTGGCCGCGTCGGTGGGGGTGGAGGCGCGCAGGTCGGCGACGTGGTCCAGCAGGGGATTGTCCGGTTCGTGACCGATGGCGGAGACGACGGGCGTACGGCACCCCGCCACGGCCCGCACCAACTGCTCGTCGGAGAAGGGCAGCAGATCCTCGACGCTCCCGCCCCCACGGGCGACGATGATCACATCGACGTCCTCGATCTCGTCCAGCTCCTTGACCGCCTGCACGACCTGCGGCACGGCGTGCACGCCCTGCACCGGCACGTTGCGCACCTCGAAGCGGACGGCGGGCCAGCGGTGGCGGGCGTTCTCCAGCACGTCCCGCTCCGCGGCGGAGGCGCGACCGCAGACGAGGCCGATCAGCTGCGGCAGGAACGGCAGCGGCTTCTTCCGCTCCGGCGCGAACAGCCCCTCGGCCGCGAGCGCCTTCTTCAGCTGCTCCAGCCGGGCCAGCAGCTCACCGACGCCGACGGGCCTTATCTCGGCGGCGCGAAGGGACAGCTGCCCCCTGGGCGCGTACCACTCCGGTTTCGCCAGTACGACGACCCGGGCGCCCTCCCCGACGACATCGGCGACGGCATCGAACACCTGCCGGTAGCAGGTCACGCTCACGGAGATGTCGTACGACGGGTCGCGCAGCGTCAGGAACACGACCCCGGCGCCGGGCCGCCGCGACAACTGCGTGATCTGCCCCTCGACCCACACGGCCCCGAGCCGATCGATCCAGCCCCCGATCAGCCGGGAGACCTCACCGACGGGGAGGGGGGCTTCGGGGGTGGTTTTCGCAGCCATGCGGTTGAGAGTAACGGGGGGTACTGACAGGGGAGCACCCTCGAGCCTGCGCGGCCTGCCGCGCGCGCCGATGCCCACCACGGACACCGGCGGTCACTCTTCAGTGCGCGGCACCGGACACGCGATCTCGGCGCCGCCGAACGCGGCCTTACGATGGGACGCATGACCGCTTCGCCTGGCCGCCGTGTCCTGCTCGCCGCCCCCCGGGGCTACTGCGCCGGTGTGGACCGCGCCGTGATCGCCGTCGAGAAGGCCCTCGAACAGTACGGGGCCCCGATCTACGTCCGGCACGAGATCGTCCACAACAAGTACGTCGTGCAGACCCTGGAGAAGAAAGGTGCGATCTTCGTCGAGCGTACGGAGGAGGTGCCGCCCGGCAACATCGTCATGTTCTCGGCGCACGGCGTCGCCCCGGTCGTGCACGAGGAGGCCGAACAGGGCCGCCTCGCCACCATCGACGCCACCTGCCCGCTGGTCACCAAGGTCCACAAGGAAGCCGTCCGCTACGCCAAGGAGGACTACGACATCCTCCTGATCGGCCACGAGGGCCACGAGGAGGTCATCGGCACCTCCGGCGAGGCCCCCGAGCACATCCAGCTCGTCGACGGCCCCGGCGACGTCGCCAAGGTCGAGGTCCGTGACCCGTCGAAGGTGGTCTGGCTGTCCCAGACCACCCTGTCCGTGGACGAGACCATGGAGACCGTCGACGCCCTGAAGACGAAGTTCCCGGGTCTTGTCTCCCCGCCCAGCGACGACATCTGCTACGCCACGCAGAACCGCCAGCTCGCCGTGAAGCAGATGGGCGCCGAGGCCGAGCTGGTCGTCGTCGTCGGCTCCCGCAACTCCTCCAACTCCAAGCGTCTGGTCGAGGTCGCCAAGCTCGCCGGCGCCCGCGAGGCCTACCTGGTGGACTTCGCGGACGAGATCGACGAGGCCTGGCTGGAGGGCGTGACGACGGTCGGCGTCACCTCCGGTGCCTCCGTGCCCGAGGTGCTGGTCGAGCAGGTGCTGGAGTGGCTCGCCGAGCGCGGCTACGGCGACGTGGAGATCGTCAAGGCCGCCGAGGAGTCCATCACCTTCTCCCTCCCCAAGGAGCTCCGCCGCGACCTGCGCGAGGAGGCCGCCGCCCTGGCCGCCGAGCGCGGCGGAAGCGGCACGACCGGGGCGTGACTGTCAGTGGTCCGTCGTAACGTGGTGCCATGCAGATCTTCGGCGTTGACATCGGCGGATCCGGGATCAAGGGCGCCCCTGTGGACCTGGACAGGGGCGCCCTGGCCCAGGAGCGCTGCAAGGTGCTCACCCCCCACCCGGCGACACCGGACGGCGTGGCCGACGGGGTCAAGCAGGTCATCGACCACTTCGGCTGGACCGGCCCGGTCGGCCTGACCTTCCCCGGAGTGGTCACCGGCGGCGCCACGGTCCGTACGGCGGCGAACGTCGACAAGAGCTGGATCGACACGGACGCGCGCGCCTTGTTCAGCGGCAAGCTGGGCGGCCTGCCGGTGACGGTCGTCAACGACGCGGACGCGGCGGGCGTCGCCGAGACGCAGTTCGGCGCCGGCCGGGACCGCAGGGGCACGGTCATCCTGCTCACCTTCGGCACCGGCATCGGAAGCGCCGTCTTCGTGGACGGCCTCCTCGTCCCGAACACGGAACTGGGCCACCTGGAGCTGAACGGCCACGACGCCGAGAGACGAGCCTCCAGCAAGGCCAAGGACGACCACGGCCTGAGCTGGGAGCAGTGGGCCCAGCGCGTCCAGAAGTACCTGGCGCACGTGGAGATGCTGTTCTCGCCGGAGCTGTTCATCATCGGCGGCGGGGTCAGCCGCAAGGCCGACAAGTTCCTGCGCTTCATCGACGGCATCAAGGCCGAGATCGTTCCGGCGCAGCTGGAGAACAACGCGGGGATCGTGGGGGCGGCGATGAGAGCGGCCCAGGAGAGATGACGGAGGCGGCCGGGCCGTCGGCTCAGCTCCGCCGCCGGCGCCGCCGTACCCACTGCACCCGGCGTACCAGCACGATCAGCCCGGCGACGAGCGTCCCGCCGTACAGCCAGCCGGCCTGGGTCGCGAGCCCGGTGAACAGTCCCATCAGCCGGCCGAGCAGCCCCCCGCCCCCGTCGGCGACGGGCAGCAACCCCACGGCGAACGCGACCGGCAGGACCACGGGCGCGGTCAGCACGTCCCCGGCCCGCACCCACAGCGCGGTCAGGACGCACACCGGCACGAACAGCACGCCGTACACCGGCAGCGCCCCATCGGCCAGCAGCGCGTCCAGGCAGCCGAGCAGGAACATCGCGACGACGCAGAACAGTCCGCTGCCGAGCCCGGTGAGCCGTGGCCCCGGCAGCCGAGGCCCGGGCGGGAAGGGTCGGGCGGCGGCCCCCGCCTGTCGCCCGCCGTGCTCCTGCCGCCCCGACCGCCGCGTCCCCCGCCCCTGCCCCTGGCCCGGCCTGCGCTCGCCGGGCCCACGCCGGGCCTGCGGGGGCAGGTGCGCGGGCTGGTGCGGCCCGCCGCGTCGCGGTCCGTCGTTCGGGGGTCGCGATCTGTGTTGCTCCACTGGACCAACTTAGGTCTGTTTATGTGCCGAATAGCCCATCAGACACGCCGGTGAGAAGAGCTTGGCCAGGCGTTCGAAGCTCCCGCGGGCCGCCCGGTGCGGACGCCGTAGACTGGTGGATCGGCCAGTGTCTCTGGCCCCTGGCAGCCCCTGGCCCACTCATCTACGGGAAGTCGCAACGTGTCGCTCACGATCGGAATCGTCGGCCTGCCCAATGTCGGCAAGTCGACCCTGTTCAACGCCCTGACCAAGAACGACGTGCTGGCGGCCAACTACCCGTTCGCCACGATCGAGCCCAACGTCGGCGTGGTGGGCGTCCCCGACGCCCGCCTGGCCAAGCTGGCGTCGATCTTCGGCTCGGAGCGCATCCTCCCGGCCACGGTCGACTTCGTCGACATCGCCGGCATCGTGCGCGGCGCCTCCGAGGGCGAGGGACTCGGCAACAAGTTCCTCGCGAACATCCGTGAGTCCGACGCGATCTGCCAGGTCATCCGCGCCTTCAAGGACGAGAACGTCGTACACGTCGACGGCAAGGTCTCGCCGAAGGACGACATCGAGACGATCAACACCGAGCTGATCCTCGCCGACCTCCAGACCATCGAGAAGGTCCTCCCGCGGCTGCAGAAGGAGTCGCGGATCAAGAAGGACGTCGCTCCCAAGGTCAAGGCGGTCGAGGAGGCCAAGGAGATCCTGGAGAAGGGCGACACGCTCTTCGCGCACGGCATCGTGCAGGGCACCGAGCGCAACGAACTCCTCCACGACCTGCACCTGCTCACCACCAAGCCCTTCCTCTACGTCTTCAACGTCGACGAGGACGAACTGATCGACGAGGACTTCAAGAACGAGCAGCGCGCCCTGGTCGCCCCCGCCGAGGCGATCTTCCTCAACGCCAAGCTGGAGGCGGACCTCGCCGAGCTGGACGAGGAGGAGGCCCTGGAGCTGCTGGAGTCCGTCGGCCAGCACGAGCCCGGCCTCGCCACCCTCGCCCGTGTCGGCTTCGCCACCCTCGGCCTGCAGACCTACCTGACGGCCGGCCCCAAGGAGTCCCGCGCCTGGACGATCAAGAAGGGCGCCACGGCCCCCGAGGCGGCCGGCGTGATCCACACCGACTTCCAGAAGGGCTTCATCAAGGCCGAGGTCATCTCCTTCGACGACCTGGTCGAGACCGGCTCGGTGGCCGAGGCCCGCGCCAAGGGCAAGGCCCGCATGGAGGGCAAGGAATATGTGATGCAGGACGGGGACGTGGTGGAGTTCCGGTTCAACGTCTGAGCGATCAACAGAAGGCCGTCTGACCTGCGGCGGAGTGGGTTGGGCGGCCTAGCGGTCCGCAGGGAGTCCGCAGTACTGCCAACTCCGGCCAACGCGACCGGCGTCTTTACGCCGCTTCGGCGGTCGGGATGTCACCCTGGTCCGCGTCGTTGCCGGCGCCGTAGGCGCGGTCCACGGCGGCGCGGGTCCGCTCCTCGGAGTCGGGCCAGAGGTGGGTGTAGATGTTCAGCGTCATCGCGGCATTGGTATGACCGAGCCGCTCGGAGACGGTCTTCACCGACTCGCCGTTCTTGATCAGCAGGCTGGCGTAGTGGTGCCGGAGGGCGTGGGGACCGGTGCCCTTCGGTATGCCGGCCTTCTTGCATGCGGGCCGCCACGCACCGTCCATGAAGTGGGTGTAGACGACCGGGCCGCCCTCAGAAGCGGTGAACAGCCAGCCTTCGGGCTCGCTGACGGGAAAGCCCTGTAGGTGCGCCTTGAGAGCCCGGACGGCCATCTTCGGCAGGGGCACGGTGCGATACGACCTTGTGGTTTTCGGTGGTCCGACGTAGACGCCGTGCCTGGCCGTCTGCTGGATCTGCTGCTCCACGGTGACCGCCGCGTGCAGCAGGTCGACGTGCCGGAGCTGAAGGCCGAAGAGCTCGCCAGGGCGGAGGCCGGTAGCGGCGCCCAGCAGGACGAGACCCTGGTAGCGAGGAGGGATCGCCGCTGCCAGCTCGCGGACCTGGTCGACCGACAGCGGCACGACCCGCTTGCGTGGCACCGGTGGCAGCTTCGCGGCCGCGCAGGGGTTTTCGGGGGTCATGCGGTCGCGGACCGCCGCACGGAACACCGCGTTGACCGTGTTGAACACGGTTCGCGTGGTGCTGGCCGCGAGGCCGTGGGTCGTCGTCAGCCCGGTCACCCAGCCCTGGACGTCGCCCGGCTTGATCGCTCCCAGCGCCCGCTTCTCCCACGTCGGGTACACGTAGCAACGCAGGTGCTGGGCAACGGCTTTGGCCGTTGAGGGTCGGTGCGGCTGGCGGGCCCGCCATTCCTCCGCGTAGTCCTTGAAGGGCTTCTTGGCCGATCGAGGGTCCACGTACTGGCCGGTGACCACGCTGGCCGTGACTTCGTCGAGCCAGCGCTGGGCGTCGATCTTGCGGTCGAAGTGGCGGGCGTGCTCCTTGCCGTCGAGGTCCCGGTACCGGGCGCGCCACTTGCCGTTGGGGCGCTTCTGAATGTTGGCCAAGTCGATCTCTCCAGTCGTCAGTGGTAACCGCCGCGCTCGACGTACTCGGTGAGCGCGCGGGCGTCGCGCTCCTCGCCCATCAGGCGGAGGAACTGCTCGTGGATGCCCTTGGAGCTGCCGGGACGGCTCTCGATGTAGTCGGAGGTGGCAACGACGGCGCGGTGGAGGCGGTCCTCCACGTCGCGGACCTCGTAGAACGCCTCGACCGCCTCCTGGACGATCCGCCGCCCTTCGAGGTCGACGCCTTGCAGCGGGGGCGACATCAGCTCGTCCAGAGGTAGCTCGAAGACCCGGGAGAAGCCCAGAGCCTCATCGAGCGTGATCTTGCGCCGAGGATTGCCGTTCTCGATACGCCAGACCGCCGTCTGGTTCATCGGGACACCCGCCTTGGTCATGCGGGCCGCCAGCTCAGTGGTACTCCACCCTCTGACCTCCCGCTCCAGAGCGATGCGTGCCGCCGCGTTGCCTTCGCTGTACAGCAAGGGCGCTTCGCCCTCGCCGGTCTCTCTGGCCATCTCGCCTCCATCGCATGCCGTCGCTATCCCAATTGAACCATATTCTATCCCGTTTGACTAAGTAGTGGTCGTACGGTACGACTTATGCATAGCGAAATGCAAGATAGTCGAAAGGGAAAACCGTGGATCGCTACCTCACCACCGCCGAGGTCGCCCAGCGCTACCGAACCGCCGAGAGCACCGTGCGGTACTGGCGGCACACCGGCTACGGCCCGCGAGGCGTGAAGGTTGGGCGCCGCGTCCTGTACCTGGAGACCGAACTCGCCCGTTTCGACCAGGAACTGCGTGAGCAGAGCGACAACTGGGCGCTGGGGGCCTGATGCGACCCGCCCCCGGTAGTGAAAAGGCCCTCGGCGGTGCGAACGCCGAGAGCCGGGTGAACACCCCACAGGCAACCAGCCCGTTCGGACCGGTGGAGCCGGGCCTGCCAGCCCGCGCGCCCCACCACCAGGAGTGCACGTTGAAGACTACTTCCCCGCATGCCGCAGGCGCATCCCTCAACGCTTCATGGCCTCCGGCAGCGATACCCGGCCGGCCCGGCCGGCATCGGTCGATCCAAGAGCGCGCCGACGCATCCACACCCTGTGGAGACGGTGCCGCCGCTGCATCGGACGACCCGGGCGGGCCGGCGGGGCTCGACGCCATGCCGGACACGCCGGCCACTGAGGGCGACGATCTCCTGACTCAGCTGAAGGAACTGATCGCGAGGTTCGTGATCCTGCCTTCCGAGCAGGCCCTGGACGCGGTCACGCTCTGGGTCGCGGCGACCCATCTGCAGCCTGCGTGGCAGCACGCGCCGCGTCTCGCCGTGGTGGGCCCGGCGAAACGGTGCGGCAAGTCCCGCCTGCTGGATG
Source organism: Streptomyces sp. NPDC001852 (assembly GCF_042891825.1). Lineage (NCBI taxonomy): Bacteria > Bacillati > Actinomycetota > Actinomycetes > Kitasatosporales > Streptomycetaceae > Streptomyces > Streptomyces sp. NPDC001852. The sequence goes on from NZ_JBIATN010000024.1 coordinate 110,001, forward strand.
TGCTGACCGAGACGGTCCACAACCCGGTGATAACGGTAAACTCCACCCCGGCAGCGGTCTTCCGCTCGATCGGCGAGGAGCCGCCCACGCTGCTGGTGGATGAGGCGGACACCATCTTCGGCACGCCGAAGATGGCGGAGAAGAACGAGGAGATGCGGGGCCTGCTCAACGCTGGTCACCAACGGGGACGTTACGTGCTGCGGGTGGTGGGCAACGACCACACGCCGCGCAGGTTCCCCACGTTCGCGATGGCGGCCATCGCGGGTATCGGCGATCTGCCGGACACGATCATGGACCGGTCGGTGGTCATCCGCATGCGCCGCCGTGCCGCGGGCGAGCGGGTCTCCCCCTTCCGCTCCAAGCGGGACACCCCGGCTCTGCACGCGATCCGGTCCAGGCTCACCGCCTGGACCAAACCCTTGGTGAACCAGGCCCTGCATCTGGAGCCGGAGATGCCGGTCGAGGACCGGGCCGCCGACACCTGGGAGCCCCTGGTGATCGTCGCCGACCTGGCGGGTGGCCCGTGGCCGCGGCTGGCCCGGCAGGCGTGCGCGCACATGGTCGCCTCCGAGGTCCAGGCCGAGGAGGACAACCCCAGCGGCGCGAGGATCCTCGCCGACATCCGCAGGATCTTCTTCGGCCGGGGCGACGTGGACAGCCTGTGCACCGACGACCTGCTGTACGCCCTCAACAGCGACCCCGAGGCCCCGTGGGGCGAATGGGGCCGAGGCGGCCTGACCGCCCGCGGACTCAGCGCCATGCTGCGCGAGTACGGCATCTCCTCGGCCAACGTGCGCGTCGGCGAGATCCAGCGCAAGGGCTACACCCGCAACAAGTTCGCGGACCCCTGGCGACGGTACTGCCCCACCGTCCACCCGCTGGACGCCGCCGAACGCGCCGCAGGCTGACCCCTCCGCCGTTTGCGTACGTGCCGTCCCTGCCGTAACTGCGCAGCTCAGACGGGCTGTGGCCAAGACGGCAACCGGACGCAAGACGGCCCCCTGCCCGCCTGTCGCCGAGCGCACATCAGCCCTCGGTGGCAGGCGGGGCGTGGGACGGCACCGACATCCGTCTTGTGCCGTCCGTGCCGTCCCAGCCGTAAAACCCCAGGTCACCGGCCATGCCCGCAAGACGGCACACACGGCCAAGACGGCAACGTGCCGTCCCACCACCTCCTGCCGTGACCGCCCTGACCTGCTGTTGGAACGCCCAGGACGGCAAAGACGGATCCCGCGACCACCCCCTGCACCGCCCACGGAGCACGCCCCACCATGCCTACCACCGCACCGCCCTCCGGCATACCGGTCAGCCGCGTCACCGGCTGGGACCGCGCCGCCATCGGCGTCCTCGCCGCCGCCGGATTCGCCCTGTCGTACGACGCCCTGCGACAGACCGCCGACGCCATCCATGTCCGAGGAGCCCTGACCTACCTCTTCCCCCTGGTCGTCGACGGGTTCATCGCTTACGGCGTCCGAGCCCTGCTCATCCTGCGCCGGGCGGCCTTCACCGCCCGCGCCTACGTCTGGGCCCTCTTCCTGGCCGCCACCGCCGCCAGCGTGTGGGCCAACACCCTGCACGCCGTTCGTCTCAACGACCAGGCTCCGACCGGTTCAGGACTCCACCTCGGTGACACGGCAGTCGGAGCCCTGTCGATGATCGCTCCGCTCGCCCTGGCCGGAGCGGTCCACCTCGGCATCCTCGTCGCCCGCCACGCCACCATGCCGGCCCTTGCCGAACCCAGTGGGCCTGTCGAACATGAGGAAGCGGGCGAGCCTGCTCTCCCAACGATCACGGACGAACCCGATCCGGAGCCGGAATCCGCAGATGGCGACGGCGCTGCCACGTCGTCGGCGCAGCGCGCGGATCGCGAGACGGTGGCTCGGCGCAAGCGCACGGGGCGTCCGCCCGGGGCGAGCATGGAGCAGCTCCTGGCGGCCGTCCGACCCGCCGTCGCTGAGCACGGCGTGACCGTCGCCGTGGTCCAGCAGGCCATCCGGGAAGCCGGGCTCCCTATCGGCAGTGCGCGCTTCACCCAGCTGATGAACCTGCTGCGCGCCGAACATGCGGAGTCGGGCGACCCGCAGGACCAAGGAGCGCGCGAGCACCCCACCGTCGAGTGACCGGGCCTCCGCTCCGGATGCCGCCCGCCACTGACCGGACGCCGGTCCAGACCCGGCTTTCCCTTCGCGGAAGTCCGGTTAGCCGTTGCGGACTTCCGCGAATGCGGTCAGCCGCCCCCTCTACGCCCCCACATCCGGCCGGGCCAAACCGCGCCTCGCCCGGACCATTCCACCAGCACTGCGCGGACCGCCCTGCCGCCGTCCGTGCAACCGACCCCGTTCTGGAGACGATGCCGTGAGCAGCATCCGGCGCCCCGAAGCCGACCCCAACGAAGAGCCGGCGAAGCAGTCTGGCTGGAAAGAGCGTTTGCGGCGGGCGCTCAACTTCGGAGCCCCTGGCGGAGCCAGTAGTACCCCGAGTCCGACTCCAGGCCGGTCTTCGGGGGTCTCCGCCCCGGGGGTGGCGGAGACGGCCCAGCGCCAGGGGGCGCCGGACCAGGAGGCCGGGGCCGAGGGCGGCCCCGACCCGGACACACTCCACGCCGTCCAGCGTCAGATCCTGCGCCCCGTACGCGAAGATGCTGCCACCGCTGGCGAGCCCACTGTGAAGAGCGTGCAGCCGACGATCCGTCGCTTTACCGGCGAGAAGCGTGATGCACGCGTCGGTCCCCTGCGGTTCCTCGATGAGGAGCGTGCCCGCCTCCAGGACGTCGCCGCCGAGCACGGTTACAAGGGCGACTCCGGATTCGCCGCCGACGTGGTCATGGCCTTCATCACCGGGCGGTTCACCGCCAACCTGCCGCTGTCCGAGGACCGCCGCCGCACCCACCACTTCCGCGCCCAGGTCCTGCGCCAGCTCAACCGCATCGGCGTCAACATCAACCAGATCGCCCGCGCCCTCAACAGCGACCTCACCCCACCCGACATCCGCCAGCGCCTGACCGAACTCCAGCAGCTGCTGGAGCTGATCGCCGAGGCCCTGCGCCAGCCCGCCGGGCCGGCCGAGCTGGATGAGGAGGAACTGCCCGCGTGATCGCCGCCATCAAACCGGCCGGGTCCAACACCCGCGGCCTGCTCGCCTACCTCTACGGCCCCGGCCGCCACGACGAACACCTCGACCCGCACATCGTGGCCGGATTCGCCATGCTCGGCATGCCCGACCCCGGCCGCGACGAGGACGCCACCCTCACCGAACTCGCCCGCTACCTCGACGAACCCGTCCGGCTGCGCAACAACGAGTTCGGCAAGAAGGTCACCGACCACGTCTGGCATTGCCCCGTCCGCGCCGCTCCCGAGGACCGCTACCTCTCCGACGCCGAGTGGGGCGAGATAGCCCAGCGCATCGTAGAGGCGGTCGGCATCGCCCCCGCCGGTGATGATCTGGCCTGCCGCTGGATCGCCGTACGCCACGCCGACGACCACATCCACATCCTCGCCACCACCGTGCGCGAGGACGGCCGCCGCCCCAAACTCCACGACAGCGGCCTGCGTGTCGGCGACGCCTGCCGCGAGATCGAGAAGGACTACGGGCTGCGCCGGCTGACGAAGGGCGACCGCACCGGCGCCCGCCGCCCCACCCAGGCCGAGATGCACAAAGCCGAACGCCTCGGCTGGGAACAGACCAGCCCCGAGTGGCTCCAGGACCGCATCCGCGCCGCCATCCCCCACGTGACCAACGCCGAGGAATTCATCGCCTACCTGGAAGCCGACGGCATCGAGGTCAAGGCCCGGCGCGGGCCGTCAGGAGACCTCCTCGGCTACGCCGTAGGCCGCCCCGGCGACCTCAACGAGGACGACGAGCAGATCTTCCACCCGGGAGGCAAGATCGCCCCCGACCTCTCCCTGCCCAAGATCAAGGCCCGTCTCGAATCCGGCCAGCCCGAAGAGCACCCCACCGCCCGCCGTAACTGCCCCACCACCCCATGGCACCAGGCCACCGACGCGCTCGACACCCTCCACACCGACCTCGCCGACGACACCCACGCCCAGGCCCACATCGCAGCCCTCGGCGAATTGCTCGAAGCCACCGCCCAGAAGGCACCCGCCAACCTGCGCGCCGAACTCCAGGCCGCATCCAAGGCGTTCGCCCGAGCCCAGCACTCTCGGATCCGCGCAGAAGACCGAGCCGCCCACGCCCTGCGCAGTGCGGCACGCGACATTGCCCACACCGCCACCGGCCCCGACGGCAGCGCGCTCGCCGCCCTGCTCGCCGCCCTCGTCTGGGCCACCATCGTCGCTGAGCGCTGGCACGAAGCGAAGAACCACGCCCACCAGGCCGACGCCGCCCGCCAGACCATCCAGCACCTGCAGACAACCGCGGACCGCGCCTTCGCCGCGACGCTCGCCGAACTCGCAGCCCGCCCGCCCAGGGATCAAGCCCGCCGCGTTTTCGCGAATGACCTGCGAACAGCCGTCCCCGATCACGCCGAGAGGATCCTCGCCGACCCGGCCTGGCCCGCGCTCGCCACCGTCCTCGCCGACGCTGAAGCCCGAGGCCACCAACCCCACCAACTCCTCAAGGAGGCCGCCGCCCAACGCGAACTGACCACAGCCTGCCAACCCGCCCGTGTACTGATCACCCGCATCCAGCACACCGGCCGCAACCCGGCCCCTAACCGCCGCGCCGAAGCCGCCCGCCGACGCTCGGCCATCGCAGCCTCGACGCCCACCCAGCAGAACAGGAGTCCCCAGCTCTCGGTGGCGGGGACCCCCACCGAACAGCAGCACCGAAAGCACCGGTAGGCGCCGTGTGGTTTCGCCGTGCGCCCCGCAGCTTCTGTGACTGAGAGTTGGTGCGTTCAAGCCAACGTCACACCGAACCGACCCTGTGCCCTTGACGACGCTTGCCCACTTCGGAAGCGTCGCACGCAAGAACGCGCAACCGACTTGATCTGGGAGGGCATCGTGGACCTACAGTTCATCGGGATCGACCCCAACACCGGGGGCGAGGGGTCGCCGACGGTGTGGGTGGAAGAGGAGACGGCTGACCTGGTCCTCCAGGGCGTCAAGGCTGAGGAAGCGCTGGAGGCACTGGTCAGCGGTACGGAGTGGGTCGCCGGTCACGCGGTGGGGATCCCCGCCCACGAGACGGTGATCCGCATTCCGGCCCGCATGGTGCCGATTCTGAGGGAGGCGTGCGATGTCGCAGAGCGGCGTGCCGAGCTTCGCTGAGCTGCTTGCCGGTACCCACCGTAGCGCGGTGCATCTGGAGATGCGCGACGCGTACGGCGTCGGTGACGAGGCTGAGGAGTTCGAGGAGTTCAAGCGCACCGGCCACGTCGATCTCGATCCGACGTCGCGGTGGTGGCCGGGCTGGCTGGGCATGGTGCGGGAGGCCGTCGGCCGGGGCGTGGTGATGCGCCGGGCCAGGATCGTCTCCGAGCCCGTGACGGACTACATCCGCTGGGAGCACGCCGCCACCCCGCTGAACGTCGAGGCGGGTGAACTGGTGCGCTGGCTGCCCCGCCGGCGGGCCGTGGACATCGCCCTGCCGGGAGCCGACTTCTGGCTGTTCGACGACCGCTTGGTGCAGTTCAACATCTTCACCGGAGACGGCGATTGGGCGGATCCGCCCAAGGAATTCAGCGAGGACCCCACTGTGGTCAAGCTGTGCTCCGACGCGTTCGAGGCCGTGTGGGAGCGCGCCGTCGACCACGAGAAGTACACCGTCTGACCGCCGCTCCGCCCCATGCCCGCTTCTCCTTCGTCCAGCGCTCAGGCTGCCCGTGAAGCGCTCGCCGTGCGCCTGACCCACCTTCGCAAGGACGCCGGCCTCACCGGGAAGGAACTCTCCGCCCGGTGCGGCTGGCACCCCGCGAAAACCACCCGCATCCAGAAGGCCGAGGTACAGCCCACCGACGTGGACATCCGCGCCTGGTGCGCTGCCTGTGGCGCCGCCGACCAGGCCGACGACCTGATCGCCACGGCCCGCGCCGTCGACTCGATGTACGTGGAGTGGCGCAGAAGCCATCGGATGGGCATGCGCAAGACCCAGGAGCACTTCTACGACCTCTACGCGCAGACCGGCGTCACACGCGCATACGTCTCCAACGTCGTGCCCGGCTTCTTCCAGACCCCCGCATATGCCACGGCCCTGATGGAGGCCATAACCGACTTCCAGGGGACCCCCAACGACGTCTCGGAGGCCGTCGCGGCCCGCGTCGCCCGAAGCCGTTTCCTGTACGAGGGCGGACACCGGTTCATCGTGCTCATGGAGGAGTGCGTCCTGCGCTACCGCGTGGGCGACGCCGAGACGATGGCCGGACAGCTGAGGCATCTGCTGGCCGTAATGCCGCTCCCTTCCGTCTCCCTGGGCGTCATCCCCTTTACCGTGCAGAGGACCATGTGGCCGCTGGAGGCGTTCTACCTCCATGACGGCACACGCAGCGTCGTGGAAACCCTCACGGCCGAGGTCAACGTGGTGCAACCGCGCGAACTTGCCGACTACCGCAAGGCGTTCGGGGAGCTGACGAAGATGGCTGTCCACGGCAACGCCGCCCGCGCTCTGATCAACACGGCGATCGACTCCCTCGGATGACATTGCGCAATTCCCCGCAATTCCGTTGAGGCAAAACTCCGGCTCTACGTACGGTCGTTGACGTCGCCGGGCAGGCCAGGCTCCCCTCGGCGGCAGTGGAGGAGAGTCCCGCTCGCACCCCCGTTGCGAGCGGGACGTTCCCAGCCCCGAGGAGACGACCCCGTGAGCGTCATGACGAGACCCACCACAGTCGGACCGGCCGGTTACAGCGAAACCCTCCCCTGCGAGCCCGAGACGGCCCGCCGTGCCCGGCGGCTCGTCTCGGCCACGCTGAACACCTGGGGCATAGGCGAGATGGCCGATGCGGGCACACTGATCGTCTCCGAGCTGGTGGCCAACGCAGTCCGCCACACCCCGTGCCGTCTGATTCGGGTGTCCGTCCGACGCGTCACGAACGATCTCGTACGGATCGGCGTCACCGACAAATCCCACGCCCTGCCGAAAATGGGTCCGGCCGCCGGCGGCGATGAAACCGGGCGTGGCCTCGTACTGATCGACGCGCTGTCACACCGCTGGGGCTATGACCGAAAGCGTTGGGGCAAAACCGTCTGGGCGGAGCTGGCAGTCCCGCCATGCTGACCTTGCGACTGCTGCCAGAAGACGAGCTGGCGGGCGTCGCCGATCCGGAGCGATGCGTGGAGCTGGCTGTACCCCGCCGCACGCAGGGCAGGATCACCGTCCGCACCCTGCGCCTGACACCCGCCGACCTCGTGCGGCTGCGCACGGAAACCGATCTGGCGCTGGCAGATATCCGTACCGAAGTCATGCGCGCCGAGGCCGCGTGGCACGAACGACTCGCGCACTGGCACGCCGACGGGCGAGCCGCCGTCGAGGCCACCCGGCCGGACACGGCGCTGCTCTCGCTCGTCCTGGAGGGCCTGCGGGCCTCCCTGTAGTACCCACAGACCCCGCCCGGTGTACCGAAGGACAGCCCCGGGCGGTACGGCGTCCTCTCGTCTCCCCCCAGGTGGGCGGGCGCCGCTCCAGACCGCTGACTGCAACCGGCACAGCGGATCTACCCAAAACCTCTCGCTCTGACTGAGCGGGAGGAAGCCGAGAGAAACAGGAGTGCACGATGCCCGAGAACGTCGTCATGGAGCCCGCCGAGCACGGGCTGATCGTCTCCCGGAAGTCCATCGCTGCCGCCCGCTCCCGTGCGGAGCAGCCGTCCGACGGCGGCTCGACCGGCGTCTCCGACACCAACGACTGAGCGGAGCCGACAGAAGTGACCGCCTTCTCGAAGGTGGTCGAACGCCTCGGTGGGGACTTCCCCACCGGGGCCTTCGGCCGCACCTACCGCATCTGGCGCAGCGTCGCCGACTTCTCCTCCGTCCTGACATGGGGCGACCTCAACACCGTCATCGGCCGGGGCCGCCTTGAACCGCCTCGCCTCCGCCTTCACCGCGACGGGGAACTCATCCCCTGGCAGCGCTACGCCACCGTCGTCACCACCCGCAGGAACGTGGTGTGGCAGCGCATCCAGCCCTCCCGGCTGCATGGCCAGCTCCACGACGGCGCCTCACTGGTCCTGGACGCCGTGGATGAACTCCACCAGCCCGCCGAACGCCTGGCACAGGCCCTCGAAGCGGTCTTCCGGGGCCGTGTCCAGATCAACGTGTACGCCTCCTGGACCGCGACGGAGGGCTTCGGCACCCACTGGGACGATCACGACGTCATCGTGGTCCAGCTCGAAGGAGCCAAGCGGTGGCGTCTGTACGGGCCGACCCGGACCAACCCGATGCACCGTGACACCGAAGCCCCGGAACCTCCGGCCGACGAGCCCATCGAAGAGCTCGTCCTGCACGCCGGCGACATGCTGTACCTGCCCCGGGGCTGGTGGCACACGGTGGCGGCCACCGAGGGCCGATCCCTGCACCTGACGTGCGGACTCCAGACCACGACCGGCGCCGATCTGCTGGGCTGGCTTTCAGACCGGCTGCGGACCTCGGAAACCGTACGCGCGCACCTGCCCGTCTTCGCCCCGCCGCAGGAACAGGCCGCCTACCTCGAACTCCTCCGCAAGGAAGTCACGGACGCCCTCCACGACGGCGCGATCAGAGACTTCCTCACCGCGAGGGACGGCATCGAACCGGGCCGCCCCATGCCGTCACTGCCCTTCCTCGACGCCGTACCGGCTCGAGAGGACCTGAGCGTCCGGCTCACCACAGCCCGAGCCCAGCTCACCGACAACGATCAGGACCAGGTCGTGCTCCTCGCCGGCGGCGAAGAGTGGACGTTCACCGCGTCCGTACGCGCTGTACTGTCGCCACTCCTCGACGGCTCCTCGACATCGCTGGGGTACCTGGCGAAAGCGAGCGGTCTCACAGTCGGACAGGTTGCCAGGCTCATTACCGAACTGGTCAACGCAAACATCGCGGCGGTGAGCGAGCCGTGAGCCCCGACCTCGCATTGGGAACGTACCGGTGCCGGGACATACCGCAGGCGGCCGTCCACGCGGTCGCCTGCGGGGCGTCCTGGATCGACACCGCCCCCAACTACCACCAAGGCCGCGCCCAGGCCCAGCTTCAGCCCGTGCTCGCCGGGAACCCGGAGCTGCGTGTGTCGACGAAGGTCGGGTTCTTCACCCCCGACATCGCTACGGCCGCCAAGGAAGCCGGAGTTCTCACACCAGCCGAAGCCGCTTCAGGCCACTGCCTCACACACTGCTACGTCGCCTGGCAGAGCCGCCACAACGTCGCAGAGCTGGGCCGCGTGCCGGACATCGTCTTCATCCACAACCCCGAACGAGCCGACCGCCCTCACGACGCAATCACCAGCGCCTTCACCGCTCTCGAAGCCGAGGCGCGAGCCGGACGGATCGGTGGCTACGGTATCGCGACCTGGACCGGCTTCGACGGTGTGTTCAGCGTTGCCGACCTCCTCGACATCGCCACCCGCTGCGGAGGCCCCGGCCATCACCTGGCCGCCATCCAACTCCCCGTATCGCTGGTCATGCTCAAGCCGGTAGCCCAGGCTCTGGAGGGCACCGGCCCTCTCGCTGAGGCGACCGCAGCTGGCCTGGACACGTTCATTTCCGCGCCCCTGCATGGCGGAGAACTCCCCACCATGGTCACGGACGAACTCGCCCTGCTCATTGACCCAGGCGCTACCCCTGCCGAGGCCGCGCTGCGCGTCGCCGCGTCCACCCCAGGGGTGAATCACGTCCTGCTGGGGTCCGGGCATGCGCAACACTGGGAGGCCGCCCAGCGCGTCCTCGCTCTACCTCCGCTCCCGGACAAGACCCTGCACGAGGTGATCGATGTTCTCGGCGCCTGACGACGCCACCGCCCAGCGCATGCGTACCGCCAGGGCTTTTGCGTGCGCCGCTCTCATGCTGACCGACCTTGCCGAGGAGCCCGTCTGGGGCTACGCCGGCCGGACCCTCTCCGGCGCCGTGACCAGCGCGCAGGGCACCGGCTGGCTCCGCGTCGTCGCGGAGCGGCCCGACAAGGCGTACGGGAAACTCTGGGACGGCCCGAAGACTGCTCAGGAGCTGCTTCCTCCGGCGATCCCCCGTCCTGTCCTCCACGACGTCCATGACTGGCAGGACGCTGGCTGGGCGCACCGGGCGGAGCTGTACCAGCACACGGACGCCACCGTCATCTCCCGCTCACCGGTCCTCGAACACGACCCGGCTCTCCCCGAGGCATGGTGGGCGAAGCTGCGGACGGCACTCGACCACCTTGCCGAAGCCCCCACAGAACGCATCGCCGTACGCGAGGAGTACATCCGCCGAGCCGTCCCCGAATACACGGGCTGCGATGTCGGTCAGATCGAGTGGTCCACCGCCCATGGCGATTTCCACTGGTCCAATCTCGGCAGCCCCGACCTCACCATCCTCGACTGGGAGGGCTGGGGGCGAGCCCCGGTCGCCTTCGATGCCGCCCAGCTCTACCTCTACTCCCTCCACACCCCCGTCACGGCCGCCCGCGTCCGCGAGACCTTCTCCCACATCCTCGACACCCGGGCCGCACGCGTGGCAGAACTGACTGTCTGCGCCCAGATCCTTCAGGCAGCCGACCGCACGCCGTTCTACAAGGAGCTGGTGGGCCCGGTGAAGGAGTACCTGGAGACGGCGTATGAGAGGACGGCCTGAGAGTGGCTCAGCGGACAACCGACGACGAGCCCAAGGCCCTCAAGCCCGCGCTCGATTCCATGACCTTGCTGGTCCCCGCTGTCATCGTCCACGACAAGGCCACCAACCGCGTCGTCCTCCTCCAGCGCAGCCAGAATGCCAAGTTCGCTCAGGGCATGTGGGACCTGCCTGTCGGTAAAAGCGAGCCCGGTGAGCCGATTACCGAGACCGCGGTGCGCGAGCTGTACGAGGAAACCGGTCTGACCGTGAAGCCGGAGTCCCTGAAGGTCGCCCACATCATCCACGGTGCCTGGGGCGTCGAGGCTCCCAACGGCTTCCTGACGGTTGTCTTCACCGCACACGAGTGGTCCGGTGAACCACAGAACCGCGAGCCTCGCAAGCACGCCCAGGTCTGCTGGATCGACGCCAGGACCATCCCAGAAATTTTCGTGGACACCACTGCGAGCGCCCTCCACCGATATCTCACCGATGGCCCTCAGGTGTCGCTGGACGGGTGGAAGTAGAGACCTACGGCGTCACCGTGGCCAGAAAGGACAAAGGCACGATGCCGCACGCAATCAGGGTGAGCTGCCACCCTTCACGATGCCGAACGAGAGTGAGTCCTTCCAGCTCGCTTGCCCGGAGCAGAGCCCTCAATTATCCTATCGGCGCTCTGCGATGGTGATCAGCATTTCGGTCAGGCGCTTCATCGTATTCAGGTCTGCGATCAGTAAATCTACATCTACGGAATTCACCTCAGTCGCTGTACTGAGTAGATCGCACTGTTTTCTATTCTCCGTCACGTTGGCGGGGCTCGCGGCTTCCGATCCATTCTGCTGCATATTCAACCGCTTCAGTCGGATCGCTTGTAAGGAATAGGCAGGTCTCTTCCGGATAAGGCCAGGAAAGGACCCGGTATTCTCCATTGGTGGCGGAGATCGCGGGCAATGCATCCTTGATGTCTTCGAGTGAGTCGGCCTCTGAGAATGTGAGTGACCACATCGATACGGCAGGGTAGAGCGATCTCAACGTGGGATTCTCTGAGGCCGCCGAGATTAGCTTCCACATCTCGTCGGTGGCCAAGCTGCCGGATGCATGCGGCGGACTGAACTCCTCCAGTAGGGCGTCCCACTCTTCATCACGGTTTCTCATAGCGCGATCATCCTTGGTGTTGGTGAGCGAGGTCAAGTGCAGCGAAAGGTGCCGCCCTCCAGACCTGAGGGCGGCACCTTTCGCCGTAGGCACGGATCGGCACCTTTGATCTAGCAGGGTGCTTCGCCGTTGTAGAACGTGGTGATGGCGCGCGCTGCCTTGTTCCCGCACACGTACCGGAGCTCGTGGGCTGTCACAGACTGTCCGATGTACGTGGGTGCATCGGACAGCATTTGGTCGACACCCTGGATGCCTTGCATGTTGAAGGAAATCTTTCCGTTCTTCGCGACCACTACGTCGATCATGTCCTTGACCATCTTCGGGGTCATAGTGGCTCCACCGCCGGGAAGGTTGAAGATGGGATCGTTGTAGAGAATCGCTCCCATCTTTTGAGCGAACTTCTGCAGGATGCCTCGCTCTCCACCACGGATGTCACGGAGGCCAAGAGCGAGATGCGGGCCGGGCTGCTTGACTGGGGCAACAGCGGGGTCATCCGCGTGAGCCGCCCCAGGACCAAAACGTGGGGGCGTCGTCCGCGGAGTGAACTTGCCCTTGAGCCAGTCGAAGGCCGGGCCGGCGAGGCTGCTGCTGGCGCCGCCTGCAGCACCGAACAGTAGATCCCAGGGAGTGGTCGGCTGGCAATGAGCCTCGTTGACGGCCCACGAAAGGCCAGCTCCCACGCCGGCGTTGACAACGGAGGAAGTGGCTAGGGCACGGCCGCCACTCAGGCCGAGGGCACGAGCGGCGGCGTTGCCGGCGCCGGGCATGATGGCGCCGGCGATGGCGCCCGTAACGGCACCCTCTCCGGTAGCTTCGGCGAAGCCACCCCAGGTGAACCCGCCATTGCGGTGTTGCCACCCGTAGATGCCCCCCTCGATGGCGGCGCCGACGGCGGCACCGATGCCGGCGCTGACGCAGACGGGGCAGCGGCCGGAGGGGTCGTCATGGTTGACGGGGTCGTTGTTGGCGTAGGCGTAGGTCGACAGGTTGGGGCTGTCGTTGCCTACGGGAGCAGGGTCGGGGCTGGTGAAGCGCCGGTTATCGGGATCATAGCTACGCTCGCGCAGGTACAGGCGGCTGGTGAGAGCGGGGTCCTTGTACTGGCCGGTGTAGCCGAAAATGCTGCTCTGACCGTTGGTGATGTTCGCTTTGCCCGTGGACACGCCCCAGGCGGTGTAGGTGTAGGTGTAGTTCTCCTTGCCAGCCGCGTCGTAGACCGCAGTGACGGAGCCCTGGCGGTCGTGGCGCATGTAGAAGACGCCAGCGGAGCGGTTCTGCGCTTCGGCGACGCCGCCGGGGTTGTACTGGTAGTCCGCGATCAAGGCACCGCTGCTGTTGGTCTCCGTGGCGATCTGCGCCAGAGGGCCGACCAGGTCCCACCGGGTCGTTCGCCAAAGTGCGTTGTTCTTGTTGGTGGTGGTGCGGTTGCCGTCGGCATCGTTGACGAAGGTGTAGGTGTCGGTGCCGAGAGTGGCGGACTTGAGGTGTCCGGCCGGGTCGGAGACATAGGTGCCGTTGTCGTCCTTGGTGAGGTTGCCGTCGGCGTCGTAGGTGAAGTCGACAGTGGTTGTGCCTTCGACGCGTTTGGTGAGCTGGTCGGCAGCGTCGTACGTGTTGGTCCGGGTGCTGGTGGAGGTGGACGAGGTGGTGAGGTTGCCCACCTTGTCATAGCTATAGGTACTGCCGCTGCTGCCGGTGAGACAGGAGTCGGTGGTGGAGGCGTCGGTGCAGGCGCGGGTCATCCGGCCGGCATCGTCGTAGGCGTAGCGGTCGGCGAGGCCGGTTGTGGTGGCGTCCTTGAAGTAGTCGGCGGTGATGCGGCCGTCGTCGTCCCGTTGGAAGTAGCGGGCGCCGGTGCCTTCCGAGAGCGAGGCGAGGCGTCCTGCCTTGTCGTAGGTGCGAGCTTCGGTGACGGCTGTGGTCGTGGGCAGCTTGGTCGCGGTGAGGTTCCCTGCGGCGTCGTAGGCATAGGACGTGGTCTTACCGCCTGCCGTCTGGCCCGTGATGTGGCCGTCGTCGTCGTAGGCGTAGGTGATGGCACGACCGTCGGGATAGGTCCGGCTGCTGAGGGCCCCGTTGGGGTTGTAGGTGTACTTGTAGGGGTTTGTGGCCCCAGGGGAGGTGATGGTCAGCGGCCGGTCTTCGTTGTCGTAGGTGAAGGTGCTGGTGCCGGTGCCGTCCGTGACGGTCTTGGGGTGGCCGGCCGCGTCGTAGGTGTGTGAGACGGCCGGGGTGCCATCGGAGTAGGTGGTTTTGGTGACCAGATTGCGGGCGTCGTAGGTGTTGGTGATGGTCTGCCCGCGGGCGTTGGTGGTCTTAGTCCGGTTGCCGTTGACGTCGTACAGGAAGGCAGTGGCGCGGCCCAGGGGATCGGTGACCTTGTTGAGGCGGCCAGAGTCGTCGTAGCCGTAGCTGGTGGTGTGGCCGTTGGCGTCCTTGCGAGACGTCAGGTTGCCCAGGTCGTCGTAGCCGAGGGTGGTGGTTCCGCCGTCGGGGGTGGTGACGGTCGTGAGCCGACCCAGCTTGTCGTAGCCGTAGACCGTCTTCTTGCCCAGGGCGTCGGCGCGTTCGGTGAGGCGACCGTCGCCGTCGTAGGTGTTGGAGACGGCTTTGACGCCGTAGGGGTCGGTCTGGCTGGCGATGTTGCCGGCGGCGTCGTAGACGGTGCGCCAGGTGTACTGGGACGGGTCGGCGCCGGAGGCGTTGCCGCGCGGTTCCACCTTGGTGGTCAGGCGGCCGTTGTCGTCGTAGCCGTAGGTGGTCTTGCTGCCCCGCGGTGACGTCTCGGAGGCGAGGTTGCCGGCGTCGTCGTAGGTGTAGGTGATGGTCTTGCCACCGCGGTCTGTCGTGGTGAGCAGCTGGCTGTCGTCGTCGTAGGCGTAGACGGTGGTCTTGCCGAGGGCATCGGTGGTCTTGGTGACGTTGCCCTCGCCGTCGTACTCAGTCTTCCGCACGTGTCCGAGCGGGTCTGTGACGGCGATCGGCCGGTATTCCGCGTCGTAGTCGGTCTTGGTGGTGTTGCCCGCGGGGTCGGTGACGGTGACCTGGTTGCCGACCTTGTCGTAGCCGTACTTCCACGTGTACTTGACAGGATCCGCCCCGGAGACGTTGCCCAGCGGCGTTGTCATGGTCAGCATGTGGCCGGCCTTGTCGTACGTGTAGGTCGTCCTCGCGCCGGAGGCGTCAGTACGTGAGGCGACGTTCCCCATCACGTCATAGGAGATCTTTGATGTGTGACCGTCGGGATCCTTAATATCGGTCAACCTATTGGCGGCGTCATAGCTGAAATTGGTGACTTCGCCAGCCGCGTCGGTTACTGCGGTCAGATTACCGGCGGCGTCGTAGTCACGGTGGCTTGCGTTTCCCTTAGTGTCCGTGGTGGATTTCAGTCGTCCGCCAGCATCAAAATCGTACGTCGTGGTGAAATCTGCAGGATTGGCGTTGGGCTCGTTCCCTCGTGGATCAGTCAGACTGGCTGTGCGTCCGGCTGCGTCGAAGGTGCGAGTGATGCGGGAACCGTCGGGGAGGGTTTGCGATGTCTGGTTGCCGCCGTCATCATAGCCGAACGATATAGTCTTGCCCCGGGGATCGGTGACCGTTTCGATCAGTCCACGAGAATTGTACGTGTACGAAGTTCGCTTTCCTAGCGCGTCCGTCGACTTTGTGAGTTTATGATCGGCATCGTAATAGTACCCGGATGCCTTCTTGTTTCCGTTGTAGTAGTCGAGGATGTCGCCGTCCGACGAGTAGTCCCATCGCTCATCATGTAGCGGCGCATGAATTACTCGGAGTCGTCCCTTTTCATCAGGCTCTGTCGTAACTGTATGTCCTTCGGCGTCGGTGACCTTGAGAGGGTCGAGTCGGTACGTGTACTCGAATGAGGTCTTATTCCCGAAAGGGTCATACTTATTGAGTAGGACGTTGCCGCTGCTGTAGACGTCGCTCCAGACCCCGCCGTCCGGCATCGTTACGTCGGTCTCGCCGCCCTTGTATGAAAACTTGACCTTTTCTCCGGTGGGGTCGGTCTGTTCGTAGACTCTTCCAGCCACGTTGTAGGAGTTGCGAATGGTGTAGTTTCCACGCTCATCCTGAATGCTGGAAAGCCTTCCGCCGGTGTAGGCGTACGACATGGCGAGGCCGTTTGCGTCACTTACGGAAGTAAGCCGGCCATCGTTGTATCCGTAGTGAATTTTCCGGCCGTCCGAAAGGCTGATTTCCGACAGCAGGTCACCAGAGTAGCTGAAGTTTGCGCGATGTCCGAGAGGGTTTGTCAGGGAAGATAGGTGACCTGAGGCGTCGTAGTCGTAACTTGTTGTGTGGCTTTGCTTGTCGGTCCGCGAAATAAGGAGGCCTGACTTGTCGAACTGGAGGCTGTTTCCCTCTCGGGTCTGCAAGGTGTATCCGTCAGTTTCGCTCTTCAACTCGGCATGGGAGGTGACGGGTGAGGAGTAAGTGCCATCCGCGTTTTTGGTGAAGATGTATCGGGAGCCATCTTCTGCGAGGAATGTGGCGTCACCTTTGTCTGAGACCGTGAGCTTGGTGTCCCATGATGCGGCCCATCCACTGCCCAAAGAACCCGTCGCATCATTGTTTGATGAGTACGTTCGCTGGAAGTCCTGGTCGGATCCGCCCAGGGTGGATCCATCATTCAGAACCTGGCCGAAGGCCCCGGTAGCAGTATTGACGTCGAACCCGCCGACACTCTGGCAGTGCGCTGTGCTTGCGGAGTTACTGGAGCAGTTTCCGTACGTCTGGTTCGGTCCAATGCTTGCGAGGGCACGCGATCGGACGTCCCATCCATATCCGAGAGTAGGTCCACCATTTGGCCAGGTGCCGTCAGTGTTCGGCTCTGTTATGCCAATACTGATGACTGGCTCAGAGGTTAGATCGAAATCGCCGTCAGCTAGAGCCCTTCTGCATTGCGTCGCATCATAGGTAAAACTAAAGTCGAGCGGCGCCCCTGCCTGATATTTCGGAAGAGGTCGCGGATCGGTTGGGTCGACAGGAGGGTCATCTAGAATGAAGTGACTGTGAACGTATGATGGCGCCTTGATATTTATTGTCTGTGATGACCACACGGAGTCCGCTACGTGTGAGAAGTCGAAACCACAGTGATAGGAGACGCGTAGCTGTACGTTCTGTAGGCCGAAATCTAGATCTTGCAGTCGTCCTGGCACCCCTGGATCGTAGTAAACGCCAGCACGAATGGTCAGCTTCTCGCCGTCCATTGGGACGAAGTCACCCGTGTCATAGGAAGGTTTGGGCGCCAAGTGGCTCAGGCTGGCAACACTGCCGTCCTCTCTTAGCAGTTGCAGCTCATCTGCGAAATATGTGTATCTCGGAGTTGTGCTGGCATGGTGACGCACAGAAGGCTCGTGGGAGCCTGGTGAATTTGCGGCACCCTTCTTTCTCTGTGTCTGAAAATCATGGCTAGACCGTATTTCTGCGTCACGTGCAACTTGTGCGCGGCGCTGGTTCAGGCTCATGGCTTTCTGCGGGCTTACGGCGTGAGGAACGTCGCGCCCTATCGGTTCATCAAGCCCTCCATTTTTTTGGATAGGCGGAAGCGCCTCGGCGGATATGGCCACTCCGGTTAAAAGGAGCGCCCAGACTGAAAGGCTAGCGAGCAGAATTTTGATTGAGCGCGAGTAGAGAAAAATCATTGCCGTCCTTATGGAGTCTCGGTCTGGGCAAGCGTTCAATGATCACAGCGCGCTAGGACACAGTAAGCTCTCTGTAAACTGTCACCACAGAAGGCATAACGAGATTGGCTAGAAGCAGCAGAGTGTCCGGAATTCGTTACGGTTGTCATTGGACCTGGTCAGGAGACGGGTCGGCAGACAACCGGTGGGCAAATAGCGTCTTGTAACCGAGAGATTTGCCCGGCGATCTGGCCGAAACGTGCAGGCTGGCCGTTCGCGTCACCATCGCCCTTGCAGGGCGACGCCCCGGGCCAAAGACGCGGAGTGGGCCGAGATCGTTGGGGTCTACCCGCACGCGGTATCAGGTGAACTGACGGTGCGTGCGGCGGCGTTGTTCTTCCATCCGGAGAGGTGGGCGAGGCTGATCGCCAGGCTGCGGAAGGTGGCGAGGGCTCGGGGAAGGCTGCCGGTGCGGGCCCGGCTGGCGTCTTCGCCGAAGGTCACGTCTCTGACGAAATGCTGGGATTCGATGGCCCATTGGCCTCGCACGCAGCGGGCGAGGGTGGCCGCGTCGGCGGCCTGGACAGGTGCGGTGTGATGCCGAGTTCGGCGTCCGCGTGGACCTTTTGGTCTCCCCGGCCGGTGGTGTACCGCTCCACCAGCAGAGCCTGGGTGGCGTGCGGGAAGTTGACCTGACCGTCTTCCAGTGCCTGGACTCGGACGATGCGGGTCTCGTGGCGGCCGCTGTTGGTCTCCTCGGTGCGGACCATGCTGATCTGCGGGTTCGTGGTCTCGTCCCAGTTGAGCGCGTCGAGCTGGGCGAACAGGGCAGCGCGGTTCTCCTTGACCGGGAAGAGTCCGAAGGCGCCGCGTCGGTGCAGGTAGCGGGCGTGATCGGCCACCGTGTGCAGGGTGTCGGCGGTCACCGTCGCGCCGGTGATGTTTGCGATCAGGTCAGAGCGGCGTGAAGTGCACGGTCTCGTGGGGCTTGTGGCGCATCTCGCGCTAAGCGAGCATCACGCCGGGATAGACCTGGTAGACACCGAGCAGGTGAAGCTGCAGGCCGTCGGCGTCGCGGGCGCCGCGAACCGTCTTGCCGTCCGCGGCCAGTTGCAGCATGGGCGGATCCCCCGCGATTCCGGCCAGCGGGTCGGCGGCGTGGGCCTGCACGAAGGCGCCGACGGCCGCACGGAGTGCGTGGGCGTCGATCCGGGCAAGGGCGCGGGTGAGCGTGGTGGCCACCGGCAACTGCGCCAGATCACCGTCGGGGACGTCGAGCGCCGCCAGGATGCCTGCTCCCTGGCCGTTCGCCCAGCGGATCACACTGCGCAGCGAGCGCACCTCGCACAACAGGGCGCAGGCCACCAGGCCGAGCAGCATCGGGAGAGGGTACGTGACCAGGTGCGCAGAACGCGGGTCGGGCACGGCGCCGACCGCCTCCAGGAGCGAGGGGAGTTTCGCGGGCGTGCACAACTCCTCATCCTCGACGCGGAGTTGATCGGCGAGTTGACGAGAGGCGGGCAGGGTCGGGCAAGGTGGCTTACGGGCGCGGCCTTCACGATCTTGCGAGTGGAATCACATGATCAGGACGGGCCGCGCCCTTCAACGTTCCCCTGCCCCCCGCCCAAGATCCGAGCACGCATCACGCCTGGGCAGGTGGGTGAGGCTCGAGCCCCGATAACCGGGCACTGCACCGGTCCATTGGCGTAGGGCTTGATGTTGCCTGAGTCTGATCGAAAGCTGAGGCGCCCCGGAGGGGGCTCACGCACTGGTCAGCAGCCTCTTTTGCGCGAGCGATGCGTAAGCGCACGGTGTAGCACGTGCCGTCACGAGGTAGATCGCTCGTCACTGTGAATGTGCTCTGACCTGGTGGTTCCGGACCCCGAAGCACCGTCCGGAACCACTCGTCATGCCGTGACCAGGACTTGTAATCCAGTGGATTGAGGTTCGGACGCCGATGGTCCACCGGCCGAGCCGACAGGGGCGCGTCCAGAGTCGGATGGCCGCGCGGGCGCTTCCTCGCTGCCCGGGAGCCCAGACGGCTGGCCTTCTGCTCGGGGCGGCCCGACTGCTCACCATGAGTCCGCAGACAGTCCGCAGGACGGTCGAGAGCGGCCGTCGCACGCCATCGCTTGCAAACAGCAAAATACCTGGTCAGGAGCATCATCGGCGTCCCGCCGCAGGTCAGGATCTGCCCTCATGTGTTCCGCTTCAACGTGTAATCGACTCGTTACCAAGCGCTGAGCGGTTCGCCGAGCGCGCAGATCAGAAGGGGCTGAGCTCCGGCGAGCTCAGCCCCTTCCGCGTTCCTGTGCTGACGTGGTGCTGGCTCCTAGTTGCTCGTCGGCGGCGTGAGCCTGTCGAGATCCAGGCTGATCCCGAAAGGCACAGGGCGCTTCAGGGTGCCTCGGAAGATGCCGGCGGGCGCGTAGACGCCAGTGGGTTCGTCGAGTTCGTAGACGTGGACGACAGGGGCGCCGTCTTCGTCCTCGATGCACCAGTAGTGCGGGATGCCGGCCTCCGCATACTTGCGCAGCTTGACCGTGCGGTCCCGGTGCGCGGACTCGGGTGAGACGACCTCGACGACCAGTCGCACCTCGTCCGGCGCGAACCACGTGCGGTCTCCGTCGTAGTCGGCCGTCGTCAACAGCAGATCCGGCTCGGGCCGGTTTCGCTCGTCGAGCTTTATGGTCATCTCGCGGCCCACCCTGACATCGCCGGGCGCCTGCTCCATGAGAGCGACGGTGAGCATGGTGACGAGGTGGCCGTGCCACCACCTCTGCGGCGACATCATGAAGACAAGCGCGCCGTCGATCAGCTCGGTGTGGCGGGGTGCCTCGGGAAGGCTGTCCAGGTCTTCCGCGAACCAGCCTTCCTCGCGCGGCGGGCGCATCCAGTCGGGCAGTGCGGTCATGGCTCAACCGTAGCGATTCGACGAGGCGTGGGCCACGAGATCGTCATCGGGCGGCTGCCGTTCCTGTCGTCCTGGAGTCCGGGACTTGTCGCCGGTGCTGGGTGGTCATCGGCCATGTCGGTCGGGAAGGGAGCACCGGAGGAACGGCCGCAGTTCGTCGATCACCTCGAACAGCGCCCGGCTCTCCGGGAGTTGCCACGACCTGATCGGTGCCCACTCCGGCTCACATCCCCGTCACCCGGGCCACCGTGAACGGCGTCGTCGGCGTCCCCTGCCCCATGGGGCCGCCCTTGTCGAACTGGGAGCGGACGACGAGGAGGCCGTGCCGGGTGCGGGCCAGGGTGGTGGGGATCTGGAGGGCGGGATCGGTCAGGGTGCGGGCGAGGCGGGCCTCCGTGCCGTCGGCGGAGAGGTGCCAGCGGGTCAGGGTGTTGGACCTGTTGTGGGCCGCCCACAGGGTGCGGCGGGACAGCTCCAGGCCATCGCCGTTCACCAGGTCGCCGCCGTGCAGGGCGACCCGGCGGACCGATCCGTCGGTCACGTCGACCCGGTACAGGCCGCCGCCGGTCATGTCGACCACGAACAGCAGGCGTCCGGTGGGGTCCGCGACGAGGCCGTTGAGGGCGTAGGTGCCCGGCGACTGCGGGGGGACGGCCCCGCTCAGGTCGTAGTGCGCGACCAGCGGTGCGCTGCCACCGCGGGTCACCTCGGCGGGAGTGACCCGGTAGAGCACCGGACGCACGCTGTCGGTGGCGTACGCCGTGCCGTCCGCGGCGATCACCAGGTCGTTGATGAAGCGCGCGTCGCCCTCCGGCACCTCGAAGCGCGCCAGCAGGGAGCGGTCGCGCAGGTCGTAGACGTCGATGCCGGTGGTGTGGTCGATGACCCACAGGCGGCCCGCCCGGTCGGCCTTCAGCCCCTTGGCCGTCGTACGGCCGTCCGCGCCGGCCGGCAGGAAGACGTCGGCGGCGCGGCTGCCGGCGGCGGCCCGGTAGATCGCGCCGGTCGTGAAGGAGCCGACGTACGCGTCGCCCGTGCGCGGGTCGAGTGCGATGCCCTCGGGGTAGGCCCGGTCGTCCGGGAGGGTGAAGGCGGTGGAGATGCGGGCGCCGGTGGCCGTGGTCGCCGCGGTGGCCCTGGGTGCGGCGAGGGCCACGGCCGCGGCGGCGGCACCGGTCAGGAAGGTACGGCGGTGGATCGAACGGGACACGACAGTGCCTCTCGGTTCGGCTACTCAGTCTAGGATGAGTACGAAGCTACATTAGAGCCCTAATCATCGCCAGGGTATTAATTACCGCCGGGGTCTTCATCGCCGCCCGGGCCTTGACCGGCATCAACGGGCATTAATCTGGGCCGGGTGACCTCCATGCCCGCGTCCGAGCGCCTCGGCTCCCACCTCAAGCGGGCCGAGCAGGCCCTCAACGCCACGAAGACCGCGGTCCTCAAACCCGCGGGCCTGACCGTCGCCCAGTACGCCGCGCTGCTGCACCTCTCCGACAACCCCGGCATCTCCGCGGCGGCCCTGGCCCGGCTGTGCGGGGTCACACCGCCGACCATGAACACGGTCCTGAAGAACCTCCAGGACCGCGACCTGATCACCCGCAGCCCGCACGAGTGGCACAAGAACGTCCTGGAGACCCGCCTCACCGACGAGGGCCGCGCCGTCATGGCCGAGGCCGACACGGCCGCCGTACGCGTCGAACGGGCCCTCGCCGCGGAGTTCACCGGCGCCGAGCGCGACGCCCTGACCGGGCTGCTCGCCCGCTGCGTCAGAGTCCTGGAGGAGCAGCGCCCGGGAAGCTCATGACGGGCTCCGGCGCCGGATCCGTCACCCAGCCCGCCACCAGCACCAGCCGGGACTCGCGGTCGACGGCGAGGAAGCCGAAGGGGCGGTCGAAGACGGCGCGGACGACCGTTGTCTCGTAGCGGTACTGCGGCGGGGCGCTGCCCGGTGCCGACATCACCGCCGTCACGGCCGCCGCCCGGAACCCCAGCGGACCGAACTGGGCCAGCGCCGACTGGCGGGCCGCGCCGATGGCCAGCGGGTGGTCGCTGATGCCGGGGAAGTGGCCGTGGCGGGCATCGGTCGCTGCCGTCAGCCCGAACAGCCCCGCCAGGGCGAGCAGATCGTGATCGGCGCGCACCTCGTACGCCACCGTCCGCACGTCCAGCGTCAGCGGCCCCGGCTCGACGGCCGGTTGCTGCTCCACGTACAGGCCCGGCCCCACGTGCCCGTGCGGCAGCGCGCCGCCCCCGGTCAGCGGCAGCGCTCGCGCCACGATCCCCACCCCGGCAGCCAGCACCTGACCGGGCGTCATGCGTTCCTCGCCGAGCACCAGGTGGACGTCGATGCCGTTGTCGCCGGGCACGGTCAGCGCGGTGACGAAGCCGTCCGCAGTGCCCGTCACGCCCACCCGGTCCGGGCGTACGCTGCGCCGGTGCAGTCCGCGCAGCGTACGCCCCTGCCAGGGGCCGGAATCCGGCCGCAGCGGCAGCTCGGTGAAAGGCTGCCGCCAGGTCGTGCGCAGCGCCAGGGCGCAGGCCAGCACCATCCGCGCGTCCCGGGTCAGCGTCACCGGCATGCGCTCCACCAGCCCGCCGGTCCGCTCGGCCACCCAGGCGTCCAGCCGCTCCTGCGCGGTGACGAGGTCGTCCCCGAACACCCCGTACGTCCCGGCCGGCAGTCCGGACCGCCACTCCTCCCGCAGGGGGAGCGCCTGGTGCGTCCACAGGCCGAGCGCCGCGTCCAGTCCGGACACCGACCGCAGCGTCCCCAGTAACTCCCTGGCGGCACCGGCCGCCGGGTCCGCCGCCAGGCCGAGGGCCTCGCTCAGCTCCGCCCGCGCCGGGCCCGCGGCGCCGTCGGCCAGGAAGGCCAGCAGGGGCCAGACCCCCGGCGCGGAGAAGACCGTGCCCTCGGGCAGGGCCTGCGCCCAGCGGGCCGTCAGCCCGTTCACCCGGCGGACCGTCTCGGCGGTCACCTTGCTCACTGCTCGTCCTTCCACAGGGCCTTGCTCACTCGTCGTCCCACGGACCGTCCGGATCCTGCGGGTGCTCCGCGTACTCGGAGTACTCCGGGAACGGCAGCGGATCCGTCACCCACCCCGCCGCCAGCACCAGCCGCGAGTGCCGGTGCAGGGCGAGGAAGCCGAAGGGACGGTCGAAGACGGCGTCCACCCGCCGTGTCACGTACCGCAGTTGAGGAATCCCGCAACCCGCGATCGCCCCGAACATCGTGACGGCCGCGGCCCTGAAGCCCAGCGCCCCGAACCGCGCCAAGGCGCTCTGCGCGGCCGAGCCGATGGCGAGCGGGAAGCCGCTGATGCCCGGGAAGTGCCCCTGCCGGGTGTCCCGCGCCGTCGTCAGCCCGAACAGCTCGTGCCGCTTGAGCAGGTCGTGCTCCGCCGTCACGTCGTACGCGGCGGTCCGGACGTCCAGGGTCGGCGGCTCGCGCCGGGCGCTCCGCTCCTTCACCACCCGCAGCCCCGGCCCCACCTCCCCGTACGGCAGGCGGGAGCCCGGTACGACCGTGCGCGGCCGGTGCAGCAGGTCCACGCCCGCGCCGAGCACCCGGCCCGGCGCCGTCCCCTCCTCGCCCAGCAGCAGATGCACGTCCAGCGCGTCCGTGCCGAGCACCTTCAGTTCGGTGACCCAGCCGTGCGGGGTCTCGGCGACGCCGACCCGGTCGAGCAGGGTGCTCCTGCGGAACAGGCCCAACCGCTCGGTGGCGGCCCAGGGTTCGTACGCCGTCGCCAGCGGAACCTCGTGGAAGGGGCGCAGCCATCTGGTCCGCATGGTCAGCGCACCGGCCAGCACCAGCTCAGTGTCCTCGGTCAGCTGGGCCGGCATCCGGTCGATCAGCCCACCGGTACGGTCCGCCGCCCAGGAGTCCAGCGCCCGCCGGTCGGCGCCGACGTCCCCGGTGAGCACGCCGTGCGCCTCGGCGGGCAGCCCCGCCTCCCACTCCGGGACGAGCTCCAGCGTCCGCTTGGTCCACAGGCCGACTGCGGAGTCCACACCGGGCAGGGCGCCCAGCGCGCCGAGCAACTGCCGTGCCGCACCGGCCGCCTGATCCGACGGCAGCCCGACGGCCTCGCTCAGCTCCGCCCGCGCCGGGCCGGCCGCGCCGTCCGCCAGGAGGGCCAGCAGCGGCCAGACCCCGGCCGCCGAGAAGACCGTGCCGCCCTGCGCTGTCGCCGCCCACCGCGTGGTGAGCCCGTTCACCGCCCGGACGACGTCACTGCCCACCCGTCCCCCGGCCAGGGTGTCCACCCTCATTCCGCCCCCGTTCGTGCCCCGTTCGAGCTGCCTCCCCGCCCAGGAGCACGGTACCGGTGTCCCCGGACGAGGTGTGAGCACGGTTGGGTGAGCGCATTTATAGGGAGAAAGTGCCTGCGTAAAGCCTTCTCGCACCCCACGTAATCACATCGAGTGATTCTCTGGCCTTTACTTGCACGGCACAACCCACGGTTGCCACGCTGTTGCTGTCTGTACAATCTGATGGGAGCGGCCAGTGACTTTCGGTGAGCAGCCGGCGTACCTGCGTGTCGCGGGTGATCTCCGCAAGAAGATCGTCGACGGTTCGCTGCCGCCCCACACCCGCCTGCCCTCCCAGGCCCGCATCCGCGAGGAGTACGGCGTCTCGGACACCGTCGCGCTGGAGGCCCGCAAGGTCCTGATGGCCGAGGGGCTGGTGGAGGGCCGCTCCGGTTCGGGGACGTACGTCCGCGAGCGACCGGTGCCGCGCCGCGTGGCCCGCTCCGGATACCGCCCGTCCGGCGGCGCCACCCCCTTCCGGCAGGAGCAGGCCGACGCCTCGGTGCGCGGCACCTGGGAGTCCAGCAGCGAGCAGGCCGAGGCCGGCGCCGCCATCGCCGAGCGGCTGGGCATCCAGGTGGGCGACCGGGTCATGCGCACCAAGTACCTGTTCCGGGAGGCCGGCGAGCCGATGATGCTCTCCACCTCCTGGGAGCCCCTGGCCGTCACCGGCCGCACCCCGGTGATGCTGCCCGAG
Organism: Streptomyces sp. NPDC001852; assembly: GCF_042891825.1. Taxonomy (NCBI): domain Bacteria; kingdom Bacillati; phylum Actinomycetota; class Actinomycetes; order Kitasatosporales; family Streptomycetaceae; genus Streptomyces; species Streptomyces sp. NPDC001852. The sequence continues at coordinate 135,395 of NZ_JBIATN010000024.1, forward strand.
GAGGGTCCGCTCGGCGGCATGGGCGTGGTCGAGCGCATGCGCGCCATCGACGTCATCGTCGACAACGTCACCGAGGAGGTCGGCGCCCGCCCCGGCCTCGCCGAGGAACTGCACGTGCTCGGCGGCGTCCCCGGCCATGTGGTCCTGGTCGTCCACCGCACCTACTACGCCTCCGGCCGCCCGGTGGAGACGGCTGACGTGGTGATTCCTGCGGATCGGTATCAGGTGTCGTATCACCTGCCGGTGAAGTGACGGGGGCGCCCGGCGGGGGCGGGGCACGGTCGGATCAGCGGAAACGCGCGCAGCGCCCGGAGCGGATCTGCCCATCACTCACGCCGGCCCGGTGCGCGCCCCCCGAGTGAGGTAGCGCACACCCTTCGGGTGACTAGGCGGTGGCAGGGCGGGCGCCTGGCCCGCGGTCGAGGCCGAGGCGCCGCCGGAATCCGGCCGTTTTCGCAGGTGACCAGGGGTCCCTCGGATATGCCCCCGACTCGGGACAGCGGCGCTCACGACGGCGCGTTCGCTTCTGTGCGCCCCCTGCGTCCTGGCTGGTTGCGTACCTCTTTGTGAAAAGGCGTGTTCGCTGAGTAAAGGTTGGGCGTACGCTCGGGCATATGCGGATTGCGGTTTCCTTAGGCGGGACACGGCGGGGTCCCACAGGATGGGAGTCCCCCCGCGCGAGCGAAGCCGAGCATGGGGGAAGGTGGGGCGGTGCGAGAAGGAGCGATGCGGGCGGTGGGGGCCATGAGTGAGGGGACGGTCTCACTGCCCTGGATCGTGATACGGCAGGACGACAACGGCAATCGCTATCGCGTCGGCCGGTACGCGACCCGCGCCGAGGCCCAGAAGATCGCCGACAGCCTCGACGACCGGGGACACAAACAGGTCTACTGGGTCGAGCGCATCGGCCAGAACGACGGCACCCGCAACTGACCTCGCGCGCCCTGCCGTAGGCTCCGCCCCATGACGCCCATGACACCCGGCACACCGATGACGGACCGGATCGTGGTGGTGGGAGCCGCCCTGCTCGACGGAGGCCGGCTGCTCGCGGCACGCCGCAGCGCACCCGCCGACCTGGCCGGACGCTGGGAGCTGCCCGGCGGCAAGGTCGAGCCGGGCGAGCGGCCCGAGGACGCCCTGGTGCGTGAACTGCGCGAGGAACTCGGCATCGAGGCCGAAGCGGTCGAGCGCGTGCCCGGGCAGTGGCCGCTGCGGACGCCGTACGTCCTGCAGGTGTGGACCGCTCGCCTGCGCCCCGGCTCGCCCGCGCCGAGGCCCCTCGAGGACCATGACGAACTGCGCTGGCTGACCCCGGACCAGATCTGGCAGGTGGACTGGCTCGACCAGGATGTCCCGGCGGTCCGGGAAGTCATGCCCCGGCTCACCGCCGGCCTGCGCTGAGCGCTCCCTACGCCGTTCGTGCCACTGTGCGCCCTCCCGCGCGGTACTGCCCCCGGGATATCGGGTATGTGCCCATTAACCCCACGAAACCGGACATGGGTGGGCTCGCTGGCCTGGGAAGTGATCGGCGTGATCGACACCGATGGCGACTGCGCCGAGTGGACCTTTCCCGCGGAACCCGGCGCCGTGCGCACCGCACGCGCCGCCGTCCGCGGGCAGTTGCACGGCTGGCACCTCGACTGCCTCGCCGACCTGGCCGCGTTGCTGGTCAGCGAGCTGGTCACCAACTCCTTGCGGCACGCCACCGGCCCCATCGGAGTACGGCTCGTACGGCCCGTCCGGCTCGACGACGGGCTGCTGGTGGAGGTCTCCGACCCGTTGCCCGACCCGCCGCGCGAGCGCGTCGCCCACGACGAGGACGAGGGCGGGCGCGGTCTGCAGCTGGTCGCAGGATCCTCCCGCCGCTGGGGCACCCGGCCCGGCGCGAGCGGAAAGACCGTCTGGTTCGAACTGACGGTGCCGGGGTGAGCCGGAAGCATCCGGGGGCGCGGGGGTGTGGCGCGGGCGGGGGCGCGTCCGTCGTGCGCCGCGGGCGCGCGGCCGGTTCCGGTGTGCGTGATTCGGCGGCGTGTTCCCTGGTTAGAAGAGTGGATGTGTTGTCACGGACCGGTCCGAAAAACATCTGGACCGAGCTGTGATCGTGAACACCGTGTCGTGCGGCGCCGTAGTGCTGGATACTGCGGGCAGCCGCTGTCGGTGACCGGTGCCGGACGCGGTGAGCTGGAGGGGACGGTTCGCGTGAGCGAGATACCAGCGAAGGCCACGGAGTCCGAGGACCCGTCGGACGGCGCGATGAACCAGGCCGCGGAAGCCGCCGCACCCGGCGACGCCATGTGGCAGAGCAGTCCGCCCGGTTCCATCTACGACTACATCAAGGTCGCGTCCTTCTCCATCGGCCCCGGCGGGCTGGTCGACCAGTGGAGCCTGCGCGCCGAGCAGCTCTTCGGCATCCCCGCCGCACGCGCCGTCGGCGTGGACCCGATAGAGGCCTTCGTCGACCCGGATCTGCGGGAGCGAGGCCAGCGGAAGATGGCCGAAATTCTCGACGGGCGGGAGTGGACCGGGGTCGTGCCCTTCCGGATGCCGGACGCGGCGGACGGCGCGCGCGGCGAGGAAGGCCTGGCCGAGGTCTACGTCATGCCCACCAGGACCGCCGAGGGCGACAAGGCCGCCGTGTGCATCGTGGTGGACGTCCGCACCCTGCGCAGCATCGAGACCGACCTGGCCGCCTCGCAGGCCATTTTCGGTCAATCCCCGTTCGGATTCCTGCTGATCGACACCGATCTGAGGGTCCGTCGGGCCAACGAGCGCTTCGCCTCCACCTTCGGCGGAACCCCGGACGACCACCGCGGCAAGGGAGTTCACGACTATCTGCCGCGCGGAGAGGCCGAGCGGGTTTCGGCCACGCTGCGGCGGGTGCTGGAGACGGGCCAGTCCATCACCGACATGCACATCACCGGGCACGTCCCCGGCTCCGAGGAACGCCGGCACTGGTCCGTCAACCTCTACCGGGTGCACGGCGGCAGCGGCCGGCCCATCGGCATCGCCTGGCTCGGCACCGACATCACCTCCCGGCGGGCCGCCGCCCGCGAGGCCGCCGCCGCCCGGCGCAACCTCGCCCTGCTCAACGAGGCCGGCGCCCGCATAGGGAACTCCCTCGACCTGGAGACCACGGCCCGGGAACTCCTCGACGTCGTCGTCCCCGGCTTCTGCGACCTCGCCACCGTCGACCTCTACCAGGGCCTGCTCACCGGCGACGAAACCCCGCCCGGACTCGCCGACGGCAGCGCCGAAATGCGCCGCGTCGCCTTCGCGAGCGCCGTCTCCGGCGCTCCCTTCGCGGGCTCCGGCGAGCCCGTCGAGGTCGGCGCGGTCCACCACTTCCCCTTCAACTCGCCCTGCGCGGACGCCCTGCGCACCGCCCGGCCGCAAGCCGTGCCCCCCGAGGAGGGCGGCCTCGTGCAGTCCACGCTGGCCGTGCCGATGGTCGCCCACGACACGGTCGTCGGCCTCGCCCAGTTCGCCCGCACCAAGGGCAGCGAGCCGTTCGGCGACCGCGACCGGGACCTGGCGGTGGAGCTGGCGGCGCGCGCGGCGGTCTGCATCGACAACGCGCGCCTGTACCGCAGGGAACACGAGCGCGCGCTGATACTGCAACGCTCCCTGCTCCCGCCCGGTGACCCCGAGGCCTCCGGGCTGGACATCGCCTGCCGCTATCTGCCCGGCAACGCGGCGACCGAGGTGGGCGGCGACTGGTTCGACGTGATCGAACTGCCGGGCCACCGCACGGCGTTGGTCGTGGGCGACGTGATGGGGCGGGGCCTGCGGGCGGCCGTCGCGATGGGCGAACTCCGCACGGCCGTACGGACATTGGCCCTGTTGGATCTCGAACCCGCAGAGGTCCTCTCGGCGCTGGACGAGATCGCACGGGGGCTCGGCACCCCGGGCGGCGTCCAGCAGGCCACGCGTACGGCCCGTCAGCCGAGGGCCGCCGACCTGTCCGAGGTCTACCTCGCGACCTGCGTCTACGCCGTGTACGACTCCGTCACCAGACGCTGTACGTTCGCCAACGCCGGCCATCTGCCCCCGGTCCTGGTCGAGCCCGGCGAGTCGGCCCTGATGCTGGACGTGCCGCCCGGCATGCCGCTCGGGGTGGGCGGCGAGCCGTTCGAGGAGGTCGAGGTCGAACTGCCGGAGGGCGCGCTGCTGGCCCTCTACACCGACGGCCTGGTCGAGTCCCGCGACCATCCGCTGGACGAGGGCCTGCAGGCGTTCGTCGGCGCACTCACCGATCCCTCCCGTCCCCTGGAGGACGTCTGCGACCACGTCCTCAACACGTTGGACACCCACCACGGCGAGGACGACATCGCCCTGCTGATGGCCCGGGTGCAGGGGCTGCCGGCCGATTCCGTCGGCGACTGGACGCTGCCGCGTGAGCCGCGGAGCGTGGGGCGGGCGCGGGAGTACGCCCGTGGGCAGTTGCTGAGCTGGGACCTGGAGCCGCTGGTCGACACGACGGAACTGCTCGTCAGCGAGCTCGTCACCAACGCGCTGCGGTACGGCGAGGGGGAGATACGGCTACGGCTGCTGCTGGACCGCACGCTGGTCTGCGAGGTGTGGGACTCCGGTTTGGTCCAGCCGCGTCGGCGGCGCGCTCGGGACACGGATGAAGGTGGCCGGGGGTTGCAACTGGTCGGCCTCCTCAGCGCCGCCTGGGGCTCCCGCCGGACGCCTCGCGGCAAGACGGTGTGGTTCGAGTTGCCGCTGCCCGGCGGCGAACACGGCTTGACCGATCCGGCGGAGGCGCTGCTGAGCCTGTTCTGAGGCCGTTCCGCTCGCTACGTGAGGAACTCGCCCACCCAGGTGCGCTTGAGCAGGTGCTTGGGGAGGTAGTCGGACTCGACGTCGACGGGCAGATCGGCGTCGAATGCCATGCAGGCGATGGCGAGCGGGCCGAGGGCGACCAGGCCCTCGCCGCTGGCGGAGCGTGCCTCGTTCGCGGTCCAGTACTCCTTGTGCCAGGTGAGGGCGTCGACCAGGGTCGCGTTGAACTCTTGCGTCTCGCGGCGCAGGTAGCGGTGGAAGAGTTCGAGTGGCGGGTACAGGATCTTCAGCATGAGCTCCGGGCCGGCGATCCCGGCCGCCTCGGGGGCGGTGCCGTTGATGGCGGTGACCAAGGTGTCCCAGGTCTCCTGCCGCCCGAACCAGAAGTTCTGCAGGGTTGCCACCCAGGCGTAGATGTACTCGTCGAACTCTGCGCCGGACGCGCGCAGGAAGGACACGGGCACCTGGGCCAGCTGGTTGACCCGGTCGTTCTCGCGGCAGATCACCGCCAGGTAGAACGAGGTGAGCCAGTTGCCCGCGTGGAGATAGTCCTGGGGACCGGTGGCGGGAAGGTGCTTCACCTCGCCCGAGCTGCCGACACGGCATGGCACGGGCCCCTCGGTGGCCGTACCGGCGGCGAAGAGCCCGCAGCCGACCTGCATGGCGGTGACCCATGCCTCCCAGGTCGGAAACTCACCGGCCGTCGGGTTCGTGAGGCAACGCCACTTTGCGAGGGTGAGGGTGGTGGACAGGGCGTCGTAGCGGTCGTCTTCGGAGGTCTCGAGGTGGGCGAGGATGTCTTCGGTGCTCTTGACGATTGGGGTCATGAGCTCGGTCGCGTTGTCTGTGCGGAACTCATGACGGTCGATGCGGGTGGCCACTTGCTCTCCTTGAACGGACTGACTGTGTGCGTCTTACGTAGCGAACTCACCGCACCAGTTGCGCTCGAGGAGGGCGATAGGCAGGTACTCGGACTCGACTTCGATGGGGATGCCCGCGTCGTGGGCGAAGCAGGCCATGGCGAGAGGTGCGAGCCCCACCAGGCCCGAGGCCTGCAGGGTTCGGCTTTCCTCGCTCCAGTATTCCTTGTGCCATTTCAGGGCGTTGGCGAGGGCCTGGTTGAAGCCGGCGTGGTCCTTGCCGATGAAGCGGTGGAACATCTCCATCGGCGGGTACAGCAGTCTGCCCACTGTCTCCGGGTCGGCGACGGATTGCGGGTCGGTTCCGTCTACCGTGGCTACCAGCTTCTGGAGGAGATCCGGGCCTCCCAGCCAGTATGTCTGGAGCGTCTCGATCCAGGCGAAGTGGTACTCCTCGAAACGCGAACCATTCTCCCGGAGCAGCGACATGGGCACCTGGCACAGGGCGGTGATCCTGTCCCTTTCGCGGCACACCACGGCCAGGTAGAAGGCGCTGATCCAGGAGCTCGGTCACGTACCACTGCGGGCCGGTGGCCTGAAGGGTACGGTCCTCGTGCGTGATGCGGCACTGCACCTGGTCCTCGGTCGTGGTCGCCGCGGCGAACACAGCGGAGCCGACCTGCATAGCGGTGACCCAGGCGTCCCATGTCGGGTAGATCGCTGCCCGTGGGTCCAGCAGGCAGCGCGACTTGGCCAGGGTGAGCGTGATGTGCTGTGCATCGCCCAGGCTGCTGGAGTCTGCTTCCAGATCGTCGATCAGCTCCTGCGCGTTCCCCTGGAGCAGGGCGAGGCCGCGTTCAGCATTCCCTGTGGGGTAGGGGTGCCGGGGGAAGGTCGAGACCAACGTGTTCTCCGTGGAAGATATGGAAGTGCGTTTGCTACGTAGGCAACTCGCCCACCCACGTGCCCTTGACCAGGTGCTTGGGGAGGTAGTCGGACTCGACCTCGATGGGGAAGCCCCCGTCGTGCGCCAGGCAGGCCATGGCCAGGGGGCCGACGGCCACGAGGCCCCGTGCGTCCCTCGTGCGTCCCTCGTCCCTGGTCCAGTACTGCTTGTGCAGGGTGAGGGCGTTGGCCAGGGACTGGTTGAAGCGCTCGTGGTCGGACGTGATGAAACGGTGCAACAGGTCGACGACCGGCCAGAGGATCCGGGTGGTGGCTTCGGGCCCGGCGATCGGGGCCGCCTCGGGCGCAAGGCCCTGGGCGGCTTCGAGCAACCTGTCGCCGAGATCCGGCCGGCTCAGCCAGTACGCCCTCAGCGTCTCCACCCATGGGTAGACGTAGGCGTCGTACTCGGCACCCGACTCCCGCAGCAGGGACAGCGGAATCTGGCACAGCGCGTCCAGCTTGTCCTTGTCTCGGCAGATCACCGACAACATGAAGACGGTGAGCCAGTTCCCGGCGTCCACCCACGGCCGTGGACCCGTGGCGGGAATGGACCGCACCTCGTGATGGATGAGGCACGACACGCTCGGTTCGGTCGTGGTCGCCGCGGCGAACATCGCCGAACCGGACTGCATGGCCGTCACCCACGCCTCCCACGTCTCCAGCCACTCCGCCGTGGGATCGGCGGCTCCTCGTCCCTGCGCCAGAAGGAGCGAGTCGGACAGGGCGTCCCTGACCGCCATCGGGGACTCCTGAAGATCCTCCAGAGCCCAGACGACTCCCCGGCTGAGCACCGGCTCACGCCCTGGGGTGTCTTGCCTGCCGAAGGTGTGCCGGGGCACGGAGAGCATCGTTGGCGCCTTACCTGCTGTGGCCAGCCTTGATCATGACGGATTGGTGCTGGGGGCTGCATGATCCTCCCAAGGCGTCTCGCGTGCGGGAGTCCGGCCTCGGTGTATGGTCCTCCGCCCGGTTATGGCGTGGTCGCCCACTCCTGCGGCTTTGTCGCCACCCCCAGACCGATCGATCCAGGCCGCTTCCCGACCATTCGAGTGGCTGCACATCTCGCAGCAAGCTCTCACCGGGGCCAGCCGCGCACCTTCATCGTCCGGCCCGGGCGAAAGCAAGCCTTCCTGCCCGGATACGGCTCAGGTTTCGAACTCGCCGAGCCAGCTGCGCATCAGGAGGTGCTTGGGAAGGTAGTCGGATTCCACCTCGATGGGGATGCCGCCGTCGTAAGCGAGGCACGCTACGGCCAAGGGCCCCAGAGCGACAGCACCTGAAGGGTCTTTGGCTCGGTCTTCATCCGCCGTCCAGTACGCCTTGTGCAACGCGAGCGCCTCGACAAGGGCCTGGTTTACACCCGGGCCGTCCTGCCGCAGGAACCGATAGAAGAGGTTGATCGGTGGATAAAGGATGTTCTGCAGTAGGTCGCGAGGGGCGATGCGGGCGGTGTCGGGATGGGAACTCTGGAAAGCGGCTGTCAGCTCCTCCACGAGGCCCGGCCGTTGCAGCCAATAGGATTGGAGCGCGGCCACCCAGTGATAGATGTACTCGTCATAGGCGGCGTCGTCGGAGCGTAGCCATTCCAGGGGGATCTCGCAGAGAGTGTCGAGGCGGCTTCGGTCACGGCAGATGACAGCCAGCCAGAAGGTGGTGATCCAGTTGCCGGCGTCCGCAAAGGGTCGGGGGCCGAGGGCTGGGATGGTGCGCATTTCATGGCCGACGCGACACCGGACCGTACCCTGATCCGAACGGGTGACGGCGAAGAGCGCGGTGCCGATCTGCAGCGCTGTGACGATCGCCTCCCAGGTCTCCACTTTCGCCGCCTGGGGGTCGGCCGCACAGCGAGCCTGTACGTGAAGCAAGGATTTGGAGAACGTGGAGTCGATCATGGAGGCCGACTCGTCGAGCCATCCCACTGACATGGCCAGGCTCTTGCCGAGGGCTTCGGCGTAGGCTTCGGCATTTGGGCGGGGGGTGCCATGCCTTGCGACGACGGTCACGGCCTGCTCCTGTCTGCGATGTCGAACTTGCGCATGTGGTAACCAGCGTACGTGCCCGTGTTCTTCTCCCCCTTGACGACGATGTAGTCGACTTTGCCATCCTTCAGCGCAGCCTCGAGCCGATCTGCAAGCTCCAGTTCGCTCGGGTGATCCGCGCCACGTTTGCGCATTTCCTCAAGAATGTCGAGAAAATACTCCCTGGTGCCCTGCGAGACGCGCTTTCCGTTTGGAAGGTTGCGGGCGCCCAGTTCGGTGTTCACGCTGCTCTTGGCTTCGACAACGACGTAACCGCCGTCTTTCCGCTGCCATACCTGGTCGAACTGGTCGTTTCCGTTCAGTGGGCCGTGCAGTGTCTCCGGGGTGGCACCCTCGTAGTGCTCCGGGATGACGTGGTGTTCGGCTATCGCCTCGCCGTAGTGCTCGGAGGCGTCTCGCATGCGGATGTGAGATTCCCGATATGCGGCCCGGCTCTCGTGCTGCTCCACCTCGGTTTCCCATGTCGGGTGCTGCTCGTGGGCGTGCTTGACATCCTGTTTCCAGTGGTCCATGGCAGTGTCGTGCTTGATGGCGAAGTAGCGTTCTTCGGCCGCCGCGTTCAGCTTGGACAGCGGCTCGTCGGCCAAGCCCTTGTGGTCCCGCTTGATCCAGTCGCCGAGGTAGTGCGGCTTGAGAGGATCCGGCGCGTCCTTGACCGATACCCACGGGTGCCCGGGTGACTCTCGGGTGAGCTGGGGAGGGGTCGTGTTGCTCTCGTCGAAGAGGCTCAAGTTCTTCCGGTTGCCGTTGGACTTGTAGAAGTCCTCGAAGTAACCGGGCTCGTGGTTGGCTCGGTAGACCTGGATGTCGTGGATCTGCTTGTCGGTGAGCGAGCCCGCAGGCCCGTACGGGTTGTCGCCGTCGTGCATGAAGCTGGGGCGAGCGTCGTGCGCGGGTGTACCGGCATCCGACCCGGGCGAGGCGTGGTCACCTGCTCCAGGTGCACCGTCGCCGAGGCCGCTCCCGCCCGTAGGTGGCTCGCCACCGTGGCCCGGCACATGGGTGTCGCCGCCGTGCCCCGGCAGGTCGTGGCTGGGGGTGTTGGGGCCGCCGGTGTGGCCGCCCGCCGCGTGCTCGCCCGCCCCGGAACCGGGCGCAGGGTGGTCCGTCGTACCGGCGGGGACGTGACTGTCGACGCTGTTCGTCGGCATGTGGGTGTCGGCCCTGCCGCCCGGAAGGTGGTCGGCGGTTCCGCCCGGGAGGTGGTCGGCCGTTCCACCGGGGAGGTGGTCGCCCGGGCCGTTGCCCGGCAGATGGCCGCCGCCGGGCAGGTGGTCGCCTGCGTGGATGCCGGGTATCTCCCCGCCCGCGTGGACCCCAGGCGTTGTCGGGACGTGTTCGCCGGTGCGGCCGGTGTCGCCGAGGTTGTGATCCAGGCTGTTGCCGAGGTTGATGTGGTCGCCGGCGTGGGCGGTGGTGTCGGCGGTGTGGGCGCCCGCGCCGACCAGGGCGGGTTCCTTGGCCGGGGAGGGGGTGGGGGCGTCGGGGCCGGTGTGGGGGGTGGTGATGTCCGGGGGGCCGCCCTCGTGGTGCATGAGCACGTTGCCGCGCTCGTCGACGATGTTGCCGTCCTTGTCGGCGAACAGCTGCGGCTCGCCCTCGGGGGTGTGCAGGGGGTCGGTGCCCGCGGGGTGCAGTGGTGCGTCGTGGGGCAGCTGCACGGTGCCGTTCGGGAGTTCGATGCCGCCCTTCGGGATCGGTGCGCCCTCGGGGAGGTGGACGGTGCCTTCGGGGAGGTGGACGGTGCCTTCGGGGAGGGTGATGGCGTTGTCGGGGAGCTTCGGGATGTCGATCTTCCCGGCGCCCTTGAGGGCCTTGGTGATGTCGCCGATCTTGGACAGGCCCGCGCCCGCGCCCTTCATGACGTAGGTCATGGGGTCGATGAACTTGCCGACCTTGCCCGCGACCGAGATGGCCTTGGCGACCGCGCCGGCCTTGCCCGCACCCGAGGCCGCCGCGCCCGCGCCGTCGGTGAAGACGGTGGTCAGGACGTTGAAGGTGACCGCTCCGGCCGCGCGGGCGGGGTTCTTGCCCCACTCGTCCCACGCCAGCAGTGCCTTGCCGGTCTGCTTCATCGTGTTGCGTGACTCGCGCAGCCAGGAGGGCATGTACTTGTCCGGCGTCGCCCAGAACAGCGCTCCCAGGAACGGGTTCGACATGAACGCCAGGCCGGTGGCCAGCTGGGCCAGGCCCTTCCAGGCCTGCTTCATCGC
>NZ_JBIATN010000025.1:0-145663 GCF_042891825.1 Streptomyces sp. NPDC001852
CGACACCTCGAAGCGTGAAGAACGGCCGCCCTGCTGTCCCGGGAACAAACCAAGATCAGCAGGTCAGGTGAACGGCGGAGGTTAAACGCCAAGCTAATCGACTGTTGCCAGTCCTCGAGGAAGCCGGCCTGTTGGTGACCTTGCGTGATCTCCTGGGGCGTATCGGCTCCATGTCCCGCCTGTCTCTCTGATGAGGCGGCTGGTGGTCTTGTCGTGGTAGCCGAGGGCGTCCACAACGACGAGGCCGGGTAGTTCGAGGAGTTGCTGTCGGATGGCGGCACCGCGGGCAGCGGCGGCCGGGACCCCGACCTCGTTCAAGAGCGTAGCGCAGGGTGGATGTGTCCGGTGCCGTCGTCCAGGAGCGCCGTGAGGCGGTCGGAGAGAGTGCAGCGTTCACACAGTCGCCCCACATCCCGGGCATGTCCCCCGTGTCCGGACGGCGCGGTCCGAGCAGGTCCGGAAGGCGTATCCGTTCGGCCAGACGCCGGCCTTGAGCCTGCGGCGCCGCAGCGGCAGCACTCGGCCATGTACCAGCGCTCGTACTGTTCGTCAGTGGCGTAGGTGCGGGTCATGAGTCGGGCAGGATGCGGGCGGCGCGGGGCCGCAGGTTCGCGACGTTCGCGGGCGGGGCGGGGAGGTCGTCGGTGGCGGTCTTGCGGACTCCGGCGTTCTCGGCGGTGGTGGTGACCAGGTCGGCCGGGGTGCAGGACAGGATGTCGCAGAGCGCGGCCATGATCTGCAACGACAGGCGCTCAGGGGTGCCGGAAACCAGGCGGTGGACCTGGGAGGCGGACAGGTCGATGCCCCGTTCGCGCAGCAGCGGCACCAGTTCGGTGGCCGTGAAGATCTGGTGCTGGGCCATGACCTCGCGCAGCCGCCACACGTATCCGACTGTTCCTCCGGCCGCAGCAGCGCGATCCCGTCGACCAGATGCAGCCTCGCCGCCTCCGGCACCGACCCGCTGAACCCCACCATTCCGCCACCCGCCGTCACTCGCATTCGGTGCGAGAAAGCCGCACCCGATGCGACTCGGTCGCCGATCCGCAGGTCAGCCAGCCACACGAGTGACGCGGCTGGCGTTCAGGTGGCACCACCCGCTAACGTCGCATGCCGCTTCAGGGCCTCAACCGCCCTGGTCACGCAGGAGAATTCGGGCATCCTCCGACGCCGCATCGCAGAGCGCCGCGAGTTCGCATCCGATGCAATTGGCGGTGCTTGGAACATCGGAACGAAAACCGGCGCCAAGCCCGTCGTGCGCCTGAGCGGGCGCGGAGCCTTCGGCAGTCGTGTTGATCACTGGCTGTCCGGAGGTCCGGGGGGCCGGTCGAGTTCCTGACGGATGGGCAGGCCGCGAAGTGCGCGTCGTACGACTGGGCGCCGTCCCGGAGTTGGAGCGGTTCTTCTTCCTGGACGACGCGGACCGGGCGCTGATCGGTAGCGGTGGGCCCACAACCGGCTCGGATTCGCGGTGCAGATGACCACGGTCCGGTTCCTCGGGGTGTTCCTGGACGATCCGACCGACGTGTCGGCGGAGGTGGTCGATCACCTCGGCGAGCAGCTCGGCGTTGCGGACGCGGCGGCGCTGGGATCGCTGCCGGGCTTGCGCCGCACCTGGAGCCAGGCCCGGTGGAGTGGAAGGCGTACGCGTTCTGCGTGCTGGAGCAGCTGCACCGGACGCTGCGCCGACGGGAGGTGTTCGCGAAGGACTACTCCAAGTGGGGCGACCCGCGGGCGAAGCTGCTGGGCGGGGACGCGTGGAAGCGGGCCAAGCCCATCGTGCCGGCGTCGCTCAACCTGCCTGGCGAGGCGGGCGAGTACCTGGCGGCGCGGGCCGCGCTGTTGGAGCTGTTCTCGTGGACCGGCACCGACCAGCGTTCACCTCGGTCACCGGCGGCGAGGGGAGGTTAAGGACTGAGATCAGAATGAGGTGCTTCCTGCCCGGCAATGAGGAAATGTCAGTTCTCAATGCCGGACTGAGGGGTGGCTGCGGCCGAAGTGCATGGTGGGGGCTAGGGGACAGGCGGCTCACTGGGCGGTTCCCAGCCGCGTGTGAGGATGTCGAAGATTGCCTCGACAGCGGCTCGGCGGTCTTGCCGACCGCGAGTGAGGGCCGGGATGTCGAGTACGAATCGAGCAAGAGCCATACAGGCGAGGTCGTCCTGGGCCACGCCGACCTCGTCCGCGATGGCTGCGCTGAGGCTGTCGGTGTAACGGGTCCACATGCGCTCGGCGTACGCGCGCAGCACCGGCGTGGACTCCACCAGGTTGGTGAACGCGGCCGCCTGAGGATGTGCTTCGATCGAGGGCCAGGTGTCGAGGACGTGCTGTCGGAGCGCGTCGAGGATGCTCTGACCGCCGGGTCGCTCCCGCACCGCGGCGATCAGTTCTGACTCACGGTCCTGGTCCTGGTCGAATACCAGCGCTTCCTTACCGCTGAAGTGCTTGAACACCGTAGCCGTCGACACGTCGGCGGCGTCGGCGATGTCACGGATGCCTACTTGATCGTAGCCATGCTCCAGAAAGAGCTGCAGTGCGGCGTCGGCGATTGCCTGCCGGGTGGCTGCCTTCTTGCGGTCTCGGCGACTGGCGGTGGGCACGGTCATGGCTAGAGCCTATCCGATAGTCGAACCCATCTCAAAGTAGAGTCGTTGCACTTTTTTGCTTGTTCTGATTTTATGGGGTTGTGGGCACCTGAGCGGCACGTCCTTGCCGGCATGGTCATCGTCAGGACCGCACCTCCTTGCCGTCCCGTCCATCAAGGGGACGCGCGACGCACCTCCATGACCGAGACGACCTCTGAGTGCCGCCACCCCGCCCTGTTCGCCCGATGACTCCTCTTCGCCGACCAAAAGGAACAACCATGAAGTCCCCAGAACCCGCCAACGCCGGCATCAGCATCATCGGCGCCGGACCCGGCGGACTGACCTGCGCACGCATCCTCCAGCAGCGCGGCATCGCGGTCACTGTCTACGACCGTGACCCGGGCCGCGACTTTCGCAACCAGGGCGGCACCCTCGACCTGCACGCTGACAACGGCCAGGTCGCCCTGCGCGAAGCCGGCCTGCTCGACGAGTTCTTCGCCCTCGCCCGTCCCGAAGGGCAGGAAATGCGCCAGATGGACCCGACCGGCGCGATCACGTCCCACCAAGTCCCGGCGGCCGACGAACTCTTCAAGCCGGAAATCGACCGCGGCCAACTGCGCAACCTGCTGCTCGACTCCCTGGAGACGGGCACTGTGCGCTGGGGCCGCTCCCTCGACACGATCAGCGGACCCGCCGATGGGCCGCGGCGATTGCACTTCGCCGACGGCACGAGCATCGAGACCGATCTGGTCATCGGCGCCGACGGCGCCTTCTCCCGGGTACGCCCGGCCGTGTCCCCCGCCGTCCCCGAGTACACCGGGATCAGCTTCCTGGAAGCACGGTTCTCCGACGTCGACAACCGACACCCCGAGATTGCCGAGCTGGTGGGCTCGGGCAGCGCCCACGCAGCTGACGGCGAACGCAGCCTGTTCGCCCAGCGCAACAGCGGAAACCACATCCGCGTCTACATCATCCAACGCGTTCCGGACGACTGGATCAGCACCAAGGGGCTGACCGCCGAGGACACCGATGGCATCCGCGCCGTGCTACGCGACGAGTACGCCCACTGGTCGCCCCGCATGCGCCAGATGATCACCGAAAACGAGGGCCCCTACATCCACCGCCCGATCCTCGCCCTCCCCGTCCCGCACACCTGGGACCACAACCCGACGGTGACCCTGCTCGGCGACGCCGCCCATCTCATGCCCCCGCTCGGCGTCGGCGTCAACCTCGCCATGCTTGACGCCAGCGAACTCGCCAACGCGCTCTCGAACGCAGCCACTGTCGAGGACGCCATCCGCGCCTACGAGAAGACCATGCTCCCCCGCTCCACCGAGACGGCCAGAGCCCTCGAACGTGGCACCGAACACCTGCTGTCCGCCGACGTACCCGACTTCGGCGGCGACAACGACGCCCAGCCTTAGAGGACATCTCTCAACTGGTGCCTGGACTCATTGGCGCAGGTGGTCCAGGAGTCCGTCGGGCACGGGGTAGGGGGGCTCAAGGGGAAGAAGCTGCTGGGCGGTGTCCAGGTCGCCGCCCCGAACATGCCCGTGGATCTCGTGCACGGGGCCAGTTACGTCGGTGATGGAAACCGTCCACTCGTCCGCGTAGCGGTGTGCGGCTTGGCCGCCGAGGCCGAGCTGCAGCGCGCGGTAGGGAAGGGGCTGCAGCTGCACATCGCGCTCGGGGCCCCATTGGACACGAGCCGAGGCCCGCTTCAACTGCCGCTTCCACGTTGCTCGGTCGGAGGGCAGCGCGCTCGTAGTGGGACAGGCACGCATGATCCAGCGCCCATTGGAAGCCTTCGCGGGTGATCTCGACTGCGAGGACGGTCTCCTGCCCTTCCTTGGCTCCCCATCCGCACCGATACATCATCCAGAGGAAGGACGGCTTGATCCAGGTCAAGGCACGTTCACAGACCTTTCCAGCGGGGTGCGCCTTCCCCGTCATCGGTGGTGCCTCTCCCCTCTGAGCATCACTGGCGGAAGGGCGCCTGCTCACGAGCATCGTCTGGTGGACGCCCTCTGAGAAGGGTTGGCCGGCGTACGGGTCAGATGTGCGGATTGCGCTCGTAGGAGGGTGACTCGTCGGGAAAGTCGTCCGGGAAGACGTCGCCGACCAGGTCACCGCGGAGGATGCGTAGGAGGTAGGACTCGACCGGGCCCTCGAAGAGGTCGTAGTCGTTGTCGCGGCCTTCCACGACGAGGACAGCCCACCTTCTGGGATCAGGGTGAGGGATCAGGAAACAGGCGTCCGCGTTGTCCGTTCCGCCCCAGCGGACCAACTGAGCTGGGTGTACGCCACGTTGGGCCAGGAGTTCGCGGATGTGCGGACGGATTTCGAAGAACTTCTCCCCGACTTCTTTCGTCCGGGACACGAGATCGACGTTCTCGTTGTCGGCGCCCGCCCGGTATACGCGCAGGAAGTCGTCGAACTTGGCGCCGCCGAACACGTCCAGGAAGCGCATGAAGGCGGAAGGGAAGGCGACTCCCAGTGCAGCCTCGGTCCGTTCGCAGTCGTTGGCGACCATTCCCGCCTCGCCAGTCGCCGGAAGGGCCGCCAGGAGTCGCAGGTCCGTCATGAGCTACCTACTTGTTGATGATGGTTTGGTCGATGTCGAGTCCACCGCCCTTGGCGGTCACGTGAACGCCAGAGGGAATCAGGTCTGTGGGGTTGCATAGCTGCAGATCACTCCTCCACGACGGCGTGAGCGCAAAGGGTGAGCATAGGCCCGTTCGCTGACCGTGAGCTCTCCCACAACCCATGAGCGTGACGCTGGTGAGTAGGCTCCGCCGACGACAACGCCTATCCGATTCCAACTCACCTTCGACTGACGCTCGTACACCGTCGTGATCGACGGCCAGGACGTGAGTGAGCATCAGCGGTCGACCTGCACACCGTCCCGCATGGCCTCCCGCGCGTGGTCCTGCACATGAGCCCCACGGAGGGCTGGCGGACCGCACCGAGCCTGCTCGCTGCAATTGGGAGTCTGTCTGCTGGTTCGTGTCGTTCTTCGGCCCCTGAAAGGGGTGGTGAGCGCGGCTTGATGACCCAGGTCAAGCCGCGTTCACAACCCTTTGACGGGAGACGGACCCGAGATCGCGGCCGAGACCCGCCCGGGTCCGCACCCGTCAGCCGATCGAGTCCATGAAATCCAACATCCGGCGGTTGACCTCGTCCGCGTGGTCGATCTGCGGTCCGTGACCGGTGTTCGAGACGATCTCGGCCCGGGCGCCCCGTATCACCCGCGGAACGCGCTCCACTTGCCGCGTCGGATGCACAAGGAGGCTTCGCTTGCCGAGCACCAGATAGAGCGGGGTGCGAATAGTGGACAGTTCCTCTTCGGACAGGGGCAGCGGAGCCGGGCGGCGAATACGGTAAGCGCGGACGCCTGCTCTGATCATCGCGCGCAGCTGCGGCACGACGAGGACCGGCTGCTCCAGCCAGGCCGCCAGTCGAGGGCGCAGCCCCTTGGGCGCGAAGGTCGCGAAGAGGCTGACGAAAATCCAGACGAAGAAACGCAGGCCGACCTTCTCGAGGCCGCCTGGGTCGAGCAGGGTGGCCGAGGCGAGGCGTGCGGGCCTGCGGTGTGCCTGATTCAGAACGAGCCATCCTCCATAGGAGGAACCAACCAGGTGGACGCGGTCGAGGCCGAGTCCCGCGAGTGTCTCGTCCAGCCACTGGGCGGCACGCTCGGGCTGGTGAATGGGTTCACGCTGAACACTGCGGCCGGGGTCGCCGGGTGTGTCGATCGCGTAGACGGGGCGCTCGGCGCTGAGCGCCGTAGTGTTCGGGTACCACATCGCGGAGCAGCTGCCCGCTCCATGTACCAGGACCACCGGGGTGCGGGAGACGCCGGCCGGGTCGTCGGTGCCGTACCGGTACACGTGCGTCGTCCCGAAGCTGGTCTCCACGTCTTCCTCTGCGACAGCCGACGCGCCCATGGCGTACACGGCGTCGCACGCGGAGAAGTAGCGCTCGCGAAGGGTGTCGCTCACGTACCGCCCTACGTCGGGGCGTACGCGTTCGCGGGTCGTGGTCTCGGACACGGCAGGCACCTCCAGAGGCGACAACTCGATCGTGATACGACCGTATCATTAACTTGATACAGTCGTATCATGAAAACAGCCGAGCATCCGGCGCGGACGGACGAGAGGCGCAACCGATGCCGAAACGCGTGGATCACGCACAACGACGAACCGAGATCGCCGAGGCACTCGTCAGGGTCGCGGGGCGGAACGGGCTGCACGCCGTGGGGATGCGAGATGTGGCAGCGGAGGCCGGTGTGTCACTCCGGCTGGTCCAGTACTACTTCGAGACCAAGGAGAAGCTGCTGCTCTTCGGGCTGCACCATCTGACGGAGAGGTTCGGGGAACGAGTCAGCGCCCGGGTTCGAGCCGCCGGGAGCAGTCCGGGCCCACGCGCCGTGATCGAGGCGCTGCTGATGGCGGCACTACCGACCGATGACGAAAGCCGTACGTTCCACTTCCTCTACACCTCGTACGCCGTCCTGGCCGTGACCGACGAGGCCCTTGCCGCCCAGCCCTTCATCGCGAACCCTGATGCCGCCGAGGACGCCCTCACCGGGCTCCTCCGGGAGGCGCAAGAGGCCGATCTCACTGGGCCTGGAATCGATGCGAGAGACGAAGCGGCCGGCTTGCTCGCCATGTCAGCCGGACTCGGCACCAGCATCCTCGTCGGCCAGCGCAGCCCGGAGTCCGCAGCAGCGATCCTGAATCGTCACCTGAACCGCATCTTCCAGGTCGGTTGACAGAGTTCGCACACTGACGGTCTATGGACGCGGCTTGATGACCCACGTCAAGCCGTGCTCACAGACCTTTGCCGGACGGAGCGGCAGCGCTCTGATTTCTCTGCAGACTCCCGAGTGGGTGTCCTGGCAGGCAGGATGGTCAACATGGAGATCATTCCAGGACAAGGTGTGGCCTCGTCAGGATCGGGGATCCACGCTCGCAGGTCGAGGAGCGCGTCGGGTCTCCTTGTCACGGCCCAGGCGGACAGCGAGCCGTCTACACCACCTCACCCACACTGGTGATCACCTACGCGGCTGACGAGACGGTCGAACTCGTGCAGATCGGCTACAGCGGCGAAGGCGGCGATGCCGAAGCACACTACGACGGGGTTCAACTGACCCATCGCTTTCTGGATGATGTCGTCGCGGACCTCCACGCCCTGGGGCACTCAAGCACACCCTCAGACATCGGCCACGACTTCCACGCCGGCTTCTCCGTGTGGTCCCTGCATTCGTTGCGGGCGCGCGGCCTCGACCCGGAGGCCGGCGAGGACGACGACCGCGCGGTCTCCGAAGGAGTCCCGGTCGCGCCGTACACCTACTTCACTGAAGGATGGGGCCGGGAAGCTGCGGGCCTGCCCGGAGGGCGAACGCCGTCCGGTGCCACCCCTCTCCCGGCTCAGCCGGTGTGCCGGTCCGTGGAGAGTAGCCACTGCCAGCGTCGACGTTCCGTGACGAGGGTGGCGGCCACGAGGAGAGACACGAGGACTGCCGCATAGATGGGCCACGCCAACCATGCGGCGATCGCGGCAGCAGCGAGCTGAAGCAGCACGAGCAGGATCGTGACCGTACCCGGAACAGGGATGATCACCTGCGCCTTGTCTCCCGGAGTGGAGAAGACGGTCGGGAGGCCAATCAGCATCACGGCCGCCAAGACGGCTAGCAGCCATGAGTACTTGGACAAGGCCCAGGGACTGGCCACCCAGGCGACGAGTTCCGCAGCGAAGCGCAGAACGGATGCGATGCGGTCGTCCGGTCTCTCCAAGTTCGCCCCCACAAGCTGTGTCGACCACCAGCGGAGGATCTTACGACCACGGATGGGGCGGTGAACCCGCCTTGGTGATCCACGTCAAGCCTTGCTCACAAACCCTTTGACCAGACCGTATGTGACGCCCATTGGTAGATAGATGCGATTTCGCTGCATGCGGACGCGGCAACGAAAAGGATCGCAGCAGGGACCCTGCGATCGTCGGCTCTCTGACATCCGCCGCCTCGCGTGCGGCAATGCCGAGATGTCGCTCTATGTGCCGGACGCGATTTGGCTCACACGGGCGACTGCCTGCCGCCCGCGTCCGGCGTGCTCCGTCGGATCGAGTAACGGGTCGAAAATCGGTGGTCACCCGAGCTGACGGAGCCCACGCTGGACGCCATGGAAGAACCGCACCACAGGATCCGCGCGCTGCACACCGCGTCCACGATCACCGTCTACCAGGCGTACTCCCCTGAGATCGGACTGCCCGCCACCCGAGACGGCCACTTTCCGGCCGCGTGGAAGCGTGACCGCATGACCTGGATCAAACCCAGTTTCATGTGGATGATGTACCGCTCCGGCTGGGGCACGAAGGAGGGGCAGGAGACCGTCCTCGCCGTCGAGCTCACTCGCGACGGCTTCGACTGGGCACTGCGCCATGCCTGCCTGTCGAGTTACGTTCGCGGACTGCATCCCGATCGCGGCACCTGGCAGCGTGACCTCAAGCGCGCACCGTCCCGTGTCCAGTGGGATCCCGAACGCGATCTGCACCTGCGTCCCCTGCCGCATCGTTCGCTGCAACTGGGCCTCTCGGGTGAGGCATCGTCGCGTTACGCGGACGAGTGGATCGTGTCCATCAGTGACGTGACCCCGCTCGCCAACGAGATCCACGCACTCGTCAGGGACGGAGAACTGGACTCAGCCGCCCAACTGCTCCCCCGGGAGCAGGAATACCCCGCCAGCGCAGAACTCCTAGCCCACCTGCGTCCCTGACCGGCAATCCGGGCGCAACTGGCGGCATGACCCATGGGCGTGATCAGGATGAACGCCTGCCTTCCGGGGAGGGCCGTACCTTCGGCACGGCGGAGGGCTATCACCAGCGATATCTTGTCCGCAACATCAACGGCGACGGCGGGATCGGCGTCTCCCATCCGATCCGTGTGGTTCTGGCCAAGGAGGGAGCTTCGCCATCGACCCTGATCTTCTGGTGGCTTTGTGGAGGGAACGCCATCCGTCGGGCCCTCCTGTCGCTCACACGTTTCGCACTAGGTACGCGGATCGCTGGGTGCGCTTTCACAGCCTCCCCGACTCGAAGCGCTACCCGGAGTCCGAGGACGAGTACGGGATCGTGCTGGACCGGTACAACACGATCCTCGACGGGTTGTTCGCGGGCACGGACGTGTTCGTGGTGACCATGGACTGGTCGAACACACCGACCGGGCCCGCAGGCTACCCGACGCCACGACAGATACTGCACCCCGACGGCATCCGCTGGTGGACAGAATCGGAGCAGGACGACTCCTACCCGGAGTTCCACACCCACACACGTCTGTACGCCGACCGCCGTCGATGGAACCGTGGCTGCCTCGACGGGCTGTTGCGAGCCGTCGCGGACGAGGCGCTCGTCGAAGTCTTCGTTGCCGACATGGAACTGCAGCGCATCCACCATCCCTACGACGGCGGCGCAGACGTCATCCTTGCCACGTCTGCAGAGCGTGACCGTGTGCGTGACCAGCACACAGACTGGCTTTCCAGCCACCCAGCCGGCCTCTGAGAGCCCCAACGGCTCCCCTTTCCCCACGCGCAGCGGTCTGTGAACGCGTCTTGGTGATCCACGTCATCCGGTCTCGCTGCCAGGCTGTCGGGAAGCGACCCTCGCGGGCTGCGGGCAGGCCGAGCTCTGGCGCGTATGCCTGGTAGACGATGACCGTGGAGTCGGTGTAGCGGGCGCGGATCTGGTGCTTGAGTTCTGCCACGGTGACAGCGTGCTGACATTGCTCGATGCACGCCATCGAATTACCTGTGTCGTCGACAACACGGGACGAACCGTTGGACGATCTCCGATGGTGGCATGGCGCAGTCTGCCTGGTCGCCCTCACTGGCGCAGTGGATCCGTTCAGCGAACGGATCCCGGGACTCAGGCCCGCACGTGTGCGTGAACTGGCGCGAGATGTAACCACCGGGCCGACCCTGGCGGTCGCCCGCACGCACTGGTGTCCTCGTAGGGCCCGGTAGACGACTCACCTCATTGTGTCCGTTGTAAGCCGTTGGCCCGGGCGTTGAATCTCAGTCGTCACGCACAGGGGTGCCAGCACAGAAGCTGAGCCAGAACCGAAAGTTCGTGAACAGAACCAATCCGGCAATCTGCGGGAGCGGTCCCAACTGCGGCGTCTGTGGATGTGTGCGTTCTCGACGAGCGTCGTCAGCCGGCCGTCCTTGGCGTGGATATCGGCGAGTTGCCTTTGACGCGGTGATCTCCACGACGCGTGGCGGTCGATGCTGCGCATGAGCGAGAACTGCGCTCGCTGACCCATCGGACCACGCATGTGCGCCGGTGCCGGATCACCTCGACGTGTGACCGCCCCGGACGGGTTTTGCTGTGGCGTGGCTGTTGCGTTGCTTACCGCCCGAGCGGTTCACCACGCGTTCGTCGGGCGTGCTGACTCACCGCAGGGTCCGCGCTCGCGTCGAGCGCGTCTCCGTCCGTATGAGACGTGGCGCGTGCGGCAGCATGGGCGAGGCGGCCTGCCCGACGCGACGTCCGGCCGCCCGGCCCGCCGTCGGCAGCCCCTGCGGGGCGCCGGCCGGCGTCAGGACGAAGCTCGGGCCACCGCTGCCAGGGTGTCGAAGTCCCACGTGAGCGCACCCGAACGGAGGTCCGTCGTGACCGCGTCGAGCCAGTCCAGCTCCGCGGTCAGTACGGCGCGCCGGTATTCGTCCTCCAGCACGGTGATCCGAGGCAGCGCCAGTTGGCGAGACTGCTCGGCAGAGGCCTCCAACTCGGCTAGGTGCGCCCTTACTTGGGCGGCTCGAGCGGTGAGGTCGGCCTCCACCTCCTGTGGCAGCAGCATCATGGTGAACGAGAGCGCGGCGGGGAACTCCGGGTACTCCGACCGCGTCGCGACCAGCATCTCCCGCAGCCACGCGCGTGTCGTCGTACGCCCCGCGTCGGTCACCTCGTACACCGTGCGCTCCGGGTACTGCTGATCCCGGCTGGTCTCGCGCACCGCGATCAGCCCGGCGTCGAACAGCCGGTCGATGGTCCGGTACAGGCTCGCCCGCTGGCTGACGTTGACGACCTGGTCCTTCCCCCACTGCTTGATCAGCCGCTGGATGCCGTACGGGTGCAGCGGCTGCATGTGCAGCAGCGAGAGGACGGTGAGGCCGAGAGGGGAGCTGCGCATGTCTGGAGCCTACCGGAGCAATCTCAGGAGAACTAGTTGACATGACACTAGTTTCATTGCAACTATCAGGCCATGACGACAGCGACCCCGCTCGACTCCGCCGAGCGCATCCACGCGGACCACGCCCCCGTGAAACACCTCGGTCACTGGACCGAGGCCACCGACTTCGACGTGCGCGCCCGTCGCGCCACCGTCGTGCTGGACCTCCGCTCCCCGCAGATCAGCTGGGACGAACCGGTCACCGTGAACCTGGAACTCGCCACCGCCGTCCTCACCCTGCTGCTGCCCGACGCCGTCACCGTCGACAGCTGGGACCTCGCATTCACCGGCCGCGGCCGGGTGAAGGACGCACAACCCGGCACCGGACGCAGCCGGCTACGGCTGGTCGGAGCGGTCACCGACGGCGAGATCCGCCTCCGCCGCGGCGGCACCGCCCAGCTCACCGCCATGTGCTCGCGCGCCTACCTGGACGACCTGCGCCGTGCCCACCGCAACGGCGCCCTGCCCACCGTGGACGACCCCACCCGGAAGGGGAACCACTGACATGACGCGCACCCGCACCGCGATCGTGGTGGGCGGCGGCATCGCCGGCCCGGTCGCAGCCCTCGCGCTGCGCCGGGCCGGGATCGCGGCCACCGTGTACGAATCGCACGCCACCACAGCCGACGGCGTCGGCGGAGCCCTCGGCGTCGCCCCCAACGGCCGGGCCGCCCTCGGCCTCGTCGGACTCGGCCGGATCGGCGCCCCGATGCGAGCCATCGTGCTGCAAAACCACAAGGGCCGGACCATCACCGAGATCCGCCAGCCGATGGAGTTCAGCTGGCGCGCCGGCCTCTACCGGCGGCTCTACGATCTGGTCCTGGAACAAGGCGTCCAAATCCACCACGGCCACCAACTGGTCGACGTCCGCGAGAGCGCCACCGGCATCCAGGCGGTCTTCGCGGACGGCACCTCCAGCGAGGAGGCCGACGTCCTGATCGGCGCGGACGGCCTGCGCTCCACCGTACGGAGGCTGATCGACCCCCACGCTCCCGAGCCGCGCTACTCGGGACTGCTCGGCTTCGGTGCCCGGGTCGACGGTGCCGGACTGCCGACCACCGGCGACCGGATGTACATGGCCTTCGGGCGCCGGGCCTTCTTCGGGTACCAGGTCTTCGACGACGGCACCGGCGTCTGGTTCGCCAACCTCCCGCACCCGTACCTCACATGGGGGCAGGTGCGGCAGACCCCGAACGAGGAGTGGCTGCGCGTCCTGGGCGAGGCCTTCGCCGAGGACACCCTCCCCGCTCTGGACCTGCTCCAGCGCACCACCCCCGAGAACCTGATCACCTCCGGCCCCCTGGAGGACCTCCCACACGTCCCCCACTGGCATCGAGGCCGGATGGTGCTGGTGGGCGACGCCGCCCATGCCACCTCCCCCAGCTCCGGCCAGGGCGTCTCGCTCGCCGCCGAGAGCGCCGTCGAACTCGCTCGCTCACTACGGGACTTGTCGCAACCCCAGGCCTTCGCAGCCTATGAACGCGCCCGTCGTGACCGGGTCGAGCGCGTCATCGCCCAAGCCGCCCGCACCAACAGCAAAAAGGCCGCCGGGCCGGTGGGCCGCGTGTTCCGGGATGCCCTCCTGCCGCTGTTCGCCCGCCTGGCCACCTCCGACAAGATGGCCTGGCAGTACGACCACCGGATCCCCTGGGACACTCCCGTCGCAGCATGAGGACGGCACCGATGCCCGTCCCTCTTCCGAAAATTCCACCCAACTGGTCTGCGGTTATCGCCACTTCACCGCATCGTGCAGCAGCGAGCCGCCCGACCGGGGCATGGCGCATGAACCGGCGGCTCCCCAGAGCGACAGCGCTGCGGTGCGCAGGACAGGCGGAGCCAGGTCCGCGGGCGGGCCGGACCTGGCTGCGGCAGTCTCCGTACGGTCGTCAAAGGCTCGAACAACCGGACCGACCTGTGGCGGGCCTCCTACACGCCGAATGACGGCTGGACCGACGGCGAGAAGAGCTAGTGGCTCTTGCCCAGGCTGTCACGAGAGGAACGGTCCACCGGGAGGGCGGACCGGCAGCTGCCTCGTACGGTGGCGGTCAAGATCTCTCCTCGGAGCCGGCCCACGACCGGCAGCCGTGAGCCCGCTTCCGGCGCGAGGCCCACGCGGCCGCCACGCTGAACCATCCAGCGGTCGCCGCCATCCACGATGCCTGCGAGGAGCCGCACTCACGCACCGTTCACGCAAACGGCCCCGGTCGAGGCGCCCGAGGCAACATAGAGCGCCTCCCCGCCGGTGGTTGTCGCCGAGGTCCCGGAGGCGTCTCGCTGCCAGTGAAGGTGCGGGCGGCTTCCACCGGATGGTCGCCTCGGCGAGCCGGGTGTGGCGTGATGACCGTTCGGGGGAGGAGTGCCTTCGTGCCCTCGGTGAGGCCGGCCGTGGACTGCTGTCACGCCTGCCTCGTGAGGCCGGAGGCTGCCGCTCGGCACGCCGGCCGCAGGGCTGATCAGGTGTGCCGGGCGCTGGAGCGGCACAGGCGGCGGGAGTTCCGCTGCTCTCAGGGGCGGATGCGGACGGCCCCCCCGGGCCGTGATGGTCGGGGGACTATCCCGTGCGCCGGGTGGCGCCGTCACCACCACCCGGCATGGTCGCAGACCACCCGGAAGCTGCCCACGACGCCACGGTGACCGAATGCGCCATCGCCGTCGAAACCGGATTCGCCGCCGTGGTCATGGGGCACCACGCCGAATGTCGCGCTGCGAGGTCCCACGACGGCGACCGGAGGGCCACCGTCGCAGTTGAAGCCCCGGAAGACCTCGACGGTCCTCCGGCTTTCATTGAGGACATTGAAGCTGTGTGCGCCGGGTCCGCTGGCCGCGGTGATACACCCCTCGATGAAGGCGGGGTACGAACGTTCGTTGAAGAAGATCCTTCCGGCACGCCTGTGACCGTCACCGCGCCCACCGCCGCGCTCACGTCCACCGCCGCCGTCACCACGCCCACCGCCGCGCTCACGTCCACCGCCGCCGTCACGTCCACCGCCGTCACCACGCCCTCCGCCGCCGTCACGTCCACCGCCGTCGCGGCCCCCGTTTCCGTCTCCGCCCCCGTTCTTGGTGCCTGAAGGAACCGTGGCAGAAGCGGCAGAAGCTGCGGATGCGGCGTGGTGCGCAGGCTGGGCGGCGCGGTGGGCCGGTTGGGCGGCGTGATGGAGTGGTTTGGCCGCCTGGTGGACAGGCGGGGAAGCCGGGGAGGATTCGACAGTCGAGGCATAGGTGATGCCGGCGGCTGCAAGGACGGTCGCGCCTATTCCGGCGCCGACCACAGCGAAAGCACGCGAGGGCATGGGCACTTCTCTCTTTCTTACGTGCGTCGGCCGGACGACCGACCTGCGATGAACGTACCGACGGCCCGCACAACCGGCATTCGGTGCTCATCAAAGGTGTGACGCTGTGAGGCCAACCAGGTGTACGAAGTCCAGGGCGGCGCATGCCCGCAGCCGGAGGGCATCGACAAAGGCCCCGGCAGGACTCGGCCCGCGGCACCGCATCGAGAGTCGCGGTCAGCCGGCCCCTCGGTACCTGTGGGGCCGCCCGTCCTGCTCGTTTGGGTGCGTATCTCGCGCAGCTGCCTGCCCAGGTGCCCAGGCCTGATCTCAAGTCGAGAAACGCCCCTGTGTCGCATCGATGGTGGCTGGCCTCGAGGCATCACCGGCCCCAGCGATGTCACCTTCTGCGACGCGTGGGCCTGGCGACCTCACCAGCGCCCACCACACGACCGCCCACTGCGGCACTACGCCTGGAGGTCCCCAGTAAGTGAAATCGGAAATAGGAACGCGACCGCGGCGAATGCACACCCGTCACGGTTCATGTGGTGAAGAGACGAGGAGGATCTACTGTCACTGCTCGAAATCAACTGTCCACGCCTGAGGCAGAGCGGCTTCTCGCCGATCCGACGCAGGCCAGTCACCCCTAAAACGCATAGCCTTGGAAACGGGTCGGTATTTCTGGCTCCATTTCCGGATTTCGCAGGGCGGCAGCGCGGAGCATGGCTGTACAGGACAAGATCCGACTGAGGAGGCCGGCGCGGTGGGGGCACCGTACGGTCGTGGCGGGTGGCCTGCTTGCCTTGTTGATCGGCCTTTCTTTCGCCGCGCTCTTATGAATGGACAGAGTCAATTCCTCCAGCCGCGGGAGGCCGCCCAGGAGGCATTCCCGGGCAGGCAGGGCAACTCATTCACGTCAGTACTACTCCGGGGGTCGAGGCGTCTGGCTCGGCAGATCAACCAGGCCGGTGAGTCGTTCATCCGGGATTACTCGGTCCCGCTGGTCGATGCGGCTCGGCGAGGCGACCCTTATGCACACGGCGTGACGGCGACGCTGGAGGGAAGGCGCAGGATTGATGGCCCGAGGGCGGAGTTCCGCCGCGATGACGCGGTCCAGGGATCCCTTGTCGGGGCGCGCCAGGCACCCGGCGATGCCGGCACCCGGCGCTCGCTCACCGCAGCATCGGTCGGCCTAGGGGGTTCTGGTGCGCTCATCATTGAGTCTTCGCCATCTTTGAACATGGCGGGGTCGGAGGCTCTGGCGTGGCGCTCGCTCGGGGTACTCATGCTGATCATGCGCGGGAGTCTGCGGTCTTGATCATCCGCCGATGTCATGGGTCGAGGCCGATGCAGGGTTGAACCCAATCCATCCAGCCGGGGCCGGGCGGCCCGAAGGGCACATCAGCCCCCAGCGTCGTCTGCCGGTGCTGTACGGCCTCGCGGCCCACGGCCGGCGACGGCGTTCGCGAGGGTCGCAGCAAGATCCCCGTTGTATGTAGTGTGCGGAAATGACAAGAAGCGAGCGGCTCGCGGAGCAGCTGGACTGGCACTGGCGCAAGAACCTGCGGCCACGGCTGGACGGTCTTACCGACGAGGAGTACTTCTGGGAGCCGGTGCGCGGCTGCTGGAGCATCCGCCCACGTGGCACGTCGGCCGCACCGATGTCGGCAGGTTCGGGGGAGTGGACGGTGGACTTTGCGTCTCCTGACCCGGTGCCGGCGCCGGTGACCACGATTGCCTGGCGGCTTGCGCACCTCATCGTCTCGTGCCTGGGCTATCGGGTCGGATGGCACTTCGGCGGTCAGGACGTCGACTTCAAGACATTCGCCTACGCGGGGACCGCTGACGAGGCGCTAAAACAGCTCGATGAGATGTACGGGAGGTGGAACGCAGGGGTCCGCGAACTCTCGGACGCTGACCTGGACAATCCGCCCACGGTGGGTCCCGAGCGGTTTCCCATGGAGAACAGGGTTCTGCACGTCAACAGGGAGCTGATCCATCACGGCGCCGAGATTTCCCTGCTGCGCGACCTCTACCGCTGGCAGGACGGATCCGTACCGTGCCGAATATGAGTTTTCGGTAACCGGCGATCGAGCTTCGGAACCTACGTCGACTCCGTGACGCTCTGCGGCTGCTGGTCCCGAGAGGCCTCACGATCTTTGACCGCCGTTCTGCGCAGGTAGAAGGCCCTGCCATGGCGCTCGCGCGGGATGCCCATGCAGGTGGTGGGCGGGAGTCTGCGGTCTTGGTCATCTGTCACCTGTTGACCTCGAGGATGGTGAGGACGAGCAGCGCGCGCAGGAGGGCGGTGGCGTGGGCGGGGTCGGTGCGGAGCTTGTTGAGGATGCTCCACGCCTTGAGGTTCGCGAAGCCGTGTTCGGCCGAGGCGCTTCCGGCGGCCAGGACGCGGTTGGCCCGTTGCTGGCCTGCGCCGACCTTGCGCGCGCGGGTGGCCTTGTAGCCGGTGACAATGACCAGGTCGTCAGGGCTCTCGGGCTTGTCCACGCCGATAGAGCCCAGGTCGGCGAACGCGCAGCGACCGGCCGCCTGCAGGTGCTCGACGATTCGGTCGCTGCGGGCGGCGGTGGCATCGTGGGTGCGTCCGGGCGGGCGGCGAAGACCCAGATCGCCTTGCCTTTCTCAGGGTGCCGTCGATGCCGGTCAACCTCGCCGCCGCGCTTGGCGATCTTCTTCAGGGCGCGGTCCAGCCGCAGCGCCCGGGCGGCGAGCAGGTTGATCATCTCGTCGCGCCAGCGTCGCAGGGTCGACTCGGGCACGCCGTTGCCGCCGGCCGCGTCCAGGAGGCGCTGGTCGTGGCGCCGCATCGCCAGGAGAGCGCGGCTATCCGACCCGGGGGCCGCGACCGGAACGGTGAGCGGATCTGCTTCAGTTGGT
Organism: Streptomyces sp. NPDC001852; assembly: GCF_042891825.1. Taxonomy (NCBI): domain Bacteria; kingdom Bacillati; phylum Actinomycetota; class Actinomycetes; order Kitasatosporales; family Streptomycetaceae; genus Streptomyces; species Streptomyces sp. NPDC001852. The sequence continues at coordinate 17,976 of NZ_JBIATN010000025.1, forward strand.
GGGTGACGGTGCGGGTGGACAGCGGGAGGCGGCACTGGCAGACATGGGAGACGCTGTCCTCGGCGTGTTCTTTGCTTTTGGTCACGCATTCCCAACCAGCCGCCGGTGTCACCACAGTTACGGCCCTGGCGCTGCTGTCACAGGCTGGCGGTGAACTTCTCGTCGGGCCGTTTGCGTAGCCAGCCGCCGTCGGCGAGCTTGGTCATCTTCCCGGGTAGCGGCTCCAACTTCCCCTGCACCCCGACGTCCAGGCCGAGCGTCTCGCCGACCTGCCGGGCCGTGACAGAACCACCGACGGCCACCCCCGGCTCACGGCGCGGGACAAGCAGCACCCCACGCCCGCCTACCTGCACCGTCGGCGAAGCGGCCGCCTGGCGCTCGGCGGCGAGCTGCTTGCTCATCTGCTGCCGGACCCGCTCGGCGACGGCCAGTTCATTCCGCTCGATCCGTACCTCATCCAGCTGCTTGACCAGCCGTTCTTCGAGTTCGTCCAACTCCGCGCGTCGTGCGGTGATGCGCTCGTGAACCTCGGGATCCGCCAGGAAACGGCGCGTAGGAGCCGCACGTACGGCGGCGAGTGGAAACCAGTGAACGGCCCGCCGGATGATCGAGACAGCGGACAGCCACCCACGACCAGCACGAGCGTGTCGCACAGCAGTTACACCAGAGCCTCCGACCAGCACGTTCGAAGATGGCGAAGCTTCAGGACCGACAACGGCCCGTACCAGGGCCCGAGGGGCATCGCGAGTCCTTGCGCCAGGAATATGTCGATCTCGCACTTCGCACCCGGAGGTGGCCGCGAACACGACCGCGGCCAGAACTGCCTGGTCATCGCAGCGGCGCCGACACCCCTGCCGCGGAACCCCGTGGCCCGGCCAGGGCCCGGTGACAGCAGTCAGACGCTGGCCTGTCAGATCCCGCGCCTAGGCTGGCTGTTGCAGAGATCGATCAAGGAGCAGGGCAGTGCGAATAGAGCGTCACCAGGTGGGCGGGGCCGCCGTTTCGGCGGCACGCGAGGACTTCACGAACCGCATCGGGAGGCAGGTGCGGTCCATGTCGCGGGCAGGCCGGATGGCCACCTACGAATGGCAGTCGATCGCAGACGAGTTCCTCGACTACCTGGGCGCCCTCTCCATCGAGACACCCGACCTCGACACCCCGGAGGCCAAGGCCGCCCTCAAGGACGCCTCCGAAGCCGCGGCCGGCGCCGTCGCCTACGCCGCCTACCACCCGCACTGCAGCTTCCAGATCTTCCTGGAGTACGTGAACTTCGGCATGAGCTACGACCCCGGTCACGACGCCCCCGAGGAGAGCGCCACGCCCGGGGAGTGGATCGACGCGCTCTGCCTGACGGTCCTCAGGGACAAAGCCAAGTGGCACGGCGAGGCCTTCGACTTCGCCCGGCAGAAGTTCGCCGAGAAGGCGCAGGGGACGCCCAGCGGCGAGCTCGCCACCGGATTGATGGCCGTGGTCCTGGACGACACCGGCAACGACGAGGAGTATCCGCCGAGCGCGCAGGCCAAGCTCACCGCCGTCGACGCGGCCCTGGACCGCGTCCGAACCCGCGCCCAGGAGACCGACGAGCCGCTCCTGGACCGGCCGGAGACTGCGGCGCTGCTCACGCTGCGCGCCCTGACCACCGAGGACCGGGAAGCCTTCGATGCCGCGCTGGCCGACCTCCTGGCCAGGCACACCGCCCTTCACGGCCTCTCGGCCTCCCCGAGCACTCTTCTCCCGCTCGTTCCCATCGCCCTCGCCGCTCTCGCGTACCGGACCCTGGGCTGGGCCCCGGCCGTCCGCACCGACTACCTCCCGCACGCGCTGATCACCGGCTTCGAGACCCGAGGCCCCCGGGTCGGGGGGTTCGGCCGGAACCGGCGCCCGGACGCGGTGGCCGCACTCGCCGCGGGCCCATTGGTGGTGGAACGGCCCGCCTGCACGCGGACGGTGAACCCGCGGACCGAGGCCATGTACGAGGAACACATCCAGAAGGCGTTCACGCCTGCGGACGGAGGCGCCCTCTCCATCTGGCGGCTCGGCAGCGTCCTCGGTGATCAGGAACGTCTCGTCAAGTGGCGCGCGGGGGACTCCTCGGTCACGGACGCCCTGCTCGCGAATCTCCGGCTGGCCTCCCAGACGGGGGCGGCGCTCTTCCGTATCGCCCTCGCGGAACCGGGCACCGAAGCCGAGGTGACCATCGACGGCCGCACGCTGCGCTACCCGGCCGAGCGAGGCGAGGAGGCCGGCGCCGGCAACTGGCAGACGGCCACCGCCCTCGCCCTCATCACCGGCGCACGCGAGGACCTCGCCCCGCTGGTCCTCACCGGCCCAGCCTTCGCGCGCCCGGACGGCTCCGCCTTCAGCGCCTACCGCGAAGCCCTCCACGCCTACCTCAAGGGCGTTGATCCCGAGCCGGCCGCGCAGCGGGCCCTGCAGCAGGCCGAGAAGGCCAAGGACTGGGGCTTCGCCATGCCGCCGGCCGTGCTGCTGTCACAACTCGTGGAGGGCGACGAGGAGAGCTTCAACCTGGCCCTGGCCGACGCGCTCGAAGCCCACCGCGACTACTACCGGGTCGCCGACCGCGCCGACGATCCGGATGCTTCCGTGAACCTGGACATCCTCGCCCTGGCCTGCCACGCCCGCCGCCGCGGCTGGGCCATCCGCGTCGAGTCCCCCTATCTTCCACAGGATCTCCTGCGGGCCGCCGAACCTTTCTAACGGGCCCGGGGGCACAGCGGGATGCCCCTGCCGGCCCCCAAGCCGAGGCGGGATCCCGTGGATCGATGACGTGACCCGCAAGCTCCGCGCCCAGGGCGGCCACTACGGCGGCCCGAACGGGCGGGGCGCACGTACTGTGGCGAGTACCCGTTCGCCTCAAGTCAGGAGGGCGGCACGAAGCTGCCCGCCTCGCAGGGAGAGACGACGTGGGTGAGCCCGAACCAGAACAACGGCCAGGGCGCCCGGATCACGAACTGGCGCCAGCCGATGCACGTCATGGACAACGACCCGTCCGGGTCGTCGCCTGACGGCCTGACACGCTGGGCCGAACGGCACCATGGGGCACCCCGGCTCGCCGGGGTGCCCCTCCGCGCGAGGAGATCAGATTGATCATCGCTGAGACCACCCTGACGCCGGAGACCGGCGAGTACGGCTACCTCCTCGCGCTCGGCGAGGACTACGCATGGCCGCCCGAGTGGCCTACGGCTGGCGGTGCGGGCCCATCGGCAGCGACACGGCGCACATCCCCACCGACATGGATACCGGCACCATCACCATCACCGTCCAGACCCACGACGCCCCGCCCCCGCCCGAGACCGGCCCTGTCTGGGGGCCCGCGGAGGAGATGAGCCTGCACGCCACCGACGACACTCCCGTCATCTACATCCTCGGCAGCGGAGACTTCGAAGAAGCCGGCCCCGAAGGCGGCCCGCTCCAACTGCCCACCGACCACGCCCCGGTGTGGATCCGGATGCGCCTGCACTGCCACACCCCCGAGCCCGGCGTCGGCGACCGCGGTGAACGCCACCTGATGCAACTCTGGGCCGCCCCCCAGCAGCCGCCGGTACACCCGCGGCTGACCGAATCCGAACTCACCCAGCGCCGCGCCTACAAGGAGGACTTCGACCAGAGGCCAGGGGCTTGGGGATGATCTCGTCGAAGCCGGAGGGGTGGAGGTTGCTGCTGACGGCGACCGAGCGTCGTTCGTAGGCGGCGTCGACCAGGCGGTAGAACCCTTCGGTGGCATCGGGTGAGACGGGCAGGAGGCCGGTGCCGTAGACGATGATCAGGTCGGAGCGGATGATCTTCGCGAGGGCTTGTGCGAAGGGGGCGTCCGCGTGGTGGCGGCGGACCAGGGCGCCCAGGTCCTGGATGGTGAACCAGGTGACGGACAGGCCTGCTTCGACCGCGGTCTGGCCGAGGGCCTCGGTGAAGTGGGACGTGCCAGTGCCCGTGGGCCCGCAGATGCAGAAGTTCTCGCGGCGACCGATCCATTCGAGGGTGGCTGCGGGTGCCGCCGACTGAGGCGTCCGCTTGCGCCGCGGCTCTTCTGCGGAGGCCAACCGGTTCGCCCGTGAGTACGGCATCGCTTTCAGGTGCACCACAACGGCTGCGGCCGGCGGGTCGGTTGGAGGACCGCCCGTTCGCGGTGTCCGTGTCCTGTCGCCCGTTTGCTGTGGCGACCGCCCGCCCAAGTTGACGGTGCCCGGAGCACGGGTTTCACCCGGACGGCGGAGGGGGCAGGATGAGGCGGACATGACACACCCATACGATGCTGACCCGAAGGGAACCGTCTCGTGCTCCGTAAGCCAAGCGCCCTGCTCGCCACCTCCGCCCTGCTCCTCCTCGGCACCGCGACGCAGGCCGCGGCCGACACCCCGCCTCCTGCCGCGCCGCCGGCCGCCTGCACCTACACGCCGGCCGTTCCCGCAGACAACTTCAAGGGGATACCGGTCTTCGACCCGGTGAAGGCCGCCAAGCCGTACAGTGCGACGCTGCGCACCGGCCAGGGGGCGATCACCTTTCGGGCACTGACCGACAAGGCTCCCTGCACCACGTACTCCTTCAAGTTCCTCGCTCGGCGCCACTACTTCGACCGGTCGCACTGCCACCGGCTCACCACCGCGCGCATCTACGTGCTCCAGTGCGGCGATCCGACCGGCACCGGGAGCGGCGGACCCGGTTACTCCTTCCCCGACGAGAACTTGACCGGAGCGACCTACCCCGCGGGGACGGTGGCGATGGCCAACGCTGGGCCCAACACCAACGGAAGCCAGTTCTTCTTCGTCTGGAAGGACACCAAACTCCCGCCCGCCTACACGCCGTTCGGCAAAGTCACCGCCGGCCTCGACGTGCTTCAGAAGATCGCGGTGGGCGGCGAGGACGACCAGAACGGGCCGGGAGACGGCTTTCCGACGCTGCCGGTGAACATCAAGCGCGTACAGATCAAGAGCAGGTAGTACGGCCCCGCCCCGGCCCTGTCCTTGCCGGAAGCCTCGTCCAGGTCATGGTCGGCGTCGTACGAGTCGGCGGACGAGATCGTCCAGCGGGGCGGGAATTCCACGGGAGCGGCCCAACTGGCGAAGGGTGACCTTGTCGCCGTGGTCGGCGACCTGAGGTTTCCGGTGTAGGCGACCTCGGTCAGGGCGTTGCGGGCGTGCAGGGCGGGCGGTTTGCAGGCCCAGGTCATGGCGGCGCCGTGCTGTCTGCCGGTGTGCTCGTCGGCGGTGAGTATGCGTTGGGCCAGGGGGAATGGGGAGTCGGCGGGGGCGTCATAGGGTTCTTCGTCGACGAGCCGGCCACCGGGGGAACCAGCCGGCGGCCTGCGTGATCATCTCGACCTGGTCGGGCTGGCGGCAGAACAGGTAGCCCTCGTTCTCAACGGGTCTCGAGGCCAGCCCAGATGTGCGGGCAGGGGGACCACTCGCAGACGGCCGAGGGGTGCGCACCCGCCCGGCCGCGAGGCTCCTCCTGGTCGACGCGTACGCCCTGCGCTGGGGCTAGAAGGGACGCGACCAAGCCACGCTGACGGGGTGACCCCCGGACTGCCGACGACACCCCTCAGCCCCTAACAGCCGACGGTGGAGCGGGCGGCCAGCAGGCCGCTCCTCGGCATGACGCGCGAGATCGGCTGGCGGCCACTCAAGCAGGACGGGGCGCGGACCACGCCTTCTCCATTGTGCGGGCGAGGGCTGCCATGGCCTGGTCGATGCCGTGGGGCGTGTTGGTAGCGGGTGACGGAGTCGAAGGCCAAGGCGAAGGCGATACCCATGGCGGCCGCCCGCCGGACGAGGGCGTCCGAGTCGTGGCCTGCGGGAAGCGTGGCGAGGGCCTGCACGCCCGCAGGGACACCGGTCAGCCGCAGAGGCAGGGCCGGGGCGAGGGACTTGCTCGTCGAACCGAGGTGGATGACGGAGTCAGGCGCCAGTCCCTGCAGTGCGCCGATCGCCCGGTGATCGAAGCGGAACTCATCGTCGTAGTCATCCTCGAGCACCACGGCGCCGCACCGCCTGCCCAGGACAGCAGCGCCTGAACCAGAGCCTGGGTTTCGAGAACACCTCGGTGCTTGCTTCGGGACCCTGGTTGTGCTCTGCGCGGCGAAGGGGCCGGGGTGTTGTCGGCGTGTCCCTGGGGCTGTCCCCACCGCCGATCCGGGCGGTCGCCCCATTACGCCGCCTCTCAGGCCCCGGCCACCATGGGGGTACGGCGTGCGCGGCAGCCTCGGCCGGGGACGCGCCGCTCGCCCGACCAGCACACCACACCTCCACCTCCGAGGACGCCTACATGATCACGCTCAAGCGAACCACGTACAAGCGAGCGGTGGGCGGCCTGCTCGTGCTGGCCGCGGCCGCCGGTGTCACCCTGAGCACGCAGCCGGACGACGCCCACGCCCGGCCGAACACCGCCGCGCCCACCGCCGAATTCCCCCACCTCCGCGCACTGCTGCAACGGCTGACCACGACCGATGGTGGCCCCGGCGCGCTGGTCGCACTGCAAAACCGGTCCGGCCGCGCTGTGCTGACCAGCGGCGTCGCAGACGTGCGGTGGAACACGCCGGTGCGCGCAGACAGCACGTTCCGGATCGGCAGCATGACCAAGCCGTTCGTGGCGACCGTCGTGCTCCAGCTGGTGGGCGAGGGCCGCGTGGTCCTCGACGCGCCGATCGAGCGCTACCTCCCCGGCGTCGTCCGCGGCCACGGCAACGACGGGCGGAAGATAACGGTCCGTCAACTCCTCCAGCACACCAGCGGCCTGCCCGACTACCTCGACTACCTCAAGCCGCAGGACGTCATCGACAAACCGCTGACCCACTACGACACCCGCGATCTCGTGCGGCTCGCGCTCTCCCACCGCCCGTCCTTCGCGCCCGGCACCGACTGGCGCTACTCCAACACGGGCTACCTGCTGGCCGGCATGCTCATCGAGCGGGTGACCGGGCACACCTACGGCCACGAGATCCGCCGACGCATCATCGATCCGCTCCACCTGCGCCAGACATCCGTCCCGGCCGACACCTCGAAGATCCCGGGCCCGCACCCGAGCGGCTATGTGCGCAAGGACAAGGACGCGCCGCTCAAGGACACCACCGCGCTCAACCCCACGGTCGCGGGCGCGAGCGGCGCCATGATCTCCAGCGGCGCCGACATGAACCGCTTCCTGGACGCGCTCGTCCACGGGCGGCTGCTCCGGCCCGCCCAGCTTCGGCAGATGATGACGACCCGGCCGACCGGATCCCCGGACAACGGGGCCTACGGCCTCGGCCTGGAGAGCCACCCGCTGCCGTGCGGCGGCCGCGCCTGGGGGCACGACGGGGGAATCGTCGGCTACCAGACGACAAGCGCAGTCACCCTCGACGGCAGGCAGGCCACCGTCATGGCGAACCTCTATCCGGGCGAGACGGACGCCCAGGACAAAGACATGGCGGCCACTGTCCAGACGGCGCTCTGCGCAGCCCGTCCATCGCCCGGACGCTAAGCCCACAGGCAGCATGGACCGGCATCCATCGACCGGAGCCCCTCGGAGTCAACGATCGGCCTTCGAGCGTCGTGGCCGCCGCAGACTTGTACGCCTTCGCAAACGTGCACCCTGCATCGCCGTCCCCGTCCATACCGTGCTGGCGGTCGAGTTCGTGAAAGAGAGCGATGGCGCCCGGAAGCATGGGTCTCACTTGGTGATCCCAAGCAGTAGATCAGGCGCAGGCGACGGAAACCGTCTCGGCGCGCCACAAGATCAGATAGCGTGCGCGGCCATGGGTGAACTGATAGTGATCAGGCACGGCCAGACCGAGTGGAGCTTGTCGGGCCGGCATGCGGGTCGGACCGATGTTCCGCTGACCGACGCGGGCGAGGCTGCGGCCAGGGCTCTTGCTCCGAGACTCGCCTGCCGCCGGCTGGTCGCGGTGTTCAGCAGCCCGCTGAGTCGCGCCATCCGGACCGCCGAACTGGCCGGCCTGACCGGTGCCGAGCCCGATCCCGACCTGTTGGAGTGGGACTATGGCGGCTACGAGGGCCTGACCGCCGAGCAGATCCGCGAGTCAAGGCCAGGCTGGAATCTGTGGCGCGACGGCGTCATTCCAGGCGACGCCGACCATCCCGGCGAGCAGCTCGCGCAGGTGGCCGCGCGCACGGACGCGGTGCTGGACCGTATCCGTCCGCTTCTGCACGACGGCGACGTCGCCGTCGTCGCGCACGGCCACTTGGCTCGTGTGCTCACCGTCCGCTGGCTCGGCCTCGACGCGTCCGCGAGCCGACTGCTCGGCCACCCGCATCCGGGCACTCTCAGCTGCTTGGCCGCCGAGGATGGGCAGCCGTTCATCTCCGCCTGGAACGTCCCGTAGCCGGCGCCTGTCGCATCACAGGTGATGCGACAGGCGCCGGAAGCAGATGAGTGCAGCGGTGATGCCGGTGAGGCGAGGTAGTGCTCGGCCTTACGTTCGTAGCGGCGGTGCTGTCGGCGGCATCCGGCGAGCCAGGAGACGGTGCGCTCGATGGTCCAGCGGTGGCGCTCCGGGCGGTGGGAGGAGTCGACGCCCTTGCGTGCCATGCGCGGGGTGACGTTGCGCGCGCGAGGCCATCGGCGCAGGTTGTCGTAGTCGTAGCCCTTGTCGGCGTGGAGCGTTGAGGGCCTACGTCGGCGCGGCCCTCGGCGCGAGCGGATCGGCGGAATCCCGCGCACGAGCGGCTCAAGGCCCTGACTGCCGTGGGTGTTTGGGCCCGCGATGCCGATCGAGAGGTTGAGCGGGTCTGCACGTAGTTCTCGACCTGAAGACCACAAGCCGTTCGGACGGGAGGGGACACCCTCCCCGGCGGAGGCGGCTCTTCTCGCTGCGGATCCAGGCGCGCTCACGGCGCTGCCAGCGCAGCGGGGTGGCGGACGTTGGCGTTGCGCCGGCGCCGGTAGGCGTGGAGGGCGCAGGTGTGCACCGTGTGGTTGCGGCGGTTGGAGTTGGCGAGTCGTGAACTCGTCCTGGTCCGCGCCGACTGCGGTCCCAGGTCGGGTGGAGCGCTGTCGCGGGACAGCGAGGCCGAGGCGAGGACCCGGAGTCGGGCCGGGAGTTCTCGCTGACAGTCACGCCGGCTGGAAGCGGCCGTGGGCTGGATCACAGTTGAGGTTGACCTCGGGGCAGGGTGGAGGCTCCTCGCAGCGGCACCACGCCGACCCGGACACCACCGATGTGAGGGAGCAACATGTCCACCCAACTTTCCAGTCAGGGGCAGGATCGTCCGGAGCTGCAGAAGGCGATCGAGGAGTTGGCCGAGTCCGGCTTCGCCGGGGTCCAGCTCCGGGTGAACGATGAGCAGGGCGAGTGGGTCGGCAGCGCCGGTGTGCGCGAGCTGGGTCAGAGCGCCGAGCCCCTGAAGAATGGGCACTTCCGCATCGGCAGCAGCACCAAGAACTTCGTCGCCACCATGGTGCTCTTGCTGGTGGACGAGGGCAGGATCGGCCTGGACGCCCCGGCCGATGACTACCTGCCCGAGTTCGGTCTCGACCGGCGGATCACCGTGCGGATGCTGCTGCAGCACACCAGCGGGATCTTCAACCACACCGGCGAACTCTACGAGGACGGGACGATCGTGCTGGGTGTCCCCTGGCAGGGCAAGGAGTGGGTGGACAACCGGTTCAAGACCTACCTGCCCGAGGAGCTGGTGCGGCTGTCGTTGTCCAAGCCGGCGCGGTTCGCGCCGGGTACGGGCTGGAGCTACGCCAACACCAACTACGTGCTGGCCCGGCTGGTGATCGAGAAGGTCACCGGCCAATCGTTCGCCGAAGAGTTGCAGCGGCTGATCCTGGACCCGCTGGGGATGACCGGCACCGTGGCACCGGGCGCCTCGCCGGAAATCCCCGAGCCGCACAACCACAGCTACTACCGCTACGAGGACGCCGGGCAGGAGCGGACGGTCGATGTCACCCGACAGAACCCGTCCTGGGTCGGAGCCGGTGGTGACATGATCTCGACCACTCGGGACCTGCACACGTACTTTTCCGCGCTGATGGCCGGCAAGCTCCTGCCGACCGAGCTGCTGGCCGAGATGCGCACGCCGGAGGCGACCGTCGGCTACGGCCTGGGGGTGTTCGCGCAGGAAACAGAGGGCGGCACCATCTTCCAGCACAACGGTGCCACCATGGGCTCGGCGGCGCTGATGTACAGCACCGCCGACGGCACCCATACCCTGACCGCCGGGCTGACCTGGGTGGACGACGCCGACCTGTCGATAGCACCAGCATTCCGGACCGCCCAACAGCGTTTGGTCGCCGAGGTGTTCTGCGGCAAGCTGGGCCGATGAGGAACGGAGTCACGATCGGGCAGGCGGCGGCGTTCGTCGGCGTCACGGTGAAGACGGTGCGGCACTACCACAAGCTCGGCCTGATCGCGGAGCCGGAACGTGACAGCTCGGGCTACCGGCGGTACGGATCTGGCGAGCTGCTGCAGCTGGTGCAGGTACGGACGCTGGCCGCCGCGGGCGTACCGCTGGCCGAGATCGGCTCCCTGCTCGACGCCGACGCCGCGCGGTTCGGCGCCGCGCTCGCCGACGTCGAGCGGCAGCTCACCGAACGCATCGATGAGCTGGCAGCCCGCCGCGACACGCTGCACCGGCTCGCCGACGGCGACCGGGCCCTGCTGCCCGACCGCGCCTGCGCGATCCTGGACCGGATGCCGGGCCTCGGTTTCAGCCCCGAGTACGTGGCCGCACAACGCGAGGCCCTGGTGCTGGCCCGGGCGTTGGTGCCGGAGGGCTTCGACGGCTTCCTGACCCAGCTCGAACACGGCCTCGACGACCCCGAGTACATCGAACTGACCAAGCGTGGCTGGGAGGCCGAGACCTGGGAACCGGACGACCCGAGGATCGAAGAACTCGCGACCGCCATGGCCGACCACTACCTCGCCAACCCCACGCTGCTGGGGGATCGTGCCAGCCTGCAGGCATGGGCCAAGGCTTCGGTCCAGTACAAACTGATCAACAACCACCGCGAGGACCAAGCCCCGGTGGCGGCCCGCCTGACCGCGCTCACCGAGGCCAAGCTCCGCGCCGCAGGCGTGCTCGTGCCGCACCGATGACGGAATCCTCAGGGCACCGAAAACTACGCATCACAGCAGATGAGAAGCTCACCCTCTCTTCACGGCCGAGCGGCTGCGTTATCTCCAGGACGCGTTCGCCAAGGCGGGCCGACGACTCCCGCGCCCGCACAGCCCGTTACACCGAACAGTACGATGCCGACGCAGGGCACCCCGTGCGTGAGGGCGACCAGCGGGCGCACCGTCCGCAGCAGCCCGGCCCGCACGGCGGCCGGGAGGCCGGCCACTGAGTGCACCCGATGCCGGGTACCCGATGCTGCGGCGCGCACCGACGATGCACCGCACCCACTCGACCCACTCGGCAAGGAGTGGACTCCACCGTCGCGGAGTGCACCGCATGGTGCGGGAGTGCGGCCTTCACAAGAAACAGGGAGCCGGGGACCGACCGTCGGAGCGGATCGGCGCCGTCAAAGTGTTAACGCTCCGCGTCTGCGCCCGCGGGATCGGCGGCCGCCTGAACGAGGTTGTGCTCCAGGCATTCCAGGGTGAGCAGGGCCGCGATCCGCTCGTCGGCGGACATACCAGCGGTCGAGAGCTCCTCGCGTTGGCTCCAGCCCGGCTCGACCTCGCGGCGCAGGGCGTGGCTTGCAGCTGCGGGCTCGATGAGTGAGGCGCGTCTGTCGGTGGGGTCGGGGCGGCGGCGGACGAAGCCAGCCTGTTACAGGCGCCGGACGGTGCGGGTCATGGTGGCGGCGTCGGAGTCCATCAGGCGGACCAGCCACAGCCGGGAAACACCGTGCCCACCCATGCGGCCACCGTAGGCAACGAAGAGAGCCGCCGGGAATCCCCATCCCACTGGCGACCAACTGTCCCCAGCGTCATGTACGACAGTGGCCTCGCCATCCTGGTCAGGCGAGATCTGTCAGGTCCTCCGCGAACACCTGCGACAGAGGCTGCGGTCCCACATACTGCTGGCAGTTGCACTGACCAGCCTCGTAACGCAGCGGCTTCTTGTTCTCGTCCCAGGCCACTGGTACCTCGACGCGCTCGTGGCACTGGCCCTGCTTGTCGTGTTTGGCGAGATGGTGCGTGCATCCGCACACTGGCTCCGGAGACTTGTTCGCTGCTTCGACGGCCAAACGTTCCTGTCTTGCCGCCTCCAGCAACTGCAGCTTGCGCTCATGGCGATTACGCAGTGCGGTGCGGATGTTGTCGGCCGCCCACGCGAAGCCACCCGTCCAAAAGGCGATGAGAACCCACCAGAACCAGTCCATCGGCTATCCCTTCCCCCTGTGATGCTGCGGACCAGCATAGATGGCTCACCGGAAGGGTGTTCGCATTGTCATGCAGGCAGCCCCAGCCTCTCACCCCTGACCATCTTTGGGGTGTCACCGAGATGAGCCGAACTCACCAGTGGTCCCGGCGGTCAACCGGGCGGGCTGCGACGGGCGCGTAGCGCCAGTACCAGGCAGACCGTGGTCGCGGCGATGGCGAGTGAGGCGGGCAGACGTGCCCATGAGGAGTCTGCGACCGGTGCCTGGGCAGCGAGCAGCACCACTGCGGTCGCGGCGGCGGCCGCCAGTGCGGGTGTCGCCTGCGGGTGGCCGGGAGGGGCGGTGGCACCGGCTGTCCAGGCGTCGGTTACGAGCAGGTAGGCAATCAGAAGGGCGGCGATGCAGACGACCAGCCAGAGCGCGGGGCCGGTGGCCGCGGCGACCGCGATCGCCGCGGCCGGCAGCACGGTCGTCCTGCGGCGGGCCGCGAATGTCCGCCAGCGCATGGAGGTCAGGACGGGGCGCGCGTCGACCATCGGGGCGGCCCACCAGGCGGCCGTCGCCACCCCCAGGACCAGCACCCTGACGAGCAGTGGTGCGTGCAGGGCGGCCGGCGGGTTGCAGGCGGCGACGGCAAGGGCCGTTCCGAGCAAGCGGTCGGTGATGCGGGAGGTGAGACGTGCGATGAGCAGGACGGCTCGGCTGCCGGCGGGGCGCGGGCCTGGCCGGGCGATCCGGGCGGGGGCGGTGGTCATCGGGTCCCCCCGCGGATGCGGGTGCGCAGCAGCGACGCAAGGGCGAGGTCGAGGGTCTCGCCGGGTCGGTGGGCGACGACCGCGATGCCGCGTTTCACCAAGGCGAAGCGCATGGCGTCACGGTCAGCCCGCCACAGCCGCAGCGCGAGTTCCGCTTCGGTGTCACCGGGTTCCACGACTGGGTCGCCAGTGGGGATCTCGATGACGACCATCGGGTTGGCCCGTCCGCGCACCTGGTGCAGGATGTCGAAAATCCGCTGGTCGGTCAGCGGCGTGATGACGTACACGAGCGCTCCTTCGGGCAACGCGGGCGGTGGGAGCAGGCTGAGTCCCTCCGTGCGGTACGCGAGGTCTTTGCGGACCTCCAGCACACTCTCCACCATGCGGTAGAAGTACCCCTGGCCACTGCCCGGTTGCAGCCAGCGGGTCGCTCCACCCACCGACACGACGCCGACCCGGTCGTGGGTACGCAGGTAGGCGCGGGCCAGCCCGGCAGCGGCCCGGAAGGTCTCGTCGAGCGAGGACGCGCCGGTGACGGGGTCGACCACGTCGGCGAGCACGTCCAGCAGCACCACGGTGTCGGCGGTGCGCTCCGCGACGAACTGGTGGACCTGGAGGGTGCCGCGGCGGGTGCTGGCCGGCCAGTGGATCCGCCGCTGACGTTCGCCGCGCACATACGGGTGCACGCCGGTGACCTCGACGCCCTCGCCCCGCTGCACGGCGGTGTGCTCGCCGAGACGTTGCGGCAGCCGGACCGGTATGGGCGTGAGGCGGGCGTGTTGGGGCAGCGGGAAGACAGCGACCTCACCGAGATCGGCCCGCACGGTGCGCCGGGCCAGCCCGCCGCGGTCGTAGACGTCGACGTCGACCGTGCCGAGCGTCCAGCGACCCCAGCACTGCGCGGTCAGGACGAGATCGACGCGGTGCGGACCCACCGCGAGGTGGTCGAGCCGAACCCCGTGGCCGAGGGTGACGCCGGGGTCCAGGCGGCCGGTCTCACCGTCGTAGGCCACCGCGATCCGCACCGTCACCTGCTCGCCCTCGAAGCACCGCCGCGGCTCCACCTCGGCCTCGGCCGTCACCGCCTCCGGGCGCGGCCCGCTCGGCAGGGCAAGGGCGAGCATCACCAGGGGGGCGGCGGCGAGAGCAAGTACCCAGGGGCGCCCGGTGACCAGCGCGGCCGCCAGCGCGACGACGGCCAACGTGCCCAGCCGCAGGGCGCGTTCACCGGTGCGCCAGCCGGGCGGGGGCGGCGGCGGGGGTTCGGCGGTCACGTCGTGACGGCCGTCCAGGGCCCGTTGAACGGCGGCGGCCGCTCTGCGGGCCGGTGCCGGCTCTGTCATGACACGACCGGCGTGCGCGGCAAGGTCTGCGGGGCGCGCACGGATTGCACGATCTCGCGCATCACGTCGTCGCCGTCGATCTGCCGGACCCACAGCTCCGGCTTGAGGGTGACGCGGTGCGCGAGGGCCGGCACCGCCACGGACTTGACGTCCTCCGGGGTCACATAGTCCCGCAGGTCCAGGACGGCACGGGCACGGGCGAGCTGCACCAAGGCCAGGCCGCCGCGCGGAGAGGCACCGACCTGGATATGCGGGTGGGCCCGGGTGGCGCCGACCAGCGAGACGGCGTACTCCAGCAGGTCGTCGTCCACCTCGACGCGTTCGACGGCGGCCCGCATGGCCAGCACCTCGCCCGGTCCGCTGAGCGTACGCAGCACAGCCTCGGGCGCCGCCCGATCGATACGCGCGCGCAGCATGCCTGCCTCCTCGGACGCCGTCAGATAGCCCATCCGAACCCGCAGCAGGAACCGGTCGAGCTGGGCCTCGGGCAGGGTGTACGTGCCCTCGTACTCGATGGGGTTGGCGGTGGCGACGACCACGAAGGGCTCCGGCAGCGACCGGGTGGTTCCGTCGATGGACACCTGGGACTCGGCCATCGCCTCGAGCAGCGCGGCCTGGGTCTTGGGCGGGGTGCGGTTGATCTCGTCGGCGAGCAGCAGGTGGGTGAAGACCGGTCCGGGCCGGAAGACCATGTCTGCGGTCCGTTGGTCGTAGAACGGAGCGCCGGTGACATCGGAGGGCAGCAGGTCGGGGGTGAACTGGATGCGGCGGAAGTCCAGGCCGAGCGTGGTGGCGAAGGAGCGTGCCAAAAGCGTCTTCCCGAGTCCCGGCAGGTCCTCGATGAGGACATGGCCGCCGGCGAGGATGCCGAGCATCACCAGCGCCAGCGGCTCCGCCTTGCCGACCACGGCCGTGCGGATCTCGTCAAGCACGGCCGCGGCCCGTTCCCCTGCCTGCCGGGGTGTCAGGGTGTCGTGGTCCGGGATGGGCTGCGGGCTGGTCACGGTCGGTTCCTCACAGGGCGGGGTCGGGGTGCGCGGGCTGCGGGGTCGGCCACAGCGCCACCGGTCACAGGGCTTCCAGGCGGTCGAGCAGGGAGCGCAGGACGGGCTCGGGGAGAGTGCGCTGCGGAGCGGTCGCCTCGGGGTCGATCCACGGCCACAGCTCAGCTCCGACCAGCGCCCGGGCCCGCTGCGGGTTCCGGTACATCGCCACGCCGCGCCGTTCGGCCAGTCGGGCGGCGAACAGCCGCTGCAACTGCGGCCGCATGACGGTGTCGAGATGCGCTTCGGCGTCGCCCGCGAGGGACTTGGCCACGATGCGCTGCCACTCGCCGAGCGCCGGGGCCCGGCTGTCCAGCAGGCGCACCGGCCTGCGACAGCCGCTGTCCTGGGCGGCGCTGCCCGCGGCAAAGCGCCCCAGGGCCAGCGCGACCGCGGTGATGAGGGCGAGGCCGGTGGCGGCCGCGGCGGCACCGTCGGCCAGGGCGAGCAGCACGTCGGCCGCGACCGCGGCAGTGCCCAGTACGGCCAGCGAGTGGCGTACGGAACCGGGCGTTGGCAGCACGGAGTTGACGACGGCCCGTATCCGGGTGGGCGCCTTCACGATGTACCCGTCACGGCTTCGGGTCCAGAAGTCGGCGAGCGCAGGCCGTCGGCGATCTCGGCGAGCGCGGCCGCGGCCCGGTCGCGGTGGCCGCAGTCCATCGGGTGCGTGGAGTAACGGGCCTCGCGGAACAGCGCGGTGAGCGCGGCGGCGGCCGCCCCGGTGGGCAGGCCGTCGGCGACGGCCCGCTCCAGCAGGTCCTGCGGGCTGTCCGAGGCGCGCCGGGTTACGCCGGAGTCGGCGAGCGACTCCTCCATGGCCGCATAGCTGGCGATGACGGCTGCGCGAGCGTCGGTTGCGTCCAGCAGGGCACGGCGCCCGGAGTCCACGGCCTGGGCCAGGCGTTCCTGCTCGTGGTCGAGCGTCGCGTACGTGGCCGGGGCCTCGGCCGCCGGCGGCCGGGTCAGATACCGCCACAGATGGAGCCCGGCGATCATGACGACCGCGACAAGCAGGGCGATACCGAGACCGAGCAGGATACGCGTCAGCCCGAAGTGCATGCTGTGGCCGGCGTGCCCGGCACGCTGTGCGGGTGGCAGGGTGGGCACCGGGTCTTGCCGCGGGCTGGGAAGCGGTGACGACTCGTGGCCGCCCCCGTGGCTGCTGCCGGACGAACCGAACTGGTGCAGGACCAGCACGAGCAGCGGGACGACCAGCGTCGCGGCCAGCAGGACGCGGCTCACGCCGTCAACCACCCGCTGTTCCACCAGGTTGAGTTCCCAGGCGGCGCCGACCTGCTCCTGGTACTTCTCGCGCAGTGCCAAGCCGCCAAGCAGTGACAGCAGGGCGAGGCCGACCACGAGGACGGGGTTGCCGCCGAGCGGCCCGCGGCCCTGGGCCAACAGGCCCGTGTCGGGGTGCAGCAGCAGCGCTCCCAGGGCCGCTCCACCCACCATCAGCACTGCCAAGGCGGCCTGTGGGGCACCGATCGTGCTGTGCCGCCGTCGCCCGCCCGCCGTGTGCTGCAGTCCCACCGCCACACCCTTCACTCGTGGCCGGCCGGACCACGCGCGCCGTCCCCGGTCACCTGTCGCCGATCCCCGACTTGACGGAATCCTGACATGGCGGGGTGCGCCGTTTCATTGCCGACTTACGGCAGTCCTTACGCACCTCTTCATGCCGTCTCTCGGCTACGACCGGACGGGCATTCAGCGGTGGGCTGAGCCCAGGGGGCCTGCCCGGATGGCGGGTTGGGCGACGCTGCGAGGTTCACCCGTGCGGGGGGTACGGGCCGAACCTGCCCATCTCCAGGAATGACTCGGTCAATTCCCACTCGTCATGGTGAGTTCCGCACGCGTCACACCGGTCGTTCTACCAGCTCGCACTGGCGTGCCGGAAACCAGATCCGGACACCCTGATCCGGATCAGGGAATGCCTAGACGTGCCGGCGTGCCGCGCCGACAAAGGCGTCGATCAAGTCCCGAGTCGCGTCCCGCCGGGCGACGACGTCACTGCGATCCTCTGCGCGATCGATTTTGCCGACCGCCGTGAAAGCGTCGACCGCGACGGCGATGAGCTCGGGCTCATCGGTGATCAGTTGGAGTTGGAACAGGGCGTGCTGCGTGCTGGAGCGCAGCTCGAACGAACTTCTGCGCAGGGCGATTTCGTCGTCGGCGTCGATGCCCTCGTGCTCACAGAACCAGTGGTGCAGCATGGCCTGGCGGAATTCGACGAGCAGCCCGGCGTACGTGCCGTAGATGTTCAGCCGCTCCTGACGCAGCCGCTCCTTGCGGCTGCTCTGCTCCGTGCGCCGTGCTGATCGCTGCTGGAAGACATGCGTCACCGTCGAGCCCAGCAGCGTGCCGAGGACCGCGATAACGCTCGTGACTATGGCGTTCATGGGGCACCATGCAACCAGACCTCCGGCGCGGTCATCCGGCTCCGCAGCCTCCGCCCCCCAACGTGACCCGAACCAGGAACACTCCCCGTCTGAGTGCTGCTGGGCGGGTTTCGTGGGGCGAGGGATTGGTGGGGGTCTGTCTGTAGCGGGTTGAGCGGTACGCGGGAGGGGGCGTCGTCGCGATGGTGGTCGAGGCCGGTGTGGTGGCCGGGTATGTGGTCGCGTGGGTGCTGCGTAAGGCTCGGCGGGTGGCTGGGGGTGTGGATGCCGAGGTTGATTCGGTGCTCGATGCGGGCTTGGAGCAGCTGCATGCGGTGGTGGCCGCCAAGCTCGGCGCTCATCCTGTGCTGGACGATCTGGCTGAGGAGGGCCGCGCTGGTGACGGGGAGATCAGTGAACTGACCCGGCAGCAGGTGGAGTTGGCGGTCACGGCGGCGGCTCTCAAGGACGACGAGTTCGGGCGGACGGTCACTGGGCTGGTGGCCCGGGTGCGTGCGGCTGAGCGGGATCTTGGCGGCTCGGTGGTTGCGGGTGCCGGCTCTGCGGTGTTCACCGGGGACGCTCACGCCGAGGCCAGCGGTGGCGGGATCGCTTTCGGGCAGGTCGGCGGGGACGTGCACGTCGACCGTGGTGCGGATGGCGGTGGCTTGGACCCTTTCGGGCCGGGCCGGTCGCGCCGCTGACCGTACCCGGCGCGCCGGAGGGCCTGGACGGGGTTGCGTTACCGAGTCCGTCCGCCGCGTCAGCCGGCTTGGTGTCCCGGCACGTCGACGGGCAGGGTGGCGGCACCGTTTTCGGGCACGTCACCGGAAACGTGATGGTGTCGGTCTTTCGCGACCGTGCGTCGCACGCGCGGCGGCCGGTGCGGTCGGCTTACCTGCGGCAGGTCGAGCGGATCGCACCACCCGAGCTGCTGGGTCGGGAGACCGAGATGGCCGAACTGGCCGACTTCTGCCTCGACGAGCGCTGCGGTCCGTACGTGTGGTGGCGGGCCGGCCCGTGGGCCGGCAAGTCCGCGCTGCTCTCCACTTTCGTGCTCAATGCGCCCGCCTTGCTCTCTGCCGGTCGCGTGTGGATGGTGTCGTTCTTCATTACCGCCCGCCTGGCCGCGCAGGACACACGCGACGCGTTCACGGCCTCGCTGACGGAGCAGTTGTGCGCGCTGCTCGGCGCGGACCTCCCCGTCGGCGGGGGCGAGGCTGCCGGGGAGGCGGCCCTTCTCGACTTGCTCGCTCAGGCCGCGACCGCGTGCCGTGCGGCGGGCGGGCGCCTGGTGCTGGTCGTCGATGGCCTGGACGAGGACCGCAGCGTGACCACGGGAGCGTGGGCGCACAGCATTGCCGGGCTGTTGCCCGGTCGGCCTCCGGCCGGAATGCGGGTCATTGTCGCCAGTCGGCTGAACCCCCCGATCCCCGATGATGTACCGGACTGGCATCCGCTGCGTTCGCCGGGCGTCATTCGACTGCTGGGTGACTCTTCGTATGCGAGGGATGTGCAGCGCCTGAGCCAGTCCGAACTCAAGCGCCTCCTTGCGGGTCGTCCGGTCGAGCGGGACCTGCTGGGCCTGCTGACTGCTGCCCGGGGTGGTCTGTCCGGTCCGGACCTGCGTGAGCTCACCCGCGCGGATCTGGTGACCGTCGAGGAAGTTCTGCACACGGTGGCCGGGCGTACCTTCACCACCAGGCCTGCCCGGGACTTCGGCAGCCCGCAGGTGTACCTGCTCGGGCATGAGGAACTGCACAACGCCGCGAGCCACTACATCGGTGACGCCCGCCTGGCCCGGTACAGGCACCGCATACACGTCTGGGCCGACAGCTACCGCACCCGCACCGCTCGCGGCCGTCCGCCGTGGCCGAGGCAGACCCCCGAATACCTGCTGCTGGGCTACCCGCGCATGCTGGCCGGAGCCGGCGACACCGCGCGCCTGGCCGCGCTGGCCCTCGACTCCGCCCGCCACGACCGGATGCTCGACCTGCTCGTCGGAGACACCGCCGCCCTTTCCGAGATCGGTACGAGTCAGAAGCTGCTCCTGGACTGTCCGGAGCCGGACCTGTACCTGCTGGCGAGGCTGTCGCATCACCGCGGCTTGCTCGAGTCGCGGAACGCCGGTGTGCCCGCCGGCCTCCCTGCCGTGTGGGCCTGTCTCGGCCGCCCCCAGCGCGCTGAAGCGCTGGCCCGGGCCATCACCGACCCGCTCCAGCAGGTGCGGGCGCTGGCAGGCGTGGCCGGGGTGGCCGCCGAATCGGGCGAGCGTGGGCGGGCCGGCATGCTGGCGGCGGAAGCCGAACGGCTGGCCCGGGCGATGCTCATCACGCACGAGAGGGAGGAGGCGCTGGTGGAGGTGGCCCGGGCGATGGCCGCTGCGGGAGCACCAGAGCAGGCCGAGCGGATTGCCCGAGACATCAGCACGAGGGGCAGGCGCTCATCGGTGCTGACCGTAGTGGTGCAGGCGCTGACCGCAGCAGGGGAGCGTGACAGGGCCGAAGGGATCGCCCGAACGATCGCCCAAGCAGACGAGCGGGCATGGGCGCTGACCGAGGTGGCTCAGGCGATGGCCGCTGCCGGTGAGCATGAGCGGGCGGGCAAGTTGGCTGCCATCGCGGAAGGGATCGCGCACGTCAGTGAGTACCCGCATCGGGCGGCTTGGGCGCTGGCCAGGGCGGCGGGAGTGCGGGCCGCTGCCGGTGAGCATCAGCGGGCGAGCAGGCTGGTGGTGGAGGCCGAACAGGTGGCCCGTATCGGCACGCCGTCGAGATGGCGGGTGAGGGCGCTGTGCCGGGTGGCCGGGGCGGTCGCCGCCGCCGGCGGCCACCAGCAGGCGCGCAGCCTGGTTGCGGAGGCCGAGCAGATCGCGCGTGCCGTCACCGCCCCGGCCGAACAGGTACAGGCGCTGGCCGACGTGGCTGCCGCGGCAAAGACCGCCGGAGACCATGAGCGGGCGCTCCGACTGACCGTCAAGGCCGAGCGGACCGCGCGAACGATCACCGAGTTGACTCAGCAGGTCCCGGCGCTCGCCGAGGTGGCCTCCGCGGCGGTGACCTGCGGCACGAACCAGCGGGCGCACCGGCTGGCCGACGAGGCGGAGCGGACCGCGCGAACCATTACCGATCCGCGCCGGCAGGTGGTCGCCCTCGCTCAGATGGCGCAGGCGGTGGCCCGGGCGGGAGAGCAGCAGCGGGCGCGCCGGCTGGCCGACAGGGCCGAGCAGATCGCCCGAACCGTGGTGAACTCGATCCACCGCGTGCGGGCGCTGACCGAGGTGGTGGCGGCGGAAGCTGCGGCCGGCAACTACGCTCAGGCGGCCAAGGTCGCCCGAACCTTCGTTCACCGGGGTGAGCAGGTAGACGCTCTGGCCAGTGCGGCCGGCGTGGCGGCCGCCGCCGGGGAGCTTCAGCTGGCGGGTCAACTGGTCGCCGAAGCCGAACAGCTCGCCCGAGCCATGACGGATGCGAACGCGCAGCAGTGGACGTTGGCGAACGTGACCCGTGCAGCGGCGGCCGCCGGCAAGCACGGGCTGGCTGAACGGGCCGCGCGAACCATCACCAACCCGGTGAAGCGGGCTAATGCGCTGGCTGAACTGGCCGGAACAGTGGCCGCAGCCGGAGACCATGCACGGGCCGAACGGGTCGCGCGAACCATCCACGACCGTGAACATCGGGCGCGCGCGTTGTCGACGGTTGCTGAATCGGCGGCTGCCGGAGAGGCGGAGCTGGCGTGCCGGCTGGTAGAGGAGGCCGAGCGGTCGGCGCGAAAGTGCAAGGACCCGCTGGCTCAGGTCCGGGCGCTGGACTCGGTGGTCGGGGCGCTCGCCGCTCTCGGCCGGCAACAGCGAGCCGGCCGACTGGCCTCTGACACCGAGCGGGTCGCCCACACCATGGACACAGAGATGCGCAAACACTGGGCGCTGGCGGTGGTGGCCCGGGCGATGGCCGTCGCTGGTGAGAACCAGCATGCCGAACAGCTCGCCCGCGCCAACACCGATCAGTACTGGCGCGAGAGAGCGCTGGCTGACGTGTCCTTGGCAGTGGCCACCCGTGGCGAGCACCTGCAGGCCGAACAACTCGCCCTAGCCATCCCCGACCCGCAGAAGCAGGCACAGGCGCTGGTCAATGCGGCTGAAGCCGTCGGAACCCCGCACGCCGGGCATCTGCTGGGCAGAGCATTCGTGCTGGGATCATGGCTGACTCCGCTGCCGGTGATGGCGAAACTCTTCCCGGCAGAGCTGATCAGGATCGCCGACGCGGTGTACGACGGCGATGACGCGGCGGGGGAAGCCTGAATCTCCGTTCGGTAGTGCGCTGTCTGCGCCCAGGCCACCTCCAGGGCACGGTCCTGAACCCGGCCAAACGCAGCCGACTGGCCGGACCGGCGGTTGACACGGGGCCCGGTATGTAACCCATTGTTAGGTTCGCGTTGTGCGTGGATGAGGCGCAGTGATCAGTTGCTTGGGGTCAGCCGATACCGGGTGCCGGGCAGCGGAGCTCAGTGGGCGGGTACCGGCTCGGACAACGGCTGCCACTCCCGCCTGATCAGCCCGTAGACCCACGAGTCAGAGACCTCGCCGTTGACGACGCAGTCTTCCCGCAACGTCCCTTCACGTACGAAGCCGAGCTTCTCCAGCACGCGGGCAGAAGCCGCGTTGCGCGTATCGGTCTCGGCTTGGACGCGATTGAGGTCCAGCGTGTCGAATGCCCACCGCAGTAGAGCGTGCGCGGCCTCGGTCGCGTAGCCGTGGCCCCAGGCAGCATCGTCGAAGCAGTAGCCAAGCGACGCGCTGCGGTAGTCGGGATTCCACCTGTTCAGGCTGCACCAGCCGATGAACGCCCCGTCGGAGACTCGATCTACGGCCAGCCGCGCCCCGGTGCCCTCATGTGCCATCTGCCGGCAAGCCGTGATGAACTTCTCGGCGCGCACGGGTTCGCTCCACGGTGGCGCGTCCCAGTAGCGCAGCACGTAGGCGCTGCTGTGCAGTGCGAAGAGGTCGTCGGCATCCGCGTCTTCGAAGGCACGCAGTCGAAGGCGAGCGGTGTGCAACGAGGGGGTGGGCAGCGACGTCCTCATGTTCCCTCCCCTGATCGGCGGCCGATCAATCAGACATCCGATGCGGGTCACTCGCAACGGGTTTTCTCGGCGGGCAGTTCCTCAGTGGCCGTGCCGGCCTGGGCCGTGCCGGCCTGCTAGGCCGCTGTCCCCGTCTCGGGGTCGCCCTGCTCGGCGTCCAACAGGAGCACCGCGGCCGCGGGGGGCCACGAGGTGGGCGCCCTCGTTCGTGGGGTGGGGGTGGCGGTGGGCGAGCGGATCGATGACCGCCACGGTGCAGGTGCCGGCCGCCAGGTGGATGTCGGTGCCGTCTCGCAAGGCGCCGTCCAGGGAGCGGCGGCCGTCGTCGGCGACGGGAGGCTCGACTCCCGGGGAGGCCCTGGACGCGGCGACCGCGCGCAGCAGTGGGACGCCCGCGGTGACGTCCCACAGGAGTGGCTTGACCTGTCCCGGCGTCAACGGCCGGGATCAACAGAGGGCGTCGCGGCTGGCTCTCCGCGGCGATCGGTGCGGCGCGCTGGGCGATCAGGCGGCTCGCCGCGTCCGCGTCAACTGTCTCCAGCGCGATGTGGCCCACCCGGCGACTGGCATCGGCCGGGTCCGGGCCGGGGTCGCTTCGGCTCCCGGTATGCCGCACTGTTCACGCGCCGTTGACTCTCAGGGCCCACCGGTGCACCACCCCGTCGTCACCCGCACTCGT
Organism: Streptomyces sp. NPDC001852; assembly: GCF_042891825.1. Classification (NCBI taxonomy): domain Bacteria; kingdom Bacillati; phylum Actinomycetota; class Actinomycetes; order Kitasatosporales; family Streptomycetaceae; genus Streptomyces; species Streptomyces sp. NPDC001852. Next base: position 41,547 of record NZ_JBIATN010000025.1, read on the forward strand.
CAGGAGGGTGCCGTCGGAGGAGAACGCGACCGCGCGCAGTGGCCCGTCGCAGCAGGTGGGGAGATTACCGGCCGACTGTCCGGTGGCGGGGTTCCACAGCCGTACGACTCCGTCGTCGCCGGCACTCGCCAGGAGGCTGCCATCCGGGGAGAACGCGACCGCGCGCAGTGGTTCGTCGCAGCCGGTGAGTAGGTCACCGACTGGCTGACGGCTCCCCATGTTCCACAGCCGTACCACCCCGTCGTCGCCCGCCGCGGCCAGCAGAGCTCCGTCGGGTGGTGAGAAACTCACCGCGGGGACGGCGGCTCCGAGAGGGGCGTTGACCGGATTCTTGAGCGCAAGCCCCGTACTTGAGGGCGGGGTTGGCTCATCCTCGTGCCGGAGCCGCGAAGCGGCGGAGTTCGCTGCGTTGTCAGTGGCCCACGCTAGCGTCATCACATCAGTTGGCGTGGGGGGCCTATGTTGTCGGGTCGCAGGTACCGGCTTGAGCTGACGGCCGAACAGGCAGAGCAGTGTGAGAAGTGGCGGTCCAAGGCCCGCTGGTCCCCCTCATTCCGCTTCCCCGACTCCAAGCAGGTCACTGTGGAGCGGCTGGGCCGCACGTGGGGGAGAGTGAAGCTGGCGAAGCTGGGCTGGGTCCGATTCCGCTGGTCGCGCCCGCTCGGTGGTGAGATCCGCTCCGCGACCGTGTCCGAGAAGTCCGGGGGCTGGTTCGTGTCGTTCCTCGTGGACGACGGCGCGGTCACCCCCGACCTGCACGCCTTGCCGGGCACGGCCGTAGGGGTGGACCGGGGTGTTGCTGCGGCGGCCGTCACCTCGGACGGCGAGTTTTTCGACGGGGAGTTCATCACGCCCGGCGAGAGCACCCGCTACCGGCGGCTGCAACAGCGCCTCGCCCGTTCCAAGCGGGGCAGCGCGAACCGGCGCAAGACGGTCACCGCCATGGGCCGGATCATGGGCCGGGTCACGGACCGGCGCGGAGACTTCTGCGCGAAAACGGCCGCACACCTGGTGCGGAAGAACGCCCTGGTCGTCCTCGAAGACCTGCGGGTCAAGAACATGTCCGCCTCGGCGTCGGGAACCGTGGCCGAGCCCGGCCGCCGGGTCCGCCAGAAGGCAGGACTCAACCGGGCCATCCTCGATAAGGGGTGGCACCGCCTTGAACTCGCCCTCACCAGGGCCGCCCGGTACACGGGAACGACGCTGGTGAAGGTCAATCCCGCGTATACGTCGCAACGCTGCCACGCCTGTGGGTTCGTCACCGAGGGAAACCGAGAGAGCCAATCGGTCTTCGTGTGCAAGAACCCCGGATGCGGCAACGTCGATCACGCCGACGTCAACGCGGCCAAGAACATCCGACACGCGGGCGGGCAGCCCGTGTCAGCCTGTGGAGACCTCGGCACTGGCCAGTCCGTGAAGCAGGAACCCGGCAGCCGGGCGACCGGCCAAGCCACCTGACCAAGGAATCCCGGTCCCTTCAGGGCCGGGAGGATGTCAACAGATGCAAGCCTGGTCGCGTCACAACATCGCCTTCGGAGCGCGACCGAGCGTGCTGTGGATCGCCACGCCCGCGGGGGCGCTGGTCGAGGTTGACCTTCAAACCCGGCAAGCGGTCGAGCACGATGCGCTGACCGGGTCCCGCTTGTCCGCGCTGGCCGCCACGGCGACAGGCGAAGTTCTCGTTGCCGGCAGTGGGGGAGATCTGGTGCTCTTGTCCGTGCTCTCCGGCTCCACGCAGACCTGCACCACAAGCAGGGACATCTCCAGGGCTGCAGCCATTGCGTTCTCGGAGGCCACGGCCGAGATTCCGGACGACGGCGACGACCTGGAGACGCACCTCGTCCTGACCGACGGAACCCGCACATGGGAAGCCGACGATCTGGCGACCGTGACCGCGGCCGGCGCGACGGATCCGACCTGGCTTCAGCTTCAAGCCGCCATCAACAAGGCACGAGCCCAGAGCGAATAGGCCGTGGAACGCGATGCACTGCCTGCGACGGCGGTGCATCGGCCGTATCTCCTGCCGGCCGAAATCCCATCAACGATTCGCCGCTGAGCGCTTCCGACGGTGCTCCCCGCCCGATGAAGGGCCGGCCGGGCCCGCGCTGGCCAGGCCGCCGCAGGGGTGCGGTCCGAGGCGGTGTCAGGGGCGGCGGTTAGGGTCTGCGCCATGACGCAGACGTTCGATGTTCGCCAAGGCCTGGAGGATGCACGCGCGGACCGCGAGGCCGCGTGGCGTTTCGTCCGTGACTTCACGCACGCATGGGTGGAGCCGCTCACCGAGGGCGACGGCTGCACCGAGGAGGACCTCGCACGAGCGGAGGAACGTCTCGGCGTAAGCCTGCCGACCGCCCTCGGCGAGATGTACCGGCTGCTCGGGCGGCGCCAGGATCTGACGAGCAACCACGATCGGCTGCTGCACCCCGACCAGATCTACATCGACGCCCGCGGCCAGGCGCTGGTCTTCCGGGAAGAGAACCAGGGCGCCTGCTGCTGGGGCGTACTGCTCAGGGATCTCGACCAGGCTGATCCGGGAGTTCATGTGCTGTCGGACCTGGCCGACCCGCAGGCCCAGCGGTGGGAGCCGTGGATGGAACGCCTGTCGTGGACGGCCGTCGAGATGGTGCTGGCGGAGTCCCTGCACGCACCGCAGCACCTGAGCGACTTTCTGTACGAGCCCGACCCCGAATACACGCTGATCCTCGAAGAGAGCTGCGAGCAGCTGCCGTTTCCGGCCTATCCGGCCAGGGGTTTCGAGGGCACCCGCTGGTTCCTCGGCGCGGACGTGCTGCTGCGGGATGAGGAGGGCTGCGTGCCTGTGAGGGCTCGAACCGAGGAAGCACTGGAAGCGGTCCGGGTCCTACTCCCGGGGGACTGGCTCAACGGATAAAGACTTTGAATGCGTGATGTCTGTCAACTGTCCATGGTCAGGTCGTGCCGGTGAGGCAGCTGTCGACCAGGTCGGTTGGTGCTGGATCTGATTGAGCCGGTGCTTCACGGCCCGGGTGGTCTGGCTGAGGTCGGCTGCGGCGAGGTTGCCGATGTCGCGTTTGACCAGTGACCAGATGCCCTCCTGCGGACTGAGGTCTGGATCCGGGCGCGGACGATCAGGTCCAGAAGTCGCGCCAGCCGAAGCCCTTCGGCTCGTCCTTGCGGCTCCGGTACTCCAGGGACGAGGGGCCTGGCCGATCCGGCCCCAGATCCTAGCCGTATTGACCTGAAGTGTTGCTCACACGGCTGATCACCGTGTACGCCCGGACACCGACGACCACGTCCAGGCCGAGCTCGCCGCCGAAGCCGCGGCTGCCGCCGAAGGGCGAGGCCGCCGTACGCGGAGCGCAGCGGATCGAGGCCCGCGCCGACGAGCTCCAAGCGCTGCGCGAGCTGAGCACACTGGAGCAGGCCGAGCCCCGCGAGGGCGACGAAGCCGCCCGTGGCGAGCTCACCCGCCGTGCCGGGGCGTACGTCGAGGCCGACGTCGACGCCTGGCTCGCCCGCGCCCTGGTCGCGCGGGCAGCGCCATCAGCGGCTCTCGAACCGGCGCAGCCCGACCCGCCGGGACAGCCAGACCAGCAGCTCGAAGAGCACCAGTACCACCGGCAGGGCCCACGCGGCGATGTCGATCCCGCTGTAGTCCGTGTCGGTCGGCTCCGGCGCCGTCCAGCCGTGCGGGTCGACGAGCACGTCCTCGGTCTGCCCGACTTCCATCGGCCCGTCGCAGGAGTCGTTGCCCAGCTCGGCGTGCTTGAGCGGCTTGCCGTCCACCCGCTCCAGATGGCAGGTGTACTCCGGCCCGTGCTTGCCCTGGTACGTCTTCACCGAGGTGACCCGCACCTGCACCCGCTGCCCTTGGTGCGCCATCACCTCCGCCTGCAGCACCGGCCCCGGCCCGGACAGCGCGGCGATCCCCACGATCACCCCGCCGACGATCAACCACCCGTTCGGCGCAGCGGTGATCATCAGCGAGAGAGTCGCGATCAGAGCGAAGGTCCCGAGCACCAGTCCGAGCCCTGTCCAGTCCGGATTGGCGGCCAGCAACGACAGCCCGACGATCACCGGCGGACCGCAGAACGCCGTCGTGGTGAGGCGGCGGACCTGCCGGGACGAGGTGGCGGTGGCTATTCGAGGCACGGCGTCAGTGTGACGAAAGGGTTCGTCAGGCTGAAAAGCGGGGTCCGTTGCCACAGCCGTCGCTCTCGATGAGCATCTGACGCCCCGCGCCGGTCATCCCGGGTGCGCCCGGTGAGTTCGTACAAGACCGGGGCAATCCCCAAGGGCCATGTCAACGCCAAGGTGAAGACGCACCACACGTACTCCTTCACCAAGCTCGGCTACACCCCTGGCAGCGCCTCCTACGACTCGGCGGTCTACCGGCGCGACAACTACTACGGCAGCAGTCGGACAAGCCGGTACGGGTGCGGGTGATCAACCCGACGCAGGAGGAAAACAACCGCAAGGCGGTGTGCCCGACCAAGGCTCCGCCGGACATGCAGCCAGGGCGGCCGCATCACTGCTTGGCGCGGCAAGATGCACGTCATGGACGGCGACCCGTTCTACGTCATCGTCTGAGCGCCGCTGGACTCCCCGCCAGACAGGGTGCCCCGTTGTCCCGCCTCTCTCCCGAGGCCAGGGGGCACCCTTCTCCGCTGAAGGAGGCTTGTCTCATGCTGGTCCGTGAAGTGACGTTCACCGTCGGTGTGAGTGAAAACGGCAACCTCATCGGATTCGACGATGACTACGACCGGCCGAAGGAGATGCCTTTCGGCTGGCGGTGCGGCCTGGCCACCGACAGCAACGCCATCGTGATGCCCACCCCCGACACCGGCCCTGTGCACATGATCATTCAGGTCCACGACGGCCCACCGGCACCCGAGCGCGGCAACGACTGGGAGCCGCCGAAGAGATCAGCCTGCGCGCCGACTTCCCCGAACTGTGCCTCGCTGTCGTCAGGAGCGAGTTCCGGGACGCCAGACATTCCGTTTTGAGATACCGGGCGCGGCGGCGGGCCGCGAAGCCCGTGTGACGCCGACCGGAGCTGTCGGCACTCGACTCCTCGAAGAACAGGACGGGGTCGGTCACTAGGCGTCGCGTGAGGGGACACGGGCTGCGATTCCGGCGGCGAATTGGCGGGCAGCCTGGGCACCCAGTCGTGGTCCACCGTGCCGAACTCCTGCAGGACGCACAGGAGTTGGTGCGCCTCCGTCAGTGTGAACAGCGGCAGGCGCGGCAGGAGCATTGAATGGCGATTCTTGAAAACGGTTCTGACCGCAGTTCCGTGAGTCATCACGGGGCTTCACCATCCCGGTGGTGACGGCAGCGGTGCCCGGCAGCCCAGCGGTGACGCGGAGCCCCGGTGGTCCGTCCGGCCGGTTCTGGCGGGACGGCCACCGTCGGGCCGGTGGAGGCCGGCGCATTTCGCGCTCAGGCCGTCGCTCAGGCTGTGCCGAGCGGATTGAGCACGGCGAACCTCCAGTAGCCGTCGGCGCCTCGGCACGCGACATTGGCGGTGGTGCCGGTCGGGGCGAGACGCTCGCCGTCGGGGGCGGTGACCTCGAGCGTCCAGTCGGTGACCAGCAGCGCGGCCTCGGCGCCGACCAGGGTGTGCCGGGGGATGTTGGTGAGCCGTCCACGGGCGGCGACGGTCCCGCTGATCTCCCGGCGCAGCGCCTCGTGACCGGTGATGACCTCGCCGGCCGGTGTGCGCATGGTGGCGCCAGGCGCGAACAGGGCCAGCACGCCCTCGACGTCACCGCCGTTCAGGGCATCCTCGAACGCTCCGGGCAGCAGTGCGGGATCGGTGATCGCAGTCTTCACAGGGGTGGGTCCTTATCTGGTGTGTGCCCATCGGGGCAGGGATGCACGAGCGCGCCGCGGGCATCAGCGGCACAGGCCGGCAGGTCGCGGCGACGCCTCCACGATCCCCGCCAAGGGGCTCCCGCGACGAGGTAGAGTCGGGTCCCACCATGGTCAAAGTTGGACAACGCGACGTCATCGACATCGCCTACCTCAATCCCGACCGCCCGCGGCTGGGCATCGAGGTCCTGACGTACGACGTCCTGCGCCGCCGCATGAAGAGGGCGGTCGCCCGCACCGCGAGCCGACCGGACTTCCACCAACTGCTCCTCGTACGAGGCGGCGAGGCAACCATGATGGTCGATTTCGTCCCCCAGCCCTGCGCACCGGGCAGACTGCTGCATCTGCGGCCCGGGCAGGTCCAGCGGTTCCCGGCCGATGCGGAGGGCCGCCTGGCCGACTTGGATGCCGTGCTGGTGCTGTTCACCGCCGCCTTCCCACCGCGCCTGCCTCAACTCGCGTCCCTCCTCGACGGCTTCGGCCCTGCCGGCTGGACGCTGTCCCCGGGCGACCACCAGGTCCTCGACCGGGCCCTGGCCGAGATCGCGGCCGAATACCACACCCTGGAGGACCGCCGGGAGGACACGGACGCCGACCTCACCGTCCCACTGCTGCGCCAGCTCCTCGGCGCGGTGCTGCTGCGCCTGGCGCGGCTGCCCCATCCGGACCGCGCCGCCTCGGCGAGGGCCGGCGGCGAGGTCTTCCGTGCCTTCCGGTACGAGCTGGAACGCTCCTTCGCCGCCACCCGCTCCGTGCAGAGCTACGCCGCCCGACTCGGCTACTCACCACGCACCCTGACCCGGGCCTGCCAGGCCGCCACCGGCCGCACCGCCAAAGAACTCATCGACGCCCGCGCCGCCCTAGAGGCCCAGCGTCTGCTCGTCCACACCGACCTGCCCGTCGCCGCGATCGGCCGGATGCTCGGATTCTCCGAACCCGCCAACTTCGGGAAGTTCTTCGCCCGCGAGACCGGCGACACCCCCGGCGGCTTCCGCACCCGCCGGCGCTAGCCAGGAGACCGGGCAGCACGGCGTCAGGCCAATCACCCGCCGGCCGACTGCCGTTTCGGCACCTGCCATGGCCAGGCAGACGCAGCGGAACGGTCCCGCGTACCAACCACTGGCCTGCGGCTTCACGGAAACACGGCCAGACCCCTGAACGGCTCTGGCCGCACCGGTGCTGCCTCGTCTACAACGCGGCCTTCGACAGAGCAGTATGGGAACGGGAAATCCAGCGCCTGCCGCAGCCTGCACGCACCAGTTGGGCGACCCTGCACCCTCGCACGTGGACAGATGCCATGGCACCCTACGCAGCCTGGAAGGGACTCTGGTCCGCCCGCCACTGCTCCTACCGCTACCAGCCTCTCGACGGCATCTACGACGCCGTCACCAACTGCCGGCGCCTGCTGACCACCATGCACCGCATGTGCTCAACGCGCTGACGCTGCCCCTCTAAGAAGTCATCTCATTTGGTGAGTCTGCGATAGCAGATGAGGGTGCAAGCGATGCTGGTGAAGGCCAGGAAGTGTTCGGCTTTGCGTTCGTAGCGGCGGTGGAGGCGGCGGCATCCGGCGAGCCAGGCCATCGTGCGTTCGATGGTCCAGCGGTGGCGTCCGAGCCGCTGGGAGGACTCGACGCCTTTGCGGGCGATGCGGTGCCGGATGCCGCGCTGGCGTAACCATCGGCGCAGATGGTTGTAGTCGTAGCCCTTGTCGCCGTGGAGTTTGGCCGGCCGTCGCCGACGCGGTCCGCGCCGGGAGCGGATGGGTGGGATGCCTCGCACGAGCGGTTCGAGGGCCTGGCTGTCGTGCAGGTTGGCGCCGGATATCCCGACGGACAGGGGCAGTCCGGTTCGCTCGGTGATCAAGTGGATCTTTGAGCCGTACTTGCCGCGATCCACCGGATTCGGACCTGTCAGGTCCCCCTTTTCAGGGCCCGCATGTTCACCGAGTCGATCGCGCAGCGAGACCAGTCCAGTTCACCCTGGGAGCCGAGCTCGTCGAGGACCAGGCGATGGAGCTTGGCCCACACCCGGGCCTTCGACCACTCGGCGAAACGCCGGTGAGCCGTGGGCCCTGAAGGGCCGAACGAGGCGGACGGCAACTGTTGCCACGTGCAGCCCGACGTGGCCACGAACACGATCGCAGCCAGTACCTCCCGGTCACCGTGCCGGCGCCGACCGCCTCCCTGAGGCCGACTCGGCGCCTCCGGCACCACTCGCTGGAACAACTCCCACAGCTCATCCGGCACCAGCCGCTCAACGATCCCCACGCCTATAGCCTATCGAACACCCCAAATGAGATGACCTCTAAGACTCGGCGGCCGCCATACGGCCGCGCGACAGCCGATGTCTCCGTGCGTCGGGATCGCAAGCAGGCCGAACCGACTTCAGACCCATGACCCGAGAAGGGCTCCCGCTCCTCCGTCCACCCAGGCGATCTCGACATCGACCACATGGTCCGGTCCCCCTGGCCAACGCCTGGCGGTCCGGCGCCGACACCTGGAGCACCGACAAGCGCAAGAAGTTCGCCAACGACCTCGACCACGCGCAGCCGATCGCCGTCTCCGCCGCCTCCAACCGCTCCAAGGGCGATCAGTCCCCGGACCAGTGGGCGCCCCCGAACAAGGACTACTGGTGCATCTACTCGCGGGCCTGGACCGACATCAAGTACCTCCAGTGCCGCATCAGACAACGTTCGTCCTGTCGGCATCCCCGCCCGGGCCAGGGTGGAGTCCTTCGTGATACGTTCCTGCCGCCGTGCACTGCTGCGAACTGAGGAGGTGAGACCGATCAACGCTTTGACAGGTCGGGCCTTCCTCCCTCGCATGGCCTAGGGAGCGCCCGCAGAGGCATCCCGAAAGGCATGAACCGCTATGCGCTTCATATCTGAGACGTCGTCCGACGGCGTCCGCGAACAGCTCTTCACCCTCGGCTACATTCCTGGCGTGTTGTGGACGCCAGAAGGTGCCGTCGCCACTCGTCCGCTCGTCTTGATGGGACACGGTGGCGGTCAGCACAAGAAGGCCCCTGACATCCTGGCTCGTGCACGCCGCCTCGTGACCGAATGCGGTTTCGCGGTCGTGGCGGTCGACGTTCCCGCCCATGGCGACCGGCCGAAGGTTGAGGAGTACGACCGGATCGCGACTGAGAACCAGGCTCGCGTGGAAGCCGGTGAAGAGTTGGCCCCGCTGATCGCCGGCTTCCAGGCGCTCGTGGCCCGCCAGACCGTGCCGGAATGGCGGGCGGTCCTGGACGCGGTTCAGCAACTCGAGCACGTAGGTGCCGGCCCGGTGGGTTACTGGGGGATTTCGCTGGGATGCGGACTCGGTGTTCCGTTCGTCGCTGCCGAACCGCGGGTCCGCGCCGCGGTACTGGGCTTGGGTGGGGTGCTGGCGTCGGCCGAGGCCGCCGCGCGGGTCACCGTCCCAGTGGAGTTCTTGGTGCAGTGGGACGATGAGCGGGTGCCGCGGGTTCAGAGCTTGGCGCTGTTCGACGCCTTGGCCTCGGCCGAGAAAACGTTGCACGCCAACCCCGGCAAGCACGGGGAGATCCCGGCATTCGAGCTGGAGAGCACGCTGAGGTTCTTCGCCCGACACCTCGGCTGACACCGCCGCCTGCAGTCCGCGACGCGCCGATCGGGAACCGGATCCCGATCGGCGCGTTCACTGAAACTGGTCGGCGTGGCCGACAGAGTTCCGGTTCGACACATCGACGATGACGAGGGACAGCGCCTGCCGCGGATCATCCGCAGAGGCACCGGGTCAGTGGTGACATGGCGGCGGGCCCAGATGGTCCTGCTGTCCGCGCAGGCATGCCGGTGGCGAAGATCGCCGAGGTGTCGTTCACGAGCGCGGACCGGGTGAGGGATGTGAGCCACAACTTCAACACAGGACGGATTCGACTCGCTGTACCCGAAGTACAAGGGCGGCCGGCCGAAGACCTTCACGCTGCCCGAGCGGCGCGAGATCAAGAAGATCGCGAAGTCGAAGCCGACCGAGCACGACCTGCCGTTCTCCACCTGGAGCCTGACCATGCTGGTGGACTTCCTGGTTGCCGAGGGGGTGGTCGACGACATCAGCCACGAGGGCCTGCGCATCCTGCTCCGCGAGGAAGGCGTCTCCTTTCAACGCCTGAAGACCTGGAAGACCTCCCGCGATCCGGACTACGCAGCCAAGAAGGCCCAGGTCGAGCACCTCTACGCGATCGCCGACGGCGAGGTCATACCCGAGGACGGCGAGCCCGAAGTGGTCTTCTGCATGGACGAGTTCAGGCCGCTCAACCTGATGCCGCACCCCGGCCGTCAGTGGGCCGAACGCGGGGGCAAGCACAAGGACCCCGACCGGGAACCGCGCCGCAGGCGGCGGGCTACGTACAACCGCTACGGCGGTGTGCGCCACCTCTTCGCAGCCCTGGACCTGGCCCGGGACAAGCTCTACGGCCACATCAAGCCGATCAAGAAGCGCACCCAGTTCCTGGAGTTCTGCCGCTACCTGCGCACTCTCTACCCGGCACAGGTCCGCATCGCGATCGTCCTTGACAACTTCCCCCCGCACCTGACCACGAGGAAGTGCCAGCGCGTCGGCGACTGAGCCACCGCGAACAACGTCGAGATCGCCTACATGCCGACGAACAGCTCCTGGCTCAACCGCATCGAAGCCCAGTTCACCGCCCTGCGCTACTTCACCCTCGACGGCACCGACCACACCACCCACAAGGAGCAGGGCAGCGTGATCCGCCGCTACATCATCTGGCGAAACCGCCACGCCGACGACCGACACTTACAGGAGGTCGTCGACAGGGCGAACGTTGCCTGACGCAGCACTAGGGACTGAGCATCACGCCGCCTGTGAAGACGAAGCTCAGCGACATGCTCACCACTTGCGACCAACCCCTCGCGGCGGTCACTCGCCCGGCATGCCGGCGTCAGGGCGCAGGGTCCGTCGCTTCCGCCCCGTCTCCCACGAGGACGGGGCGGAAGCACCAACCACGTGCAGGCGCTCACCCTGGCTGACGAGGAGCTTGCTGCTGCAGGAACTGGCGCAGCGGTGGCGGCGCATGTGCCGCCCGAGCAGATGCTGCGGTGGCGGGCGGGCCTGAAGGATTACTTCATGGCCTCCAGCGCCCCGAGTCGATCTACCAGGTGGAGCAGGCCCAGCCCGCGCTGGACGAGTACATCACCCTGCGCGAGTCGTCGGCGCTGCAGTGCTCCGCGTGCTTCGTCATCCTCGAGATGTCAGGGCTGGCCCCGCTGCAGGAAGCCCTCGACCTCGCCGCCGGGATGCACACCGAGGAGCCCTGCATCTTCCTGGACCTGGTCGAGCAGGAGAGGCGCCGCCACCGCTGCGACCCGCGCGTCGACCGATACGTCACCGGCACCGCCCACTGGATCCGCGGCAACCTCGACTGGAGCTTCACCAGCAACCGCTACGGCGCCGGAGCCACCCCCAGCGGCCCGCAGACCTTCGGAGAATGACCGGGAACGTGCTCTTTCAGAGCTTGTCCCCACTGCCTGCGGGGTGGGCCAAGGGTGTGAGGAGGGTGCGGAGGTCGATGGCGCGGTAGCCGCGTGCTGTGATCGCGTCGAGGATGCGTGGCAGGGCCTGAGCGTCGATCACCTCGGTGCCGCCCTCGAACGCGCCGACGTGCATCTGCACGATCGCTCCCGGGCGCAGCGCGTCCAGCGCCCGGCGCAACGCGAGGTCCACGGTCATGCCGCCCTCGGTGCCCTTCCACCCGTTGGTGTCGGTGGTGAATTCGACATCCGCGAATCCCAGCCCGTTGACCTCCCTGATCTGGGTGGAACTGGTCTCGCTGTAGGGAAACCGGAAGAAAGGGGTCAGCGCCCGTCCTGCCCCGGCGGCGCGCAGCGCCCGGTCCGCTGCCCGGACCTCCCGGCTCCTCCCGGCGGCGGTCAGGTCCCTGAAGTGGGGATGGCTGTAGGAGTGGTTGCCCAGCCCGTGCCCTGCGGTGGCAAGTCTCCTGACCACCTCGGGGTAGCGGTCGGCGAAGTCTCCTGTCAGGAAGAACGTGGCAGGCGTGTGCCGGCGGGCGAGCTCACCGAGAACGCTGTCCAGGCCGGCGTCGTTCCAGGCGGCGTTGAACGTCACCGCGACCACCCGCTCGCGCGTACGGATCACACGGTTCTCCGACCCGAACAGCGCCCGCAGGCCGTCTACGCCCGGCCGAATCGAAGCAGCCCTCGACGTCCCGGCCAGAGGCCCGGACACCACCGCCCAAGCCCCGGCGAACAGTCCGGCGGCCACCAGACGGCGGGAGACAACACGGCGTGCGGCGAGAGAGCGCGTTTCCATGCCACCGTCATCGGCCGACCGATACCCGCCCTTGAGCCTGCACCCGGGGAAGGCTTCAACGTCGAGAGAAGGAGTGCGGCGTAGATCCGAACGCACAGCCCCCTCATTTCGCGAAGGGGGAGCCCACGCGGTTGTGGTCTCGATGAACCGAGCTAACCGAACGACCAGCCTGTGCGCCTGCTCGTTCTCCAGCAGCGCACGACAGGCGCGGCAGCGCCACGGGCGCCGGAGAGTAGTCCGCGGGGCGCTGGCGCATGCGGGGCATTTCACGAAGGACGTTGACGGCCCGAACGGGATCTGGTAGTTCGCGTATCCGCCGTGAGGGCCGATAGCCGGTCTCCGTCCCGATCGGAGGCCAAGGCCGGCCGGTGGACCAACTCACCGCCGGGCCACCGGCAGGTGCAGGCTGATCCTGCACGGTTCCACGGCGCAGGTAGCCGGCGCCCGCGGCCGGTTCCCCCCATGCCTGCCGGCCCATCAGGTCGGGGCGGGGTCGGCGTCCTGGATGAGGGGCGGGGGATCTCCAGACCAGATGCTGGATCTGAGGCCGGGGTTCGTAGGGGGTAGTCCTCGGCCGGTCGACGTGCTGGATCCAGCCGGAAGGCCGACGCGCTGTTGGACAGGTCGGGAGCCAGGTGGGCAGCGTACGCCCGCGTGCCCTCGCGCAGAGCGGCGCACAGGCCCAGGGGGTGGCGCGGCGCACGCAACCATGAACATTGAACGGACCCGTTCATCCTGGTCTGACAACGATGCTGGTCAGGGAGCAGACAATGGTTTCTTCATCGTCATAACATGATTTTCATAACTAGCTCTGCATCGTTTATCGCTTCCCCGGCTCGGCCATCCTGTCAACGGACGGTAACTATTCGCATACGCAAGGTAGTTGACGTACGGGAAGGGACGCGATGCCTCTGACCAGCCGCCTCACCCGGAAGCTCGCGGCCGCAGCCGCCATGGTCGCCGCTCTCGTCGGTGTAGTCGCACTGCCCGCCACCCAGGCACAGGCTCAGCCGTCGGTCCGCGCGGCGGAGCTGGACTGCTGGCTGCCCGTTCTCTCCGTCTGCGCGGAGGACGTTGAGGGCAACACGCGCCAGCTGGCCAAGGAGGAGCCCATCATCGTCCCGCCGCTCGCCCGGGCCGAGCACCAGGACGACCAGCCCTGGTGCTTCCACGCCCGCCCGGGCTTCGAGGACCCGGTGGCACCGCTGCTCCCGCGCGAGTACCAGCAGTTCGACCGACCGGTGTTCTCCGCCAAGCCGGGGCCCTGCGAACCCTGACCCCGACCTCCCGGGCCCGTGCTTCTTCCGGCACCCATAAGCCCGCCCCCCTCTCATCGTCAGCGGCCCGGCGCGTCGAAAGCCACATCCCCGCATTGCCCCGTTCGGAGGGAGTTTCTACAGGTGGACAGGACGACGTCCCGCCCCTATCGACTGGCCCCGGCACCTACTGGGCGGTGCTTGTCCGTCGTGGCCCGGGTGTACGGGTATCCACCGGATCACAACGCGGGTTCGGAGTGGATGCTGCACTCGATGCTGCGGCCTCTGGCCGAGCGCGGCCACCAGGTGGAGGTCTGGCTGTCCCACCCCGGAAGGAGCGAGAAGACCTACGAGGTCGACGGGGTGCGGGTCGTGCCCTTTCAGGAAGGCATCGACTTCGCCGCCCACGCCCACACAGCGGACGTGCTGGTCTCCCACTACGAGAACGTGCCCCTGGTCGCCGGCCTCGCCCGTGACCGCCTCATCCCGCTGGCCGTGATCTGTCACGACAACTTCGCGACGAGCTTCCACAACGCGGCGGGTGCTGATCTCGTCGTCTACAACAGCGAGTGGATCCGGCGGGACGGCGAGATCTTCTACGCCCGCTACCCCCTCGAGTTTCTGCCCCGGCACAGCATCGTGGTGCGCCCGCCGGTCATCGCGGAGGAGTACCGTACGCAACCCGGCGACTGCGCGACTCTGGTCAACCTCAATGCCGACAAGGGCGGTGAGGTGTTCTGGCAGATCGCCGCCTGGACACCACAGTGGAAGTTCCTCGGCGTCCAAGGTGCCTACGGCCAGCAGATCATGCCGCCACCACGGCTGCCGAACTGCGAGGTCCTGGACGGCGTTCCCGGACAGCAGATGCGCGAGCACGTCTACAGCCGCTCACGCGTGATGCTCATGCCGAGCCTGTACGAGTCCTGGGGACGCGTCGCCGTCGAGGCGTTCGCCTCAGGCATCCCCGTGATCGCCCACCCCACCCCGGGACTCGTCGAGTCCCTGGGCGAAGCCGGCATCTTCGCCTACCGCGACGACCTCAACGCCTGGATCGACGCCCTGACATCCCTGCAAGACCCGGACAACTGGACCCGCGCCTCGCAACGGGCCGCGGCCCGCTCCATCGAACTGAGTGCCACACCCGACATCGCCACCTGGTGCGACGCCATCGAATCGCTGGCCATGAAGCGCACGGCCAACGGCGTACGCAAGCGCGCCATCGGCACGCTCGTCGATGTGGGCGAGATGAGCCACAGCCTTGGGGACGACTCCGCTCTCCGGGGGACGAACCGCGCCTGCGGCCGTCATGGTGCCGCGGAGCACAGAGAAGCCACAACCGGTCCCGTCGACCTGCAACGAAAGGAAGGCACGTCATGACGGAGGCAACCCTTCTCCCCACCGCCGAAACCGTCGCGGTGATCGAGCCTCGTGCTGCCATTGCGCCGACCATCAGCGCGCCTCTGGCTCCCTACACAAACATCCAGCGCTTCGACTACACCGGAGCCGTCCAAGACTTCACCGTTCCCCCCGGCGTCACCACCATCAACGCGCGCTGCTGGGGCGGCGGCGGTGGTGGAAACACCGCCGCGGCGGGCGGGAGCGGATTCGCCACGGGCGACATCGCTGTCGTGCCGGGAGAGACACTGCGGGTGGTGGTCGACCTGGGAGGAGGCCCGTACGGCGGCGGTGGGATGAGCGGCTTGTTCAGCCAGCGGCTGGGCCAGCCGCTGCTGATCGCTGGAGGAGGCGGTTCGTGCCCCCTGGATGCCGGCGAGGCGCGTGGTGGCAGCGGCGGTGGCACGAGCGGTTCCGATGGAATGGCCCGGTCGTGGGGTTCGTGGACCGGGACGCCGGCGCGTGGCGCGTCGGGTTCGACAGGCGGTGCGGGTGCGACCACGGGCGACAAGTACGGGGGCCGTGGCGGCAACACAGGCCAGAACGGCGGGGCAAACGTGGTGGGTACCGCTGGGGGCCAGGTACCGCTCCCCGGTATGGGGGGAGGCGGGGGCAAGGACTACGGCGCCTATGGAGGGGGAGGCGCCGGCTACGCGGGAGGCGGAGGAGGGATGTCCTACGGTGGCTCGGGAAGCGGCTGGCAAAGCGGTGGCGGCGGTGGGAGCAGCTTTGTGAGTGGCCCTGGTGTGACCGGGGGGAGCACGCTGGCGGGCAAGGGCACCCAGGCCGGTGGCAAGGACGATCCCCTGTACCAGTCTCCCATCGGTTACGCAGGCAACCACGGTCAAGTGGTGCTGCAGTGGTCGGAGTTCACGGTGACGCCGGGCGGGCCGCCGGACGTGGCGCTGACGCGGGGCGGGCCCGTCGGGTACCCGGGAGTCCACGTCGAATCCGACGTGGAGGTCGACCCGGTATCGGTGTCGGTCGTTCTGCCCGTCGACCGCGGTCTGCTCTACGGGACGCAGACGCTCGCCGACTACCAGCTGACCGTCCAGGACCCTACCGGACGGACAACCCCCCACACGGGCAAGCTGTCGGAGGACGGAGCCACGCTCGTCTTCTCCGACGTGGACCTGAACCTGCCCGGGACGTCGGTGATGTGGGTCGCCGTAAGCGCCGGCCACAACGCCCCGCTCGGAGCCACCAGCCTCACCTTCACCGTCGCCGGCAAGAACTCCGCCTCCACCACGGTCGTCGTCACACCCGCCTACGACGTCACACCCGGCGGCGACCCCGTCACCGCGGAACGAGGAGGGGCACCCGTCTACCCGGGCGTGGAAGTCCGCAACAACGGATCACAAGCCATTCCCCTGCAAACCATCACCGCGGCCCTCCCAGCCGACCTCAACATGCAGTTCGGCACACCGGACAATCCCGACCACCAGCTGACCGTCTGGGACGCCAACCGCAACACCACCGTGTACATGGGGAACCTCTCCGACGACGGGCAGGTGCTGACCTTTTCCCATGTCGACCTGGGAATCCCCGATGCCGGATCACGATCGGTCATGTGGGTCGCCGTGAGCGCCTCCGACGCCACCCCACCCGGCGCCACCCGGGTCGAATTCTCCGTCGGCGACCGGCTCTCCCCCTCCACCACCATCAACGTCATCTGAGCAACCCGGCAGTCACACGGTCCCCGCTGTGCCCGAACAGCCCAGCGGGGCGGCTGCTCGGCAGTTGCCCCCGCGTTCCCACGCAGGCGGAGGTTGAAGAACAAGGGCAGGAGCTGTGCCGAAGTCCTTCCCGTGTGCGGCACGGCGATGCGGCTGTGCCTGCACGCAGTCCCACACCCGCTGGGGCGCGGCGACCGCGAAGAGCGAACAGGCCGGCTGCCGCCGTTCGGTATATCCCTCACATTTTCCAGTCAAAGGGAGATTGGCATGAATGCAGCAGCACTAGCGGTATCACCGGTCGACGCTCAGACGTCGGACCCGGAATGGACGAGTATCAAAACCCTCGGGTACGCGAACCGGTTCTCCGTGTGGGACTCGGAGTTCCGCTACGACGGCCGGATCCGCGTCCCGATGGGCGTCAAGATCACAAAGGTCGAGTACGCCTACTGGGGCCGGGACGACCAGTCCTACATCACCGCTGTCGAGGTCCCACGCGGCCGCATGGGCATCGACCAGGAGTACGAGGTCATCGACCTGACGTTCCTCGCCGACTCCGACGTCATCACCTTCACCCTGCGCGGTGACCTCAACGTCGACGCCGCACCGGAGCGGGGCCAGTACAGCCGCACCTACCAGCTCGGCGTCAAGGTCACGCTCAACGACGGCACGACCCGCACCACGCACGTGGAGATCGAGGTCCTCTGGCCCCTCTACGACCCGGACAACGGGCGCATCGGGCGGCCCTTCGTCCGCCTGCCGTACGACACCGCCTGGGGCGGGACACCCAACAGCCAGGCCGGCTTCGGCTACGTGTCCGACAACGGCTACATCGCCGACAAGTTCATCATCGACCTGGTCAACCCCCGCCAGGGCAGGGACAACGTGGCCGGCAACAACGCTGACCACGTGTACTACCAGCTGGTACACGAGGACGGCACGCCGTCCCACCTCACGCCCGCCCCGGTCAAGTTCAACGTCAAGGGCCACGCGGACGCCGGAACCGGCAACAAGCGCATCCTCGACGCCGTCAACCTGCAAGACGAGGGCGACAAGTGGGGCTACTACCGGTTCCTCGTCTGGCCGCAGTCCACCAACACCTCCGACGGCAAGACCAGCACCCTGAGCTGGAATCCGGACAAGCCGGAAGAAGCCTTCCAGATCGGCAGCGTCTACTTCCGCTACACCGCCACCCGCAGTGCCAGCTTTTCCGTCGCCCCGGGCGGACCGCCGGACGTCCATCTGACCGCCGGCGGCCCGGTCGGCTATCCCGGGGTGCGTCTCGAGACCACCGAAGGGCCGGTGCCCGAGCAGACCGTCCGGGTCAGCCTGCCCCAAGGGATGGGACTGCAGTTCGTGGAGGAAGGCAACCCCGGCTACCAGCTGACCGTGCTGGACTCCGACGGAGCGCAGAAGCACTTCATCGGCCAGCTGTCCCAGGACGGTCAGACTCTCACCTTCTCCAAGGTCAACCTGGCACTGACGGGCAAGTCCTCCAAATCCACCGCGTGGGTGGCCGTCAAGGCCATCGACCCGAACACCACGGGCCGCACGTCGTTGACGTTCCAGGTGGGAAGCGAGACGAGCCAAAGCACCCCCATCGAGGTTCGTTCCCGCTGACCGTCAAGGCCCCGCCCGCGCCCCCGACGAGGCCGGTTCCCCCCGACGGGGCGCGGGCGCGGAGAGCAGCAGCCCGATGCCGAAGACGGATACGCGGTCCACGACCGGTGCTGGTGCGTCGCATGGCGGCACAGCATGGTTCAGCCGCAGCGGCCCTCGAGCGTTGGTTGCTGATCCAGTTTCCCGGCGCCGGGCCCGGTGTGCCTTCTGCCGGCGGGCGGGGCGGTCGTAGACGACGTCCCTGCGGTGGCCGTGCGCGAGGCCGAAACGTGTCCCGCAGACGGAGCACCCTACGACGTGCTCGGTCTCCTCGCCATTGATGAAGGCGATGGCGATGTACGTTGCCTCGACACGGTGCTGACGCCCTATAGGCGGGCGGCGGCCGCTTTGCAGGCGCGGCAGCCGCGCCCAGCTGGCCTGGCGACACCGGCTACATCGGCGGAACTCCCGACCCCACCACCAGTCTGGAGAACCTCGGTGCCCGCGAGACCCCAACCAGCTCGGCGGATACGACTACGCAGGAAATGACCCAACCACGGGCAGCGATCCCACCGGCGCCATGCTGACCACCATGGACGACGGAGGAGGGGACTCCACCTCCAGCGGCACCGACGAGGGCGACGACGGCAGCGTGGCTCACCGTTGAAACCAACTGGGTCTACCAGGGCGGCTTCGACAGCAACGGCAACATGGTCGACGACAACGGCAATCCGCGATACAGCTGCCTCAACCTCTCCGACATGGGCAACTACGACGTCAGTCGAGGTCGTCCTGCATATTACGGCTGTGATTCGTACCGCAAGGCCCTGAAATACCTTGCACAGGCCGAGGCGAACGACAAGCGCGCCTACGCTGCCCTCGAGAAGCATCTGATGCGGCCCGTTTCCGGCCTGGTCTTCCTCGGCGCCTTGCCGTCTGACTGATGATCAAGGCCGCCATAACTGTGGTCGATGGATGGGCTGGGGGCATGGGAATCGCGCTGCAGGGACCCACAACAATGGGCGGCGGCTACACCCATGGAGAAGGCTGGAGCGGGACCTGGCGCAAGTCTTGATGTCCTCCCAAATGATCCGTTTGTCGAGGTTGGTTTCAAAATGTCTAATCACTGCAGTAGTGGCAGCTAGGGATCCCGATGGGTTTGATTGCTGCGGTCTTCCTTGCAGGGATCATCATGAACTTTGGAGTGGCCCTCCTGTTTAATGTGCGGGGTTTTCGCGATCTGCTTGCCAGGAGGTCGGGCGAGCCTCGATTCGGATCCGCGCGAAATACCTTGATTATCATCGGCGTCTTTTGCGTAGCAATACCTCTCTATTTTTACATCATTGTAATCTAGGTATACCTTTGCAGTGCTCGGATGGTGTATCTGAAGCTCTGGTGGAAGGTGGTGGCCACTCTTCTGCTAGGCCTTGGCTTTATTATCGCTCTTGTCGCAGTGGATTCTGGTAGTCGCTCGTTGAGTTTGGCGGCAATCGCGATTATTACTGGTTCTGCGCTTGCCATGTTCAGGGGACTTGCGCGCGATTAATTGTGCATTTGCCGGAGCCTGGTCACACCCGGGGCCCGGGTTGACGAGCACAGTACCCACGGCGTCGTCAGGCTGCGTTCCGCGAACAGCGCCTCCAACGCCGCCCGGCGCGCAGCCTGGGACCTGCGCGCCGCGCAGGTCCCAACAGGGGGGCCAGGCGCGCGGGTTCGGCCCCATTCGTGCGGCATCATGGCCGGTCAGCGATGGCGTACCGGCTTGGCGGGAAGATCGCTGGGTATAGTGCAGGCGTTCGGGGGAACCGTCGACCTGGAGTCGGTCGACCTCACGCGCCACCTCGCGTTCATCGGCATCCGGGGCCCTGGCGGAGCCCCGATGACCACATCGCTGAGGAGGCCGTCCCATGGAACCCGTCACGCTGATCACCGGTGGCTCGACCGGAATCGGCGCCGCCACCGCCCGCGCCCTGCTCAAGCAGGGCCACCGCGTGGCCGTCACCGGACGTGACGCGGACAAGCTGGCCGCCTTCGCTGCTTCGGCCGCAGCGGGCGAGCGGCTGCTGACGATCACCGGCGACACCAGCGACGCGCACGACGTCGCATCCGCCGTGCGCCGCGTGGTGGAGGCGTGGGGCCGACTGGACAACGTCATCGCCAACGCCGGTTTCTCACTGCCCGGCAACCTGGAGAGCCACGCCCCCGAGGACATGCGCGCCATGGTCCTCACCAACGTCCTGGGCCCGGCTCTGCTGGTGCGGGAGACCCTGCCGCACCTGCGGGAGTCCACGGGCCGGATCGTGATCATCGGTTCGGTCGCCGGGGTGCGCAACACGCCCGGCAACCTGTACTCGGTCACCAAGTGGGCCGCGCACGCGCTGGCCGAGAACACCCGGCTGCTGGTCGGCAAGGACGGGGTCGGCGTGACGGTCGTCGCCCCCGGGGTGGTGGACACCCCGTTCTGGGACGAGCGCGGCGGCACCCCCGAGGCGGCGCCGGTGATGACCGCCGAGCAGGTCGCGGACACGATCGTCTTCGCCGTCAACCAGCCCGCGGGCGTGGACATCAACCACATCACCATGCGGCCGACCGGACAGGCCGGCTGACACCGCGCTCCCAACGGCCGTACGACAAGGCGCCTTCGGCCCCGCCGCATACCACGCGGTGCAGGCCGAAGGCGGGTGATCACGCCCTTGAATGCCAGGGGCAGGGAGGTCACTTTGCGCAGCCCGGCGAGATCCTCCCGGGTGATCGAGACGTCGAACTGCTCCTTGGATTGCCGGGCGATGGCCGGCTCCCCGTCCCGGCTGCGTGCGAGGCGGCCATCACGTCGTGCGCCACGTTGACCGCCCGGATGCCCGGATGCCCGGATGCCCGGATGCCCGGCGCACCGCGAATCCGTTGGTGGCGTCCCGCGGACGGAACGCCACCCTGGGCGCTTCGACGGTGAGGAGCAGCGAGCCCATACAACTGCATCCACAGCGGGCCGGTGCCCGCGGCGGCGATGCTCACCGACGCCTACCGCGTCACAAGATCAGCGCCAGAGCCCGTAATTCCCCAGGTCCTGATGCGCCGTAGCATGGTGGGGAGTCAGGCATGAACGATGGCTGAGGGGGCATGAGGTGGTTCGTGGCAATCAGGCAGCGAGACCCGCGCCGAGCTGTCGCCGGAGCGGATCGCCGAGATCGGCGAGGTCATCGGTCGCATCGGTCTGCTTCTGGTCGGATCATGTGCTCGCAACGCTACGCGACCCGAATCCGACATCGACATCGTCGTGCTCACCACGGACGAGCCCCGATATCTCCTCGACGATGCCTGGGCCATGGAGCTCGGGCTGGGCGAACTGATCCGCGCTCAGTCGTGGGGAGCGATCACGGAGCGATGCTATTCCACGGCCTCTGGCCTGGAAGTTGAGATGGGCATCGGCTCTCCGAACTGACCAAAGACCGATCCCGTCGATCCTGGAACACATCGCGTCGTTACTGACGGTGCCCGCTTGCTGCACGACCCAGCAGGCATCCTCACTGGCCTTGTCGCCGCTTGCTAGTGCTGTGACCGCGAACCTTTGCCGGGTTGCTCGTTGTGCTGGGTGCCAGTGACGGCATTCGGCAGGGGGCGGGTATGGCATCACCGGTTAGGGTTCGCCGGCTGACCGAGCAGGAGGGACAGAAGCTGCAGCGAATCGTCCGGCGGGGAAGCACCAGTTCGGTGCGGTTCCGGCGGGCGATGATGCTGCTGGCCTCGTCGGGCGGCAGCCCGGTCCCGGTGATCGCGCAGCTGGTCCAGGCCGATGAGCACACCGTCCGGGGCGTGATCCGCCGGTTCAACGAGGTGGGGCTGGCCTCTCTGGACCCTCGGTGGGCGGGAGGCCGTCCCCGTCTGCTGAGCATTGAGGACGAGGACTTCGTCATTGAGGCGGCCACCACCCGGCCCACCGTGCTGGGCATGCCCTTCACCCGCTGGTCAATCCGCAAGCTCGCCGAGCACCTGCGGCGCAACATCGCCCGCCCGGTGAGGATCGGCCAGGAGGCCCTGCGCTGCCTACTACTCCGCCGCGGAATCTCCTTCCAACGCACCAAGACCTGGAAGGAGTCCCCGGACCCGGACTTCGACGCCAAGCTCGACCAGATCGAGTTCGCGCTCACCGAGCGGCCGGACCGGACCTTCTCCCTGGACGAGTTCGGCCCGCTCGGCGTCCGTCCGATCGCAGGATCGTTCTGGGCTCCCCGGTCGAATCCGGACCGGCTGCCGGCGACCTACCGCCGCACCCACGGCATCACCTACTTCCACGGTTGCTACTCGGTCGGCGACGACCGGTCTGGGGAGTTGTCCGCCGCCGCAAGGGCATCGACCACATTTGGGCGGCACTGCGGTCGATCCGCGCGGCCCGCCCGGACGGCGCCCCGATCTACGTGATCCTCGACAACCTGTCCGCGCACCTGAACCGGCGGATCCGCCGCTGGGCCGACCGGAACAAGGTCGAGCTCTGCTTCACCCCGACCTATGCGTCCTGGGCCAATCCGATCGAGGCCCACTTCGGGCCCCTGCGGCAGTTCACCCTCGCCAACTCGAACCATCCCAACCACACCGTCCAGACCCGCGCCCTGCATGCCTACCTGCGCTGGCGCTACAAGAACGCCCGCCACCCGGACGTCCTCGCCGCCCAACGACGCGAACGCGCACGCATCCGCAGCGATAAACACATCCGCTGGGGCGGCAGATCTCTCCAGCTTGCGGCCTGAACCGGCAGACCTGCTGGGCACAGCATCAGTCGTCGAACTCGAAGCCTGCCGTCTCCGCACGTGCAACAAGCTCGCGCACCACGCTGGGACTCGAGATCACGGGCTCAAGGGCAGTCTTGAGCTGCGTGAGGTCACTCAAGCTCCCAAGCGCACAGAACATGCCGTCCTCGCTGTCGAAGTCGAGGCGCTCAGCAAGATCCGGCCAGGCGAACTGCACAAGACCTTCCCAGAAGTACCCGTTCGGCTCGTGTCCGGTGGCAACCACTGCCGCATCAGCGGCCAGGTCGCCGGCATCGAGCGTCAGCGAGTGCTCACCATCAAAGTCATGCAGGGTGATAGTCACGCCGCGATCTTCCCACCCCCGGCACACAGACCGCCCAGCCCATTCCAACTGCTCGTCCGCGCCTAACCCGGCGAACCTTTCCGGTCACAGCACTAGGTGATTGGTTCATCGGGCTTGTTGGTGGGGTTCTTTGGTCGCTTGTTCGGGCGGTAGCTGGGGCCGTTCATGATGACCTGGTGGCTGGTGTTGATGAGTCGGTCCAGGAGTGATTCGGCGACGACGGGGTTGGGGAAGAGGGACCAGTCGCTGGGCGCCCGGTTGCTGGTGATGATCAGGTATCGGCCCTGCCGTTCGGAGACGAGTTCGTAGAGCTCGTCAGCCTGGTCCGCGGACAGCTGGCGCATCGCGGAGTCGTCGACGATGAGGACGTCGGGGCGAACGAGTTCGCGGATCCGTTTCTCCCAGGTGCGGTCCGCGTGGCCGCCGGCGAGGTCGGCGAGGATGCGGCTGGTCTTGGCGAAGCGGACGTGAGCGCCCTGGCGGACGGCGAGGTGGCCGAGGGCTTGGGCGATGAGTGTCTTTCCGGCGCCGACCGGTCCGAAGAGGATGACCGACTCGCCGGCATGCAGCCAGCGCAGGGCTCCCGGGTCGCGGATCTGGGCGGCAGGCAGTTTCGAAGAGGCGGTCAAGTCGAACTCTTCCAGGGTGACCTGCTGCTCTGAGCGACGACGAACGCACGATCGTGCACCAGAACGTCGCGAAGGTGCGGGCGACGCTGGACTGGATCGAGACCGCCGTGGACACCGGAAAGGTCGACATGGACGACGAACTGGCCCGTCTGCTGAAGGGTGAGTAGGCATGCCCCGCGCCTCACACCCGGGCGACAAGTGAGTCAAGCACATCGTCGCCCAGCTCGACTCGATCGAGTCCACCCTCGACCTCATCGCCAGCTCCTGACCTGCGGCGGGACCGCCCTGCGGGTGGCCCCGCCGCGCTCGTTCGAAGGCACCCCCTCATGCGCCGACGCCGTACCCCTCGGACACCACGAACGCGGAATGGGCGCTGCTCGAAGGACTGCTGCCCAACCCCGGCCTGCGAGACCAGCAAGGGCGGCCGGGCGGAGAAGCATCCCCGCCGCGGGTCACTGGCGTGGATGATGCACGCCCGCCGCCACGCAAGGGACTACGAACGGCTCATCCAACACTCCGAGACCCTGATCACCTGGGCCGCCGTCACCCTCATGACCAGGCGCCTCGCACGGAAGGGGGGCCACCCCCGGCTGGCCGAAGAAACCGGCATCGGCCGACAGCTGACGGCGCTACTCCCGGCCGCATCCGGCACCTCCGCCGTCCCGTGCCGGCACCGCTTCTTGCTGACCCAGCCCGGGCGGTGCGATTCGCGCATCCACACCGCCTCAGAAATCCGCTCGGCAGCACGCAGCAGCACAAGGCACAGTGGCCCCATGGATGAACGAGGGCTGGACCGCGACGGAACGATCGCGCGCGAAGGCGCACTGGACCGAGTGCCGGCAGCGTTCGTCCCCGTCGTCGATGCGGCCCGCGCTCATGTCACCGCGACGTTCGACATAACGCGCCTGCACAGCGCCTACCTCTACGGCAGTATCCCCCGTGGCACCGCCACTCCTGGAGTCTCCGACCTCGACCTCCAGCTCGCCCTCCACGACGAGCCCACCGAAGCCGACCGCGCTGACGCCAAAGCGATCGAGGCCGCACTCGACCGTACATTCCCGCAGATCGATGGCGTCGGGATCCTGCTGACCAGCACGCGGGTTCTGCTCAGCGACGTTGAACGTCACGATGGCGGATTCTTCATCGCCTGCCTCTGCACCCCGTTGCTGGGCCCTGACCTCGCAGAAGAGCTGCCCCGTTTTCGCCCCACTGCCCTACTCGCGCGGGAGACCAACGGTGACCTCGCCCGCGTGCTTCCACGCTGGCGTGCCAAAGCAGCAGAAGCCACCACGGACGCCCATCGCCGAACCCTCGGCCGACTCGTCGGCCGTCGCATCGTCCGCACGGGATTCACTCTGATCATGCCCCGATGGGGCGGCTGGACCAGTGACCTCGACCAGTCCGCCGAGCTCTTCGGCCGCTACTACCCCGAGCGCGTCGAGCAGATGCGTGTCGCCGCGTCAATTGGTCGTGCACCCTCGCCCGACCCGGCGGTCCTCGGGATGCTCATCAACGACCTCGGCCCTTGGCTCGCAGCCGAATACACAGCCGTACACGGCGAGAAAGCCCCGCGTCCCTGACGGGCAGGGCCGGGCCGTTCTCACCCACGCAGCCATCCAGCGGAGCGCGGCCCGGCGCCGTGCTCACCGAACTGCACCTGCCTCCTGATAAGAAACGCGCACTCACGGGTCGCCCCGCCGCATTCGATGGACGGCTACGCCCGCGACAAGTTCGACATCTGGGGCACCCAGCCCGACGGCTGTACCACCCGCCAGGACGTCCTGGCCCGCCACGGCAAAACGTCCAGGACAAATCCGACCACATGGTCCCCCTGGCCGAAGCCTGGCGCGCCGGCGCCGACACCTGGAGTACGGAGCAGCGCAAGGCCTTGGGCAACGACCTCAAAGACCCCCAGTTGCTCATCGCGTCGGAGTCTGCGAACTCGTCGAAGTCCGACAGCGGGCCGGCCGACTGGAAGCCAACCAACCACGCGTTCTGGTGCACCTACGCCAAGGACTACACCCGCCTCAAGTCGATCTGGAAGGTGACCACTACCGACAAGGAGAAGACGGCGCTGTCCTCGATGCTCCACACCTGCAGCAACTGACCCGCCCTCGACAGCGGCCCGCGCTCACCGGGCCTTTCGTCGGTGAGCGCGGTGCTGCATGGGGCGGAGAGGGCAGGATTCGAACCTGCGTGGATCCCTGAAGGATCCGACCTTGAGGCGTGCTCGCTGGTCCCCGATCAACCACTCCGGGCACCTCTCCTCGTTCCCGGCCTCGGTGGTCTCCGGTGCCGTTCACGTGAAAGAGAGTGACATGGGCCCCTGACAGGGGACTGATGGGTCCCTGACGGGGTTGCTGGGGCCGGTGTGACCAGCGCACCGATCGTCGTGCACCGGCCTGCCGGTACGGGTGGCCGGAGAGTCACCGTGCACCGTCAGGGCCGGGACGAGGTCCTCGGCACCGCCCACAGCGACCACGACCTGGTCGTGTTGTTCGAAGGCGCTGGCATCGCCGACCTCGAGACGATCCTGGACGCCCCGCAGTGGGTGGAATGGCGCGGCGGCCCTGCCCACGAGTTCACCGCCACCTGACCACACACCCCGACGACAGCGGGGCCTCCGGCGCCAGGTACGGCAGTCGGGGCAGGCGATCGACTTCACTTCGCCCGGACGGACGTTGAAGTCCTCCGGGGCCATGGTGCTGAGCTTGAGCGCCTCACGGCGGTTCGTGTTCTTGGTCCGGACGCGGCCGGGACGCTTGCGGGGCATCAAATCCTCCCTGACGTGGGATCGGGCGCGGGTGCTGCCTTCTCTGCCGCGCCAGGCCGGCCTTTCGGCAGGTTGGTCGGTCGCGCGGCGCCGCCCAGCGCAGGAGATAGCCGAACGCGAGGCCAGGCGTCTGGGTGTACGCCGACTGCGGGACCAAATTCACCGACGGTCGGTGGAAGGCCAGCATTGCGGTCGACTGGGGCCGGAGGGACAGCGACTCGAACCTGTACGACTGCAAGAGCAGGCGCTCGAAGCGGAGCGGCAGGCCGAACAAGCCGAACGCGGGCGCCAGGAGCAGGAGGCGGCGCAGGCCTCGAAGGCCGGCGGCTGGCTCGGACGCTGGCGCAGCTGACCCGGGAAGCCTCCAGGCAGCGCGCGGGGGTGCACCGGATCCCCGCCACCCTTCAGCTGAGCTGCTCGGCCAGTCCGACGATGATGCCCTCGGGGCCGCGGACGTAGCAGAGCCGGTAGCTGTCCTCGTACTGTGCCAACTGGCCGATGAGTTCGGCGCCGTGAGTGCGCAGGCGGGCAACGGTGTCCTCGATGTCGTCGACGGCGAACATGACGCGGTGCGTGCCCAGAATGTTGTGCGGCTTGTTGCGCGGCTCGGCGCTGATCGCCGCGGGGCTGCGGTACTTCGCCAGCTCAAGCCGGCCGTGACCGTCCGGGGTCCGGAGCATCGCGATGTCACAGCGGACGCCGTCGAGTCCGGTGCACTGGTCAGCGACGAGACCCTTGACCTCCGCCCTGCCCTCCAGCTCCATACCCAGTTCCACGAAGAACGCGATGGCGGCATCCATGTCCTCGACGACGATGCCGACGTTGTCCATCCGCTGAATCGCCATGCTGGTCTCTCCTTCTTCCGCGTGCGGCCGGTGGTGGCCGCCGATGCCCCTGGGACGGAGCCGGTGGCCCGTTCTCGACATCCTGCGCCACGAATCTCAACGAGCGGCGTGCACCACCACTACTACTGGCACGAAGTCACCTACGAGTTCACCGCCGAAGGCCATGACGTCCTGCAGCTCCACGGCGGCCCCGACGGCGGCTCCTTCGCTGCCATCGCGACCGAAATCCGCGCTTACGAGCGCAAGGTCTGACTGAACTCCGCAGCAGAGCGGAAGACCAGCATCGCCAAGCGATCCGGTCCACCCGTGACGGGAATCCCGGTCTGCCACGGGCGCCTGCTACCGCTTGCATGCGGGGCCGTATCTCAGTGCCGCCCCGCGTACAGCTTGGTGGGTTCCTTTGAGGCCGCGAGCCGGTGGTGCCGATCGGGGGCCTGCGGGCTGTCGGAACGGCACTGGCAGCCACGGGGCCTGGAGATCGACGTGATCGTGGGGCCCGGCCACCTGGCGAGCCCCACGATTGAAGGATGCGGTCCACGGCCCTTGGCCCGAACCGCGGTCCACAAGCCTGAAGTACCACGGGCCGGCGGCGCCAAACACGTGATGCGCCACCTGGTCAGGGCCGGCGATCGGCCACGTCTCCCACTGGGTCTTCGGCAAGGTCGATCGTGGCTGTGATCCGCTTGCCCACCGGTTCGCGGTGCATCTCCAAGCTCCGGCAGACGGCCATCACGATCTCGAGTCCGTGCTGTCCCACGCGGATTGGGTTGGTGTCCCGGACCACCGGCAGCTGTGGTTCGGTGTCCCAGACGGTTACCGAGACGGCACCGTCGCGGGCGTCGAGTGTCAGCAGAGACGGGCCCGGAGCGTATTTGCGGGTGTTGGTCACCAGCTCGCTCACCACCAGCTGCACCATGTCCATCGCCCGCTCGGATACTGGCACCCCGCGCTCGGCCTGCAGATACCGCAGGAACACCCATGCGTGAGCGCGCGCCTCAGCAATCGATTCATTGCCCTCGAATGCGGCCGACACCGAGATCGGCCCATCGGACAGCGCCCGGCCCTCACCGTCAGCAGCCTGCTTCATAAGCCGCCCAAGTCCTCGCACCTTCACCCAGCACAAGTCCGATTACCCGAAGAACGCCACCACATACGTGGGCAAAGCGGCTCCACTTGAGCGCTTTCACCCGACCGAGTATCGAGACCGGCCGGGGCTGACCGTTGACGCGGCCCGGTCGGGACGCTGAGCGCGTGGACAGCAGCTCTGGCGATCCGCTTGGCGAGCGGTTGCGTCTATCCAGCACCACGTCGTAGGGCCGGACGGTGGTGTCGGCGGCGGGTGAGGGGCTGAACGTCCTGCCCGCAGCCCGCAGCCGTTGTCGGGACGCGGGGGTGCGTTTTCTGTGTCGGGACCGGTGACTCCAGCGGTCGGGCGGCTGTTCCACCTGACGGGCACCGGCCCCCTCATGCTGCGGGAGGGGGCGTGATCATCACCGGCCGGGCTGCCGTCGGGCACGGTTGGCGCGAGCACTTGGTGACCGCATGCAGTGTGACGTCTGTGGTCTGTGAGACGCTGTGCTTCACGGGCTGGTCATGCCGGCCCCCGCAAGGCCCGTTCCCCCCGTACGGGCCACTGCCCGCGGGGCGGGCGGGTGCGTCCCCCCGTCGCCTGCCCGCCCCGCGCCCGGCCGATCCCGCCTCATGGGTGGCATCCGACTGCCTCGGGTGGAAGCGCGCAAGGCGCGTCGGGGACTGGGTGATCAGGCGCTGTCGGTGCGTCCGGTCGTGACCCGCTGGGCGACGTCGCGCAGCTTGATGTTGTGATGCTGGGAGATGCGGCGCAGCACGTTGAAGGCGTCGTCCTCGCTCAGGTGGTGGCGTTCCATGAGGATGCCCATGGCTTCGCCGATGACGTGACGGGTCCTCAGGGCGTGCTCGAGCTGGTCGATGGTGCGGGCAGGGCGACGGCGGCGTGGGAGGCCGGCAGCCAGCCGAGGGTATCGATGTCCTTGCTGAAGGCGCCGGGGGAGCGGGCGTAGCGGGGCCGGGCGCCACAGGCCAAGGGCACCCCAGATCCGGAAGATCCGTTCGGGACGGGTGCCCCGGCCTTAAGATGCGCCTACCCCGATGTGCCTCTGGCACCCTGGTCACGACAAGCAGGCGGTCCGGCGACTGTGATCCGAACCAGGAAAGCCTGGCAAGGACAGGCGCCCAGGCATCTGGCTTTGCCTGCACTCGGCGTTCGGTCCTTGCTGGGTTCTCGTCGAGCGGTGACATCAAAACTCAACCCGCATCGCACGCGTCTTTCACAGCCGCTGGGTCTTTGCGCGGCCCGGATTGCCAGGGCCTTCAAGGTCACAGCCGCTTGGCGGGTCCGGCTGCTGGGCCAGTTCGTCGGGAGGCGGCGTTCTCAGTCGGCGAGGTCGGGCTTGCCGAGCAGGAGGGCGTAGCTGGAGGGGAGCTGGCTGATGATCTGGTTCGGCTCGCCGCCGCTGACGGTGTCCGCGACGGTGGTCAGGACGGCGCTGGCGTCCCATTCGGCGGTGCGTGGCCGTGCCCCGATACGTTACGCGACCCGGCGGTAGAACTCCTCGATCCCGAACCTCTCGGGTTGCTGCTGCTTGGTGTCGGCGAGCACCTGTCCGAGCGGGCCGGGCAACTGGGAGGCGAGGTCGTCGACCTCTCCTGGGGTGATCCGCTGAGGCAGCACGCCCAGGACGGCTTCGGTGATGGTGGCGGCTTCGTCCTGGTCGGTGTATTCGCCGCGCTCGCGTACGCGGGCGAGGAACTCGTCGTACCTCATGGCCACCTGCGACGTGCGTGCATCCCGCGGCACCAGACCTTCTGATGTCACTGGCCCAGTAGTCAGGAGAGCGGTGCATGCGTCCCCGGCGCGCGCCGGGGGCAAGAGCCGGCATGTCTGTACAAGGGGGTAGCTGGGAAAGGAACGCAGGACAGTACGCAGTGTCCGGGTGCGCAGCGGGCGGCACGACCGGCGATCATGAAGGAGGCACGCGCGTGGCGGAGCCTGAGCGGACCGAGAGCATGGATCAGCGGTCCCGTGGGGCGGCTGACACCACTGTGTGTGGGGCGTTGTCCGCCATCGGCGCGGGGGCGTACGTGGTGGACGACAAGGGGTGCATCATCGCGGTCAACGCCCGAGCCGAGCAGCTGCTGGCCCGGCCCGCTGAGGACCTCGTCGGCCGTGACGCGCACGATCTGCTGCACCGCGATGCCAGCGGCCAGCCGATGCCGACCAGCCGATGCAGCATGCGGCAGGCCTTCCACGCCGGACGCACTGCCCAGGGCGAAGGAGAGTGGTTCGCCCGCGGTGACGGCTCCCTGCTGCCCATCAACTGGGTGATCACTCCCTACGACACCGGTGACCGGGAGGCCGCCACGCTCGTTGTCTTCCACTGCGACCAGCAACCGCAGGAAGCGGGCCCGCGGCCGGAGACGGTGCGTGAGGCGCTGACGGAGCTCGAGCGGCTGGCGCTGCTCGCGGAGACAACGACGCAGCTGACTTCCACCCTCGATACCAACGAGGCGCTGCGCC
The DNA here is from genome assembly GCF_042891825.1 of Streptomyces sp. NPDC001852. Taxonomy (NCBI): domain Bacteria; kingdom Bacillati; phylum Actinomycetota; class Actinomycetes; order Kitasatosporales; family Streptomycetaceae; genus Streptomyces; species Streptomyces sp. NPDC001852. The sequence continues at coordinate 72,522 of NZ_JBIATN010000025.1, forward strand.
GGCTCGTGGCCTTGCTCGTGCCCCGGCTGGCGGACTGGGTGGTCATCGACCTGATCACGGAGCGCGACGAGGTGTGGCGCACCGCTGTGGTCCACGCCGAAGACGGCGTGCTGGTGCGCCACGAAGAGCTGCAAGGACCGATGCCCCCGGTGCCGGAAGAATCCCCGATGCCCCTGTCCAGAGCGCTGCGCGGGGTTGCTTCCACCCTCGCCGGTCCCACGACCTACCAGCAGCCACCCGATTCCGGCATCGCGGTCGAACAGCGCCACCTGTTCGAGAGGACTGGCATCCGCTCCGCGGCCATCGTCCCCATCCGCAGCACCCGGGAGGTCCTGGGGGCCCTGACCCTGGGCCGCGCCGAGAAGGCTGGGGACTTCACCACCGCCGACCTGCCGCTGATCGAGGACATCGCACGCCGGGCCGCGGTCGCTCTGGACAACGCCCGCCTCTACCAGCGTCAGCGCAAGGTCGCCGAGACCATGCAGAACCACCTGCTGCCCCAGCTGCCCCGCGTGCCCGGGCTGGAGATGATCGCCCGCTATCTGCCCGCACCCCACGCCTCACAGGTCGGCGGCGACTGGTACGACGCCTTCCGCCTGTCCGACGGCGCCACCGCCCTGGCCGTCGGCGACGTCGTCGGCCATGACCTGGAGGCAGCGGCCGGCATGGCGCAGGTGCGCAACGTGCTCCGTGCCTACGCCTGGTCCCAGCAGGAACCCCCCAGCCGGATCGTCCAGCGGCTCGACGAGGCGATCACGCACATCACCAACGTGCCCATGGCCACCATGATCTTCGCCCGCCTCGATCAGGCGGACAACGGCCACTGGGAACTGTCCTGGACCAACGCCGGCCACCCGCCACCCCTGCTGGTCAGCCGGGACGGCCTCACTCGCTGCCTCACCGACGGCCACGGCATCCTCCTGGGCACCGACAGCCGCACGCCCCGCCCCGACGCCACCGCCGTGCTGCCGCCCGGATCCACCCTCCTGCTGTACACCGACGGCCTCATCGAAGCAGCCGGGCACTCCCTGGACGAGGGCCTGGGCCGGCTGCGCCAGCACGCGGCCGCCCTCGCCCACCGCTCCCTCGCCTCCTTCGCCGACCAGCTCCTGCGCCGGGTCCGCCCCGCCGACAACGACGACGACGTCGCCCTCCTCGCTCTACGGACCCCAGTGGAAACACGCGCGAGATAGGCGCCGCTCTGTCGCGAGCAAAGAGTTTCGAACCCCGACGTCAACACCGTTGCGTTAGACCTGTGCCCTGCGGTGCAACCCGGTCAACGCCGGGGGCGGGGAGCGATTTGGGCCTCGAAGACTTGGATGGCGGTGTGAGCGGTGTAGCGCTGGGCTTGTTGGGGGTGCTTGCCGTAGTTCGCGTGGTATTTGCTGGTGGCGCTCTTCTTGCTGCGGGCCTTGGTGCGTCGGCGCCGGCAGGCGGGCCACGGTCTGGGCACCCTGCCAGCGTCCCGCATCGCGCTGGCGACGAGCCGATCGGGTGCGAGTTCCGGAGGGAATGACGTCCGAAGGCCGTGAGGTTGAGTGTGCTGGAAGACGCCGACCGGCCCTCGGGGCGGCCGACCTACCAGTGTCCCCGACCCGTGACGCCCACGAGCATCGTGTGGGTCGGCGTCATTCATCTGGAGCACCAGAGAGCTCCACAGGACGCTGTCACGGCCGTGGAGATCGGGATGCTCGCTGCGGTGGAGCATCTGCCGGCCGTACGGAGCAGGGTGGGGATGGCGGACGCGGACGAGGCCGTCGCGATGCTGGGGCTATGCCACTGTCAGGTGTACGTGCTGCAGGGGCGGTGGCGCGCGGGCGAGACAGTGGTGACAGACCTGCTGCCGGGCCGTTCCAGCGGTGGACGAGGCGGGGGCCGGCCGTCCGACGATCTCCGGGCGCGTTGTCGAGGTGCTGCGCAGGCGGTACCTGGCTCGGCAGCGCCGGACCGTGGCGGCCGTCTGCCGGGAGATCGAGCGCCAGCCGCCTTCGTGGCCTGCGGGTGCCCTCGCGGGCAACGGTGGTGCGGCGGATCGCCGGGCTGGATCCGGCGTCCTCGGTCGCAGCGCGGGAGGGTGACGAGGCGGCCCGCCGGTTACGGCCGCCCGGGGGGATGCCGCCCGCGGTCACCGGTCTGCTGGAGCAGGTCCGGGTCGACCACACGCCGGTGATGTGATCGTGGTGGACGAGCAGCACCGGCTGCCGATCGGCCGGCCGTATGTGACGGCGGCGATCGATGTGGCGAGCCGGTGTGTGGTGGGCCTGGTCGTGACGCTGCAGGCGCCGTCGGCGGCCTCGGTCGGGCTGTGTCTGGCGCGCGCGGCCTGCGACCAGCGGCCGTGGCTGGAGCGGCTGGGGGTGGCGGCGGTCTGGCCGATGATCGGCAAGCCGCGCGAGCTGTATGGGGACAACGCCGCCGAGCTCAAGGGCGAGGCCCTGAGGTGCGGCTGTGACCAGCACGGCATCCGGTTGTGGTACCGGCCGCCGGGGCTGCAGCACTTCGGCGGGATCGCGGATCCGGATCCGGTGGCGGTGGCCAACGTGCGTCGGCTGTCCTGGGTTTGGTCGACCCTGATGGCCGAGCAGTGCGCGCGGTCCGTGTCCTGTTTGGTACGAACATCTTGGCGCTGTGGGTCAGGCAGACGGCGACGAGCACCCCTCACTCCGCGCCGAGCCCGCCTCCGAAGTCGCCCGCGAGGCCGACCCGGCCTCGCGATGCGGTGGGCAACGGCGGGTAGTCGTCGACGGCCATGGAGTTGTAGAGGCGTGCGCTCTTGGTGGTCAGGCGGAGGAGGGCGCGGCTGGGGCCTGCGGGCAGGGCAGAGATCAGGCGGGCGCCCTGGGCCAGTCCCCACACGCCGAGGTGGGACATGGGGATCAGGGTCTTCGCCGCGCTCAGCGCGGCCATGCGGCTGCCGCGCACGTGCTCCGCCATCATGCGCTCGTAGGCGGGGAAGGCGTGCTCGTGGTCGCCGCCCGCGCGTGCCAGCTCTCCGGCGAGGACGTATGCGCCGACGACGGCGAGGGTGGTGCTGCCGCCGACGGCCGGGCCGGGGGAGTAGCCTGCGTCGCCGACGAGCGTCACCCTCCCCTGCGACCAGGTGTCCATGCGGAGCTGGGTGATCGAGTCGAAGTAGAACGCCGGGGTGCGGTCGAGTTCGTCCAGCCAGCGGTCCACGTGGGCGTGCATGCCGGCGAACGCACCGCGCAGCAGCTCCTTCTGCCGGGGCACATCGTGGTGGTGACAGTCGAGTTCGCCTTTGCTGCGGAACAGGAACAAGGCCCGCGCGTCGCCGAGGTGCCGTGCGCCGTACATGCCGGCCGTGCGGCCGACGCCGACGTGGATGAGGAGTTCGCCGTCGAGGTCGGAGACGTTCGGCAGGGTCAGCACCCCGAAGTGGGCCCCGGTGAAGGCGCTGAAGCGGGACTCGTCGCCGAAGACGTGGCGGCGCACGTTGGAGTGCAGCCCGTCCGCGCCGATGACGAGGTCGAAGCGGCGCGGCGCGGCCTCTTCGAACCGCACCTCGCCATCGGGCGAGATCGCGGTGATCGAGTCGCCGAAGACGTACTCGACGTCGTCGCGTGTGGCGTCGTAGTAGATCTCGCTCAGGTCGTCGCGCATGATCTCGACGTGCCGGTCGGAGGTGCCGCTGAAGATCTTGGAGAGGTCCGCCCGGACGGGACGCCGTGCGCCCTCCCGGTAGACGGTCATTCGGTTCGTGCCGGTGGCCCGCTCCTCGATGCGCGGGAGCACACCCATCTTCTCCGAGATGTTCATCGCGGGCCGGAAGAGGTCGACGGCGTGGCCGCCGGTCTTGCGCAGCGTTGGCGCGCGCTCGACGACGGTGACGCAGAAGCCGTGTCTGGTGAGCCAGTAGGCCAGCACCGGACCGGCGATGCTGGCGCCGGAGACGAGAATCCGCATGGCATGTCTCCTTGTCGTTCAGTTCGCCCGTACGGCGTGGATCGCGGTGAAGGCCAGCAGGGGGCTGGCGGCTCGCGGGGGATCCTCGAGTATGGGTGAGTGTCCGAGTCCGGACAGCAGCTCGACCTTTGCGCCCGGAACGGCGCGGTAGTCGGAGGCGGATGCGGATCGCCATCTGCGGTCGTCCTCGCCGAAGATCACCAGTAGTGGCTTGCCCAGAACCGTCAGCCGCTCCGGAAGCGTCCGCTGCTCGAGGTAGGAGCGGGTGGCCCGCATCGTCGTGGTGAGGGAGTGGTACGTCATACCGCGCACATCGGCCAGGAGCTCTTCCGGGATCCGGTAGCCCACGCGGCTGAAACCCGTGCTCGCGAACTGCCGGAGCTGCTCGTCGGTCGGCGGCCACTGCAAGAGGCCGATGGCGGCGGACTCTGATGGGATGAAGGCGTCCAGGCTAGGGCCGGTGTTGATGAGCGCGAGGGCGGTCACCAGGTCGGGCCGCTGTTCGGCGAGGGCGGTGGCGACCACGCCGCCGCTGGAGTGACCGACGACCACGGCGTGCTCGACGCCGAGCCGGTCCAGCGCCACGCCGGCCCGGCGTGCCTGGTCCGGGATCGCGTAGCTGCGGTCGGCCGGTTTTGCCGACCGGCCGTGCCCGAGCAGGTCGATCCGGACGACGCGGTGAGATCCGGTCAGCAGCGCAACCATCGGGTCCCACGAACGGGTCGACGATGCGGACCCGTGGATGAGCAGAAGTGCAGGGGCGTCGCGGGGCCCGTCCTGGCACACGTGGATGTCGCCGTCGTCCAGCGACAGGGTCGAACTCTCGGTGGCTTCGGTGCCGCCATTCACGTGCGGTCCGCCGTCAGAAACAGTCATGAGCCCAATGTCGCCGCCGGTACTCAACGGTGGATTGGATAAATGTTCCCCTCGCGGCCTCAGATAGCATGGGATGGTGCGGACTTTCATGCACGGTTCGGCTGTGTGGGACGTCGTATGCCCTCAGCGGCCCAGCCGGGTGGCCGGACTCACCATGGCCGGGTTCCGTGTCCGTGACCTGGAGGGGCTCCAGATCGTCCCGCACCCGGCCGTGACTCTGCTCCTGGAGTTCGGCGCCGGTGCACCCGTCCTTGACTGTGCCTCCAGGCAGCAGCGGGGAAGCCTCGTTGCGGGGCCCGGACTCGGGTCCGGCGGCGCGGTCCGGGCGCGGGGAGAGAACGTCGAATGCGTACAGGTGCGCCTGTCCCCGGTGATCGCACGCGCGGTTCTGGGTACCTCCCCCGCCGACCTCGACGGCGCCGTCGTGTCGCTGGGCGACCTGTGGGGCCGGGAGGCGTCACGGATCCGCGAGCAACTCGGCGATGTCCCGTCCTGGCAGGATCGCTTCGTGTTGACGGACGCGCTGCTCGCCCGCAGGCATGAGGCGGGGACGCCGGTGGACCCGGAGGTGTCCTGGGCCTGGCACCGGATCGCCGTCAGCCGTGGCCTGATCCGGGTCGACGGACTCGCCGCCGAGGTCGGATGGAGCCGCAAGCGGCTGTGGTCCCGGTTCCGGTCGCAGCTCGGCCTGCCGCCCAAGCGCGCCGTGAAACTGGTCCGCTTCGACCATGCCGCCCACCGCCTGGTCGCGGGTGAGAGCGCGGCCCGAGTTGCGGCCGACACCGGCTACGCCGACCAGTCCCACCTGCATCGGGACGTCATGGAGTTCACCGGGGCAACCCCGGCGGCCGTGGCCAACGAGCCGTTTCTCGCCGTTGACGACATCGCATGGCCAGCCGCGGAACATCCGCCACGCCACACGTTCCCCAGGGAGCTCCGCCCCGGTCGCGGGCCGGAGGTGAGACCGCTACCGCTGTGAACGTCGCCTGCCACAGGACTCCTGCAGGACTGGGACAACGTTCAGTGGACTCACCAGCTTGACCTCGTGCATGCCGGAGGGGAAGCGTGCGGGGGTACTGGAGACCGGTTTCCCTTTGCGGCAAAAGGCGTATTGAACCGGTTCACTGTCGGTCTGCGAGTTGGCGGCACAGGGGGAGTAGTCCGCCCTGCGCCGTCTCCAGCGCGGTTCGCAGTTGTGTCACCTCTTCTCGGTGTTTGCGGCGCTCGGTGGCGAGTTGCTGAATGAGGCGGCGGACCAGTGTGCTGGCAGCGGCCTCGGCGTCGGGGTGGGCGGTGGCTTCGGCGGGGCCGTTGCCGCGGCGTGCTCGGCGCAAGGCTTCGATGTGCGGGCGCAGGACGGGGTGGCGGTAGATGAAGTCGGTGGACACGCCGACCACCTTGGCGATCGAGGTCGCGCTCACCGGTGACCCTCGACGCAGGCCGCGTACGGACTGGGGTAGCCGACGAATTGTCATGCGTGCCTCAGGCACCTTCTGACGCCCGCACGGCAGGCCCCGAACACCCAGCCGTACGCGTACGCGGAGAACATGCCTACCACCCGCACCGATCCCAGCGGCATGTGCGGCATCACCACGAAAGCTGAAGGAGTCTTCACCGGCAACTGGGGCTGGAACAACAACTACGTCAAGGGGGACAGCGAAACAGTGACGAAGCCGCCGGCGGTCCAGGCGGCCAAGAACTTCTCCGGCAAGGCCACCGACGGCCTGGTCAACACCACCGGCCAAGCTTCGGCACCTTCAGCTACTTCAGCGGGGCCCAGATCACGTGCCCGTCCGTCGTACAACTTCGGTTGTACGCGAGCATGGTGGCCCTTCCCCATCGAGGGTGCCGGGAAGCGCCTGGCAGCGGAAGAAGGCCTGTCCCTTCTGCGGAAGGCAGTGAGGTCTTTCAGCGGGGCCACCGAACGGATGACGGAGCCGATGCCCGCAACGCACGAGGCTCCCGTGCCGCTGGGGGAGGTGTTCGAAGTCTCAACCCACAGGCACAGGAGCCGCGTTGGTTCCGTATTCTGCCGCACTCGACCTGCCCCACGCCCTGGTCGAGTGGGTAACCATGCTCATCGTCACCTGCGAGGGTGACCGCCGCTGCAAGCTCCCACCGCACCAGCGTGCCCCGGTCGGCCTGGTGTACCTGCGCCTGCACGACCCCCTCGCCCAGCTTGCTGCCGGGTCTGGCATCTCCGTGGGCACCGCCCACGCCTACACGACAGCCGTCCTCGACCTGCTCGCCGACAGCCGGGCCAGCCGACCTCTCCCACAAACACCGCCGGCACGGGGTGAACGTGCAGGTGGTGACCGACCCGGTCGGGCGGCTGCTGTGGATCTCGCCGACGATGCCCGGCCGCGCGCACGATCTCACTGCAGCCCGCGCCCACCGGATCATCCGGATCTGCGAACGCCAGGGCGTCCCCATCCTCACCGACCGCGCCTGCGTAGGAGCCGCTCCTGGGTGACTACACCCCTCAGACGCCCGCCGGGCCGTGACCTCACGCCGACCCGGCAAACCGTCAACCGCGCGCTGTCCGCGGCACGGGCGCCGGTCGAGCGAGGGGTCGCACGCTTGAAGTCCTGGCGCATCTTCCGCCGATCCCGGTGCAGCCCGAATCGAATGTCGTCAATCTCCGCGGCCGTCCTCACTCTGGAGCGGCTGAGCGGAAAGACCTCCGTGCGTCACGGTGCTGGCGGCCGACACCGCGCCATCCGACGGATCAGCATCACGTCACGGGCCGGACGGCCCGTGATCATGTGTCGGCCGGTGGGCACCATCCGATTCGGGCCCGCGAGTGGGATCGGAGGTATCACCCGTTGTCGTGTCCTTTCTGCTCATCGAGGAGGTGGTCGGGCTCGGCTCGCTGGTCGGGGCCGTCCTCGTATTCTTCGTCCTCGTATTCTTCCTCCTCGTTCACCGGCTCGATGGGGGCGTCGGGTCTGCTCACCGTGTCCCGCCCGTCAAGTGCGGTGAGTTTGAATAGCTCGTCCACGTCGACGTGTCGCTTCTCTTCTCCAGGCGCTACTAGGCCGTTGGTGCGTCGGAGGAACTTCTGCAGAGTTGCCCGGGGCGCTTCCAGCAGCGCCGTTCCCTCAGGGGACTGCAGAGTGATGATGACGACCTCCATTCCGTGTGAGACAGCGGGCCGGATCTTCACGTCCATGGCACCTGCGGAGGTGCGGAGTCCGGCTACGAGAAGCTCACGAGAGAAGACCCAGGGCACCAGCTCGCCTGGGCCCGTCCGGAACCACGCTTCGATGGCGTAGGGATCTGACTGCCGGTAGCGCAGCCTCGTCGGCACGGGCATCGAGGAACTGTTGGAGACCAACAGCCGCATGCTCACCTCGCAGACGACCTCCGAGGTATCGGGACATTCCTTCTCCTGCGGCTGCTCCTTGGCCTGTTGGCGGCGATGCTCCACGTAGCTGCGAAACAGAGTGCGCAGTTGGCCCGCGACCCTCCGTACGTCTTCAGCTTCACCGACGCTGTGGGGCGGCGCATCGTCCGGGACGCTGCCCTCCAGTTCGGCCAAGCGCCTGTCGATCCGCTCCCGCACCTCGGCGCCGGTGCGAGCGCGCAGAGCCGCCGCCCCTGGTGTGCCGAGCGAGGACCGCTTGAGTAAGGTCGCGAAGTCCGGGCCAGTCAAACCGTCCGGATGTCCGTCAGTTCCCCCGACCTCTCGGTCAAGGCGCTCCTGCAATTCCGTGAGGTGTTCAAGGCACACACGGAAGCTCGGGCGCAGAGCGTCGGGGGCATGCAGTTGTGCCTCCTGAATCCTCGCGATGGCCTCTGCGACCCCGTCTACGAGGCCTTCTTCCCGCTTCACGTGTCCTCCCTGCCGTCCGGCGCCGTTGAGGGGGTAAGTTGATCTTCCGGGCCGCCCTGCTGCGGTTGGTTTTTTCTCAGCCGAGACATGCGCATCGCGACGGCCGCCGCCGAAAGGTCGAGGTACTCGCCGATTTCTTTCGTCGTATAACCCCTCATCATGAGGAAGAGAGCGGTCCGTGTGGTCTCGTCCTTCACTCCCGCAAGCAACCGCCGCACAGCGTCATGGCCGATCGCGCGGCTCTCAGGTTCCTCACCGGGATGACCTGCGACATCTCGCAATGCGTCCATGCCGTCGGGGTCACACGGCGGGCGCCGGGCGCGCTCCGAAGCCCAGCGGTCATAGACTCCGGCGAACTCCCCCAGGACGGCACCGACGAAATACGTCTTCAGGGAGGCGCCGCCGTCCGGGCGCCAGCCAGCGCCGGCAAGTGCGTTCCGGCGGTAGAGGTGCAGGGACCGCGCCACGACCTCACAGATGAGCTCCTCCCGCTCGTCCGGGTCAGCGCGCAGAGCCTCCATGTCCTGCAGCGTCCGGGGCGCCCGAACAGGCCGTCCCCGGACCGCACACAAGGTGAAGATCTCCCCCGTGTACAGCCAGTTGGTCACAATTGGATAGGCGTACTCGGTCAACGCCTGCGCGAAAAGCTCCCAGGCCGGCCCGTCGAACTGGGCCGCTGCCAGGGCTTGATACAGGGCCGCATCGTCGGCTGCTCTCTGGCTGGTTTCGGCGGCGGCCTCGTCCGCGAGTAGGGTGAGGGCAGCGGAATTCTCTTCGATCCGTACCCTGAACAGCGGCGGCTCCAGAGCGTCGCTGTCGGCGCGTGCTGCTGGCAGTTGTTGGGCCCCTAATGGTGGAGCCCCGTCGAACTGGTCGTCGGGCATACCTCTCCCTGCGAACCGATGCGGTCACATTCTGAGAGCGTTGTAGGGAGAGGAAGGGCTCGCGGATAACGCGATCCCGAAAAGGGCCCCCCGAACGTGTGAATCACCACGCGATCGTGATGCGACGGCCGCGTCACCCCCTACGACAACGGCATGACCCAAACGTTCGTCACAGCCACGACCGGCGTGCTGGCCGTACTCGCCGCCATGGAACATGTGCCGCGCTGCCTCACCCGCCTGATCCGGGCTTGCATCCCGCTGGCCGAGGTATGGAGGGAGTTGACTGGGGCCACCCAGAAAACAAAGCCGGCCCAGGACCCTTCCGAGCCGGACCCTGAGCCGCGTCAGCCTTCCTGATCAAGTGCTGCATCGTGCGCTGCGAGCTGATGCCCCGCGCCCGCCCCCCGCTGTGCCGTCACAGGGGGCGGGCCGGCACCGCCGGCCGGGGCGTGCACCACCTACCGGTGTTGCGTCCCCCACAGCAATCCAGCCCGCGAACGAAACCAGTCGTGCCAGGGGGCACCCCTTGGCGGTGGATCGGACAAGACCAGCGCCTCAGCTGCCCCGCGTTCGCCGACCACCTGCGCGAGCCGGCTGAGCCGGTCGGCAGGGAGCTCCGACCCGGCACGCTCGCCGACGCCGCCGTCTTCGCGGCCCGGCCTGCCCCGCAGACGACGTGGCCAGCGCCGACCTCGACCGCCAGCGCTCCGCAACTGGTCTCGTCGTCCTCAACACCAAACCCAGCCTGTCCGCCTCCTGCGTACCCTCAGCTGACCCAGGCAGCGATCCTTCCCCGCGCATGAGGAGGACCAACGCCGTCCCCGGAGGCGGCGTGCGTCGGCGATCCACTGCCCGAGGGGAACCCTGCGAGCATGGCCGGCCTCCCTTCGGCCTCCCCTCTTGGCCGTCGGTGCCGGGGGCGGGTGGCTTCGTCGGTGTAATGCGAGAACGGTTGATGCCGAGTTCAGGCAACGGATGTTGTCCAGAATGTTGTCGGGTTTCGAGAGCGGCTCGCCGGGAAACGGCGTTGTCAGTGGGTTCTGCCAGGGTGTGCTGTGTGGATGAACTGGTGGAGCGTGTCGACTGTCAAGATCGTGTCCTGGGGGTGGTCACCCGTCGGCAGGCCGTCCGGGAGGGTTGGCTGCATCGAATCGCCTCGACGGTGTGTCGTGATGAGTGTGGCCGGATCCTCGTCCATCGGCGGTCGGAGCGGCTGTCGCGCTACCCCGGTCTCTATGAGGTCATGGTCGGTGGAGCCGTGGATGTCGGCGAATCCTATGAGCAGGCTGCCGCGCGGGAGCTGGCCGAAGAGCTGGGCATTTGTGGCCTGCCGCGCTTGCTGTTCACGTTCATCAACCGCAGCGGCTTGAGCCCTCACTGGCTCGGCGTGCATGAAAGCGTGATTCCGGACGCTGTGATCCCCGATCCCGATGAGGTCGCCTGGCATGGCTGGCTGACCGAGCCGGAGCTTCACTCGGCCCTGTTGGAGTGGCGCTTCACGCCCGACAGCCACGAAGCCTTCAGCCGGTATCTCGCGTTCCGAGCCGCGCAGTCCTGATCCTTCTCGGCCGTCCTCGATCCCGGCGACGACCTGGTCCACACCCGCGCCGACCTGGCCCCGCACGCTCCCGAGGACGGAAGGCTCACGGTCCATCCCACACCCGGCACCGACTCCGTCCTCACCCCGGCCTACGACGGCCCCGCAGCCCTCGACAAGCCGGTTCCCCTGGCCGGCTGGCGGCAGGCCACAAATGGCCAGCTCTTCGGCCAGCTCCCGCGCGGCAGCCTGCAGCACGCTTGTCCGCGAAAGCGGCACGTTCAGGATCTGCACGAACCGGGCGCCGCCGCGGCCGGCGAGCAGCACCCCGGCCATCTCCACCAGGTGCTGCCCGCAGCAGGCTGCGGCGCTGGTAGCGAACCGTCAGCCCCTCTACCTGCTCGGCGAACGTCCGCCGCCCGCAGTCCGGGCTGTCACTGATGGGACTTCCTGGATTCGGCCAGAGCTGCTCTTCCTCCTCGGTTGATCTGGTTTTGAAGGGTGTGGGGAGATTGGGGAGTGCGAACCGTGAGGGCCGCCGACCGTGAGGTCGGCGGCCCCTTGGGAATTGGTGCAGTGGGTGGTGGTCAGCCGTCCTGGGATGAGTGGGTGTCCGCCGTCGTGGCGTTGAGGGCGGCTGGGTCGAAGCCGGCCTCGGTCAGGAAGATGGCGGCCACTCCGCGGCCGACCTGGGCCTCCGCCCCCGACCGCCGCCCCAACTGCGTCCTGGAACCGTTCAAGGCGTACCTCAGCGCCCGCTTCACCGAGACCCGAGGCCAGGTCAGCGGCACCCGCCTGTTCCAGGAGATCCACGAACGCGGCTACCGTGGCAGCCGACAGGTGGTCTGCAAACACCTCGCCGCTCTGCGCGCGGGCACCGCCGAGCCGGTCCGCGCCGACATACCGAGCCCCCGCAAGATCACCTCATGGATCATGCGGCCCCGCCAGACCCTCACCGAGAGCCAGGACAAGCGGCTGCTGGAGGTCCGGCTCGCCTGCCTGGACATCGCCCGGGCCTGCGATCTCGCCCGCACGTTCGCCGATCTCGTCCGTCACCGGCGGGGATACTTGTTGCTGGAGTGGATCCGCCAGGCCGAACAGGACGCCCCCAAGTCAATGCGAGGCTTCGCCGGCTTCCTCCGCCAGGACTTCGACGCCGTCACCGCTGGGCTCACCCTCCCGTGGAGTTCCGGAGTCGTCGAAGGTCACGTAAATAGGGTGAAAGCACTCAAGCGAGCTATGTATGGCCGGGCTTCGTTCGAACTCCTCCGGACCCGCATCCTCACCCATCCGTGATCATTCAGAGCCGCTCTCAGGCCCATGATTCTCATCAGTTTGGACACTGCACAGGCGGCGGCTGGCGAGTCGAGAGCCATCGAGTCACTACGCCGTAGGGGTCGTTGATCAGTAGGCTGACACACCGACTATCAGATGGTGTTGCCACGACAAGGGCGGGGGCTGTGTGTCGGATGCAGTGCTGAATGTCGTGATCGGGCTGATCACGAGCGTGGTCAGCGGCGGGTCCGTCTGGGCCTGGACGCGTGTGAGCACCGCTCGCATGCTGCACCAAAAGCAGGCACTCCTTGGCCTGCGGCCCGGTGTACCGTGCGTCGTCATCCTGAACAGCCACTGGCAGATGCCCACCGTTACCGAGCATGGTGACGTCTACGCGATCATCGAACTTGCGATGCTCGCCGAGGAGTCAGGGTGTGCGTTCTCTCTCGTTGCCGCAGAAGCACCGGAGCTGAACGGGGATCGCACCGAACTGAGCATCGGTGGCCTGGGGTCGAACCGACGCAACGTCGAGTACTTGGCGAGGCACCTGCCCGGTGTGAAGGTCAATCGACGTGGCGACTTCACCGTCGGTGGTGAGCGCTTCCTCCACAAGTATGGTCGAACGGACCATGCGCTGGTCGCGAAGTTCACCCCTTCCCAGTCCGCACAGCCGGTCCTCATGATCATGGGGCAGTCGGCGATCGCCAACCGTGCGGCGGTGCACCTGCTCAAGCACGACTACAAGCGTCTCGCCAGGGAGATCGAGTCCCTCGATCGATTCTGTCTCATGCTGCGCGTCGACGCCGCGGATACCTACGGGTACCAGGCCGTCGAAGTCGCCGCCGACCTGTCGGCTGTCGCGTTCTAGCGCGGCCGCGCCCCTGCGGAGGCCGGCTGGGTTCGGACAGCAAACGCGCTCACAGGGCCGGCCTCCCTTTCACGGACTTGCGGCAAGAGCCGAACTGGGCTCTGGCCGCGGTTTCGTGAAGGAGAAGCCTGAGGGCAGGGAGCAGACCCTCCGCCGGTAAGGTCGGCCCCGGGCGCCATGAGATCGGAGAGGGCGATGCCCAGTCGGAACCGCGGGGCGCGCGGGGCTTGTCGCGCGCCCCCTGAGTCTGGTTGGGTACCAGCGCCGCAGGCACGTTGGGCGTGTCGGCCGGGGTGGGAGTGGAGCAGGCAACGTGCACACGACGGTACGGCAGAACGGCTCCGGGGCCTTGCCCGAGGGGCTGGGGCAGGCGATCCGGGACACCGCCGAGGAAATCGCCGCGCTGGTGCGCAGCGCGAGCGACACGGCGCTGGCCGTGCCGGGGTCGGAGTGGACCGTCGGCGAGGCCGCCGCCCACCTGGCCATCGCCAACGAACTGATGGCCGACCTGGCAGCCGGGCGGGAACGCCCCTACGGCGACGGAACGCCCCAAAGCCTCGCCGTGGCCAACGCGGAGTCCCTCGCCGTCTTCCGGGAGCGCCGGGCGGATCCTCTCGCGACGATGATCGTGGACCAGGCCGAGGCGTTCCTTGACGCTGTGTCACACCTCGCGGCCGACGGCCCGGCCCCAGCCAGTCCCCTGGGCCCGATGAACCGGTCCGCTCTCGCGTCGTACCTGCTTACGCACATGCTCGGCCATGGCTACGACCTGGCTCGCGCCCTGAAGCGTCCGCACATGGTCGACCGGGCACGAGTGGCCTTGTGCATGCCGTTCATGCTCTCGGTCATGCCGCACGTCGCGGATCCCGAAGCCACGGCCGGGCTCACGGCCCGTTACCGGATCCGCCTGCGCGGGGGTGAAACGTTCGGCGTGTCCCTGGCCGACGGAACCGTGCAGGTGACACCAGGGGCACCATCGCAGCGCGCGGACTGCACCATCATGCTCGATCCCGTCGCCTTCCTGCTCATCGCGCTGGGCCGGCTGAATCCCTGGCGAGCCATCGCCCAGGGGCAGGTCCTCGCCTGGGGCCCCCGACCGTGGCTGGCTCCCCGATTCCCGGCCCTGTTCACCGCACCCTGAGCCGGCAGCCGGCGGGCCGCTCACGCGCCCCGTGACATGCGCTCTACCGCCAACCCCAGGTTTGCACTCAGCTCCGGCGGACGGCGCGGAAGAGACGCTCCTGCGCCGCTGACTCCGTAGCGGAGGCGCGAGTTGCGCATTGCACTGGTGAGCGGGTTGGTCTCTGTTTGGCGACGGTATGTCGTCGCAGAGCGGGCGCATAGGATCGCGGGCATGGCACTGCGACCCGTTCACGTGAACATAAAGGCTCTTGACGGCTCGGCGGTCGGCCGGTTCTGGGCGGAGGCGCTCGGCTGGAGTGCTTACAGCCCCGGCGTGACCACCTACGTCGGACCCGCCGGCGGCCTGGTCTGGCCGGACCCGGTCGCCGTCTGCGTCGACATCGTTCCCGTCCCGGAACCCAAGACAACAACGAAGAACCGTGTGCACCTCGATCTCGCCACCACGTCTGCGGCCCATCAGGCCGAGTTGGTCGCGCGCCTGAAGGCTCTCGGAGCGACGCCCGCCCACGTGGGCCAGGGCAGAGTGCCGTGGACGGTCCTCGCCGACCCCGAGGGCAACGAATTCTGTGTGCTGGAGCCGCGGGAGATCTACCGGGACACCGGGCCGATCGCGGCGGTGGTGGTCGACTGCGCGGATCCTCGGGCCATGGCCCGGTTCTGGGGCGAGGCGATGGACTGGACCCTGCACGATGTGACCGACGAACATGCGGTGTTTCGCTCCGCCAAGGGTGTCGGCCCGTATCTCGAGTTCCTCCGCACGCCCGACGTGAAGACCGCGCCGGACCGCGTCCACCTCGACCTGCTGCCATACCCCGGTGACGACAAAGCAGCGGAGGTGGCCCGGCTGCGGGCCCTTGGCGCCACCGACCTCGACCTCGGTCAGGGCGATGTCCCGTGGACGTGCCTGACGGACCCGGAGGGCCACGAGTTCTGCGTCCTCGCCCAGTGCTGACACGGAGCCTTGACGACATCCCGACACATGAGCCTGGTGCGCTCATGCGCCATGACCTGTCGCCGAGCTCTGGAGGCGGAGGCACTCCACCGGATCCTTCAGGTGCAGGTCTGGGCGGCCATCTGTCCCTCGACGGTCTCGTACGTCACGCTCTTCCCGTCCTTGTGGAACGTCACGCGGCGCCAATCGGTGGACCGGCCCGGCTCAAGCGTCCCGCACTGTATCCGCGCGCTCCCGCCGGTCAGCGTGGCCACACCGGTGCTGACCCTTTCCGATGGCCACATGCCGGTCCATCCGGCGCCCGACGTTCGCATACATCTACGGGATCCGCTCCCACCGTAAGACGGCCATCCGGGTGACGCACGCCAAGGCAGCCACCATGGGAGGAAGCTCCGGCGCGCGAGCATGCAGGGCTGCGCTCAGGACGACAGCCTGACCAGCCGTGTGTTGCCCTCCGTCGCGGCGCATTGCCGGAACGGGTCGGGGGCACCCTGGCGTTCCTGGCACTTCCAAGTGACCCCGCCCGCGCGCACCTCGACGGGTGCGCCTTCCGTGCCGTGCCAGACTTTGGTGTAGGCGGCCGCCACCTGGAGCGCGGTGCGACAGGGCACGTTCCCGGTGGCGGACACCCCGAGCCCGGTGGCCCGGTCCGTGCCGCAGTAGGAGGTGGCTTCCGGGTGCACGCCGGTGTCGGCGAACGCCCGGGCGGGCCCCACGAGGCAGAACGCGGCGGCTCCCAGCAGACCGGCGGCCGTTCTCATCCTGATCGAGTGCATGGCGTACCTCCTGACGCGAGAGCCTCGGCGCACCGAGTACCCAGACACCGACGAGTGCCCGGTGCGCGCGTGGCGCCGTGGGCGAGCAGTGGACCGACCAGGGCGCGTATCCAGTCGTGATCAATGAGTGGGCCGGACGAGGTCTTTGATCCAGATCATCGAGGCGCGCAGGTGTAAGCCGGCGAGGTAGCTGTCCGGGGTCCTGTCGTACCGGGTGGCGATGCCTCGCCAGGGCTTGAGCTTGTTGATCAGGCGCTCGACGGTGTTCCTCTCCTTGTAGAGGCCGGCGTCGTGGCTGACGGGCCGGCCGCCCCGGGAGCCCTTCTTCTTCCGGTTGGCGGCCTGGTCCTTCTTCTCCGGGATCACTGCCTTGGTGCCGCGTCTGCGCAGGTGGGCTCTGTTGCCGCGGGTGTCTTGTCGGCGGCGACCGCGTGCGGCCGGGTGCGGGGGCGGCCGACGGGCCTGCGGACCCGTAACTTCTTCAGGTCAGGGATGAACTGCGGGCTGTCGGCGGCCTGGCCCGCGGTCAGCACGAACGCCGGCGGACGGCACTTGCGGTCGGCGGCGAGGTGGATCTTGCTGGTCTGGCCGCCCCTGGAGCGTCCTAGTACTCCAGCCGTAGATCGTGATCCTTATGGTTGGGAGGCCGCTTGCCGTCGCTAGTGGGAGGCGCGGGCGCGGGCTTGGTGGCGGCGTCGCCACTGCGACCAGCGGAGTCGATGCGCGAGATCGTGGACCGTGTTGATCAGCGCGGCGAACAGGTGCTGGATCTCGCTACCAGTCAGGGGGATCAGCTCGGCTGGCGCAGGCTGGTCGCGGCGTTCGGCGGCTGCGGTGTCGGCCAGTAAAGCGTGGGCGAGCATGGCGAGGGTGAGCCAGCGGTGCCAGGAGGTCCAGCGACGAACCTGGTGCTCGTCCAGGCCGGCCAGGCCCTTGCCGGCCTGAAAGTTCTCTTCCATCGTCCAGCGCCGCCCAGCCACCCGCACCAACTCGGACAGCGGCACCGGATAGGGGGAGAAGCAGCCGTGGAAGGCGAGTTCGCCGCTTCGGCGATTGCGGCGGATCAGCAGCCACCAGTGGCCGGGCCGTCCGTCCGGTCCGGTGATGTCGAGCTGGGCCCAGTCGTAGTACCGCTCGCCTTTCGCGCCTGCTCCGGCCGACAGCCCCTGCCAACCCGCCCGGGGGATCCGCGCAACCAGTGCTCATGCCTGGAACTTGCCTGCGCGTGCGGCGACTTGATGGGTGCTGGAGACGGCCAGCACGCAACTGATCGGACGGGCTTCCAGGGCGGACCGAAGATGCGGGTTGTCGCCGTAGACCTCGTCGCCCGCGACCCACTGGGCGGGCATCCCCGCGTCCGACGCCCGCAGGATCATTCTGGCGGCGAGCTGGGGTTTGGTCGCGAAGGAGAGGTCGTCGGGATGCCGGCGGCCCGGCAGCGGTCCGGGTCATCGGTCCACGAGCGCGGCATGTAAAGGGCCCGGTCGATCGCGGCATGACCGTGTTCGGCTGAGTAGACCAGGTAGACGGCGCCTTGGGCGTTCTCGATCCGTCCAGCGGTGCCGGTGTACTGGCGCTGAACGCCGACTGTTGCGGTGCCCTTCTTCAGGTCACCGGTCTCGTCGACCACGAGCACGGCCTCGTCGTCGCGCAGGTGCTCGACCACGTAGGAACGCAGGTCGTCACGGACCGCATCGGCGTCCCACTTCGCGCGGTGCAGCAGGCGCTGCATGCCGTCCGGGCCGGCGTCGCCTGCGTGCTCGGCCAGGGTCCAGCAGTTCCTGCACGGCAGGTCCGACAGGAGCCCGAGTACCAACCGCCCTACCCGGCGGCGTGGTTCAACCCTGGCGAACCGGCCTGCTATCCGCCTCATCAGGCCCTCGAACGCTTCCTGCCATCGGGCGGGTACTACGCCGGCGCCCGAGGCCGCCGCGTGATCATTGGATGTCCACACAACACCTGATGATCACCGGCGGCCTCACCTGCTTGGACGCCACCGGAACCAGTAGTCGAGCCCCTCGACCCGGTAGCGAGCACCCGCGTCGAGCCGCAGTTCGCCCACAAGCCGACGCGCGTCGTCCGGTGCCTGGCGGTGCGGGGCCAGCAGCAGTGTCAGTTCGTCGTAGCGGGCATCGATTCCCCCGTGGCCCGGATGGCTCTCAGAGGTGACCGTCCCGGCCTCATAGCGCTGGTTCCACCGGGCGAAGATCGCCCATTGCTCGCGCTCCAGCTCCACCGCGGCCTCGTCGGCGGGCCAGACACGGTACTCGTTGGCTTCGTCGGCGTGGTCGTAGTCGTCGTTCTGAAAGTAGTGGGGCTTGCCGTCTACGTCAGCGAGGCCCAAGCGGGGGCCGTCGTACCACTCCAATTCGACGTACACACGCTCAAAGCCGTCCGCGATCAGCTGCACTTCGTCCCAGGTCTCAGCCACGTAGGCAGACTACCGACGAGCAGCCTCCGCTCCGTGATCACGATCTACCGTTGGAGTTCTAGGCCGCTGCCGGCAGGCCGACGGGTGACGGAACCGGCAGGCGAATATTGACGTGTCCTTGACTTCTTCCTCCAACTCCGGTCCCACGGTGCGGGCTAGGCTCGCCGGGCGACTCATGTCCCGGCGACCCCGGGACCGTACCTGCGCCAGCACAGCCCATGACGAACCGTCATTCGCGGAGTTGGGGGAACAGCCATGCGCACACGTACAAGAGCGTCTCTCGTGGCCGCCGCTGCTGCGTATCTGCTCGTTGCCGCGGTGGGGAGTGCCGCGGCCGGAGGAGGCGGCAGTCAGCCGGTCCACCTGGTTTCGCCGAGTGACCCCTATGCCGCCTGCGACATCAGTGGCGACGGGACCGGCACGAACTACCTGTCCGCGGAGGACGAGCCGTACGTCACCGTCTCCCCGCGCGACCCGCGCGACGCGGTCGGGATCTTCCAGCAGGACCGCTGGTCCAACGGCGGAGCCCGGGGCCTGACCGCCACGTACACCCATGACGGGCGGCACTTCACCGAGGTCCCGCTGCCGTTCTCGCACTGCGCGCCGGGCGGGCTCAACTACCAGCGAGCCTCGGACGGCTGGGTGAGCACCGGCCCCGACGGCACCGTCTACGCCAGCGGTCTGGTGTTCGACGCCACCGACGCGCGCAACGGAGTGGCCGCCTCGACGTCGTACGACGGCGGGCGTACCTGGAAGCACACGACGCCTTTGATTGACGACACGCAGGTCCAGTTCACGGACGACAAGAACGCGGTCACTGCCGATCCCGTGCACCCCGGCGTCGCCTACCAGGTCTGGGACCGTATCGACGAGGACGACTCCGCCAAGGTCTACGACGGCCCGGCCTATATCTCCATCACGCGCGACGGCGGCCGGCACTGGTCCACGGCCCGTCCGTTCGTGGACACCTCGGTCGTCCCGCACTCGCAGACCATCGGCAACGTCATCGTCGTGGACCCGCGCAGCGACACCCTCTACGACGTCTTCGACTGGCAGACGTACGACATCGACTACAGCACCGGCACCTTCACGCCCACCGACCTGCACTTCGCCGTCGTGAAGTCGACCGACCAGGGGCGCACGTGGAGCAAACCGGTCACCATCGCCAAGGACACGGCCGTACCCGAAGTCGATCCCAACGCTCCCACCGACGCGACCAAGTCCCTGCGCGCGGGCGGCGACCTGCCGAACGTCGCGATCGATCCGCACACCGGTGAGCTGTACGTCGCTTACGAGGGCTCGGACTTCAGCGGTGGCGCCTACAACTCCGTGGAACTGATCCACTCCGTCGACGGCGGGCGGACGTGGTCGGCCCCGAAGAGGGTGAACACTGTCGCCCCGGCGCCCGCTTTCACGCCCTCCATCAGCGTGGACGCACGGGGGACGGTGGCGATCACCTACTACGACCTGCGCTACCTCGTTGCCGGGAACACCACCACCCTGCCCACCGCCGCCTGGCTCGTCTCCCTGCCTCGTGGTGCGCAAGGCCGTGCTACCGAGCGTCGCGTCTCCCGCGTCTTCGACTGGCTGCAGGCCCCTTACGCCGGGGGCCACTTCCTCGGCGACTACGAGGGCCTCGATACGAACGGCCGGTTCGCCGTACGGCCACTGTTCATCGAGACCAACGTCAATGCGCCGCAGGACTCCACGGACGCCTACAGCGGTGTGCTCCCCACCGGGAGGACCTACGGACCCTTTGCCGAGGCCACGGCCACAGCCCCGCAGCGCGCCGCAGGAGCGCTGGGAGCCCGGCCGCACAGGCTCGTCCGGTGACCGAAGGGGCGTCGCAAACTGGCTGCAGCTGCCGGAACTTCGGGTTCATGTGAGGCGTAAGGTAAACAGACCGCCATTTTTCCTGTGAGCCCTTGGTGTGACTGTTGTGGCCACGCCAAGATCACCCTGCGCCGGGACACCCCCATGCTCCCGTCGCAGGGTGGAGAGGGCATGATGCCCCCGAAGCACCAGCGACGGTTCATCACTTGCACCGTCGTAGCGGCCGCGTTCGGACTGGTAGGCACCCAGTCGTTCGCCGCCGTGTTCGACCGCCTGCAAGCTCTACCGAAACCCGGCTGACCAGCGACAACGCTCCATCCCGACGATCCATTCCACCCATCTGCAGTAGTGGAACCCGGCGCCCACACGACGCGACGGCCGGGCCACCAGCCTGCCACCACCCGCTCCACAAGAACGAAACGGCCGCCCGCCAACGAATCCGACGGACCGTCACGCAAGATCGAGGCTAGGCAGACCTCGAGGAAGTCCGCGCCACGTTTGCCGAGTTCGACAACGGACTGATGCTCACCGAGGCAGCCGCCGCCGACCGCCGCTGGTGAGGCGACGAGGCGGCAGGGAAATGACCTCAGCTCAACCCGGGCGGTGCCGCCTGGTCACGGCCGTTATCCGGCTCCGCACCCGGGCAAACCGTTTCTTCCGCTCCCCGACGCGGCGACTTCTTCCTCACAGCCATCGCAGCAGCCGCACGAGCCAACTGGGCTTGCACCTGCTCGAATGCTCGCGACCCTGACCGCTTCCGCTTATGACTTCCGCTCATACACGTTCAACGTCCCATCGCATTGTCCGTAACCGCAATACCACCAAATGGAGCACGTAACTCCGGCGTCAGGCAACGTGATCCGACGGTCGCCGTGGGACGAACCCACCCCGAATCGGGGCCGAGCTTGTGATGATCCGACTATGCCCCGATAGTCGTCAGTGGATGCTCTGGCCCTCCGGAGTGACATGAACGGTGGCCTCTTCCACTGCTGGCGTCCCTGCGGTATGCCAGCGGCCGAGGTGTTCCTCGACGGCATCCCAGAGCAGGTCAGGGCCATCGTTCCGAACGCTCCAGTGGCCGTTCTCTTTGTGGAGCGCGCCGAACGAGCCGGTTTCGACGTCGACGAGCAGGTCCTCGTCGTGTTGGTCGCGCCGCAGTTTCAGGCGCTGCGTGTTCGGCACAGCGACCTGTGCCACGAAGCGGCTCGTCCAATCGTCCAGGACGTCGGGGCCGATCACGGCCCCGCATTCCCTGCCCCGGCCGAGGTCAGGAAGCAGGCCAAGCGGCAGCGTCAGGTAAGGGCGGGCAAGCATGAACCTGACCTGCCCGCCCAGCACAGGCCCGGAGGCCGTGCCGTCTTCGTGGACCGTCAGGCGGACCAGTTCGGATGCGCTCAGCCAGCCACCGATGGTCGTCAGGATCTGCCCGCCCGGCCGAATCTGTTCGAGCCAGGCCCTGGGCACCGTCTGTACGGCGCACGTGGCGATGATCCGGTCGTACAGTGCGCCCTCGCCGCCGCCCAGGAGGCCCCCACCGATCAGAAGGTTTGGGGTACGTGCCGAACCGGCCGAGAGCTTCCCGGGCCCGCAGAGCCACGTCCTCGTCGTACTCGATCGAGGTGGTGACTCGCGTGAAGGTGCTCAGGGCCTGTCCGGCGGATCATCGCCTGCGGCAGGTGAGCCCGGGCAGTGATCCACCGGACGCAGCTGGGAAAGGGGGCGTCACGCCATGGAGAACTTGGCGACGTACTCGTCGAAGGGCTCGATGCCGACTTCCGCACGGAGTTCGTCCATGCGCTCGGGCTCCTCACAGGGCCACGGAACCGGAGACCCGTCCTTCACGCCGGCGATCTGAGTGCCGTAGACCTGCTTGCGGCCCTCATTGACCAGCGTGCGGTCGCGCAGAAAGGCCAGCTCGCGTGGGCTGGCCGAGCCTGCCGACACCGCATGCTGCATCAACTGGAGGGCACGACGCTGAACGTCGAGCTGCCGGTCGGCGTGCTGAGCGATCAGCCATGCCGCGCGTGCGGCCTCCTCGCCGACCAGTTCCGCCGTCGGCCAGCCGTAGTCCTCCATGATCTGGTCAAGCCGGTCACCGTGCCGTGCGGTCAGCCGTCGCCACGCCAACTGCTCGGCGGGGTCATCGCTGTTCGCGCGGACTGCCAACCGATGATCGGCCGCAGCCATGTCCGTGAGTTCCACCGCCAGCGCGGCAACGTCGTAGGCCACTCTCAACTCCCCGGTCAGATCCGTGCTTTGCGTCCGCCCGCAAGCCTAGAGGTGCAAAACGGATGTAAAGATCATTCCGGAGAACGGTGACAGGCGCCTCGCCACACCGGGATAATGGATCTACCCCCGGAGCCAGAGCCGGATCGCCGCGACGGTCACAGTGCCCTGGAAGACATAGGCACGCTTGTCGAACCTCGTGACCACGGCCCGGAAGCTCTTGAGAGCGTTGATCGTCCGCTCGACTTCATTTCTGCGCTCGTGGACCGTCTTGTCGAAGCCCGCAGGTCGTCCGCCCTTGTTGCCGCGGCGTTGACGGTTGGCCCGCTGGTTCCTCGGCTCGGGGATGGTGTGCTTGATCCGCCGTCTGCGCAGGTAGCGGCAGTTACGCCGGGAGGAATACGCCTAGTCGCCGCCGAGATGGTCAGGTCGGGTGCGGGGCCGTCCGCCACCGAGCCGGCCGACACGGATGCGTTCCATGACGGGGATGAGCTGCGGGGCGTCGCCCCACTGGCCCGGGGTGATCAGCAGGGCCAGAGGGCGGCCCCCGCCTTCTCCGGCGAGGTGAATCTTAGTTCGACAAGATCGACTATCGCGAACGCCATGCGGTCGAGTGCGGGATCAGCCGTCTCAAGCAGCACCGGGCAGTGGCCACCCGATTCGACAAGCTCGCGGTTCGGTACGAGGCGACGGTTCACGTCGCGGCGATCCACCAACGGTTGTGAGCCGTCGGGCGGCCCGGCGGCCGTGCCATGCTGGCCCCCGGCACTTCGAGCAGCACACGCATGGGGAGGTCCGGTGGCCGCTGATTACTACTGCGCGGACAGCGAGAACGGCGACCACGTCGACGACCCGTCTGAAGACGCCCTGTTCGAGCTGGTCAGCGACCTGAACGGCACAGACAACACCTTCGTCGTGATCCAGCCCGATGAGGACGATCCCGCCTGGTTCGCGTCCGTCGCCGTCCTGGAGACGGGCGGCTACGAGATCGTCCGGCGTGACACCAGCCGCCGCGAGCACGACGTCACCGTAGAGACAAGCATCGATCAGATCGCGGGCGACCTCACCAAATGGCTGGCCACCCGCGCTACCTAAAACACGGGCTAGTTGAGCGGTTGGTGCCGGATGAGTTGTGGGTCCTGTTCCGGCGAGTGGTGCCACCGACTGAGGTGCAGCGTCCGCAGGGCCGGGGGGCGACGGCGGGCAGGTGACCGCGAGACTCTTGCGGCGATCATCTTTGTAGCCACCTCGGGCTGCACCTGGCGTCAACTGCCGCCGGTGTTCGGTCCGGCCTGGCCCACGGTCTACCCACGCTTCGCCGAGTGGCCGGGCCAGGGTGTGGGCTCGCCTCCACCGGGTCGTCCTCGACGGACTCGGCGCCCGCGGCGAACTGGACTGGTCGCGGTGCGCGATCGACTCCGTCAGTGTCCGGGCGGCAAAAGGGGGCCACTGCCCGGACCGAATCTGACCGACCGCGGCAAGAGCGGATCGAAAATCCACCGGATCACCGACCGGAACGGTCTGCCCCTGTCACTGGGCATCTCCGGCGCCAACATGCACGACAGCCTTGGCCTGGAACCGCTCGTGCGTGGGATACCGCCCATCCGCTCCCGGCGCGGACCGCGCCGCCGACGACCGGGCAAGCTCCATGCCGACAAGGGATACGACTACGACCACCTGCGCTGATGGCTCCGCAAGCGAGGTATCCGTCACCGCATCGCGCGCAAGGGCATCGAGTCCTCGCAGCGGCTGGGCCGCCACCGCTGGGTGGTCGAGAGGACGGTTTCCTGGCTGGCCGGCTGCTGCCGCCTGCACTGCCGCTATGAACGCAAGGCCGAGCACTTTCTCGCCTTCGTCGCCGTAGCCGCAGCCCTCATCTGCCAACGCCGTCTTAACAGATGATCCGATCAGACAGGCTGGGAGCCGTGTCAGGCCAGCATGAGGACTACGCCATCGCCTGCGGCGGCAGCAGCGGAGAAGAACCGGGTCAGCTCCTCGTAGCGGTGCCGCAGAGTGTCCAGGTCCGAGGGGACCTCGGTTTCGGATTCCGGCAGGAGGTAGATCTCGGCGCTGCGCATGGCCGCCAAGTCGTAGTGCCGGGCCAACTCGTCAAACGGTGTGGTGGCGAGGCAGCCGCTGGCCCGTGCAACGTGCTCGGGGCTCAAATACCTGGCGGGTCCGTAGTCCATGTCGTCTTCCAACGGAAGCTCAGCGCCTCCGTGGATGACATCGACTGGCATGCGACCGTGGGCTGCAGTGAGGTAGTGCAGCTTGTGCCACGACTTCTCGATGCTGAAGTAGGGCGCCTTCTCGGGTGGAAGCGGGTCCTCTTCGGCCCAGGCATCACCCAGCTCGTCGATGTGTTCCTGCGCCCAGGACGGATCACTCAACGACCGCTGCAGCTCAGCAGGGGAGAGACGGACGTACTCGCAGTGGATGCCCATGGACGCGAACCCTAACCGCAGACTCTGACATCGCTCCGGTCACGTCCGCCAACTGCCTGCCGACAGCCATAAGAAGCGACGTCTTGGCATTCCTGCGTGACGCGGCCGTGGACGATGCGCAGGTTGGTGGACGAGGTCGCGTGTCTCCCCGGCGTGGCTCCCGTACGCATGAACGGGGGGAAGCCTGACCGTCACTCGCGCAGACCTGCACGGTCTTGATCTGGAAGGATCGCCCCGATCGGGCAGTCTTTTCCTGGGCGGACTTCGCCTACGACACGGCTCTGCGCGAGCAGATGGAGCGCTTCGGCGGCATGAGCCTGCGGATCGAACATCCAACTCCTGCGCGGTCTTCGAATCCGTCCAACATCCCCCAAGGTGCCAGCTACCCCCTGGCCCTGGGTCCCCGCTTGCTGCCGAGGCGGCAACCTCCATCACGCAGTAGGGGCGTTCGGTCAGGCGCGAAGATGCGTGAGGACAGCGGACAGCGCGCGCCGCACGGCCTCCCGGGTCTCGTCCGTGGGGTCGTGCACGTCGAAGCCGTGCATCGCGTGCGGCACGTCCACGAGCTCCAGTGCCGCGCCGCACTCGTCCGCGGCCGCCAGGAACGCGGCGACCGTCGCGGCGATCTCCGGCGCCTCAAGCCCCACCCGGGTCAGCACGATTGGCAGTCGGCTTGCCTTCGGCAGCACCGCCGCCGGAGCGAAGCGCGGGTCGACACCGACCCAGCCCGCCAGCGGCGCCAGCACTGGGTAGCTGGCGGCGACGCAGCGCAACCAGGGCGGAGGAGCAGCCATATGGTCGGACAACAGCAGGCCCCCGCCGGAGAAGGTCCACAGCGCGATCCGGTCCGCGTCGACGCGTGAATCTGCCCGCAGCACTCGGAGCGCCTCTGCGACGTCTGCCGCAGCCGCCGGGTAGTCGGACGTCGTGTGGAGCCCGTGGGCGACAACCGCGCCGACCACGCCCTGGCTCGCCGCAAGCCGGGCATAGCCGACGTAGAGCGGCCAGTCCCGGGGCGCGGGCACCATGTCCCGCGGCAGCGGGCCGCCGTGCACGAAGAGGATCGCCGGACGGCGGCCGCCGTCGCCGGCCGAGTCCGGCAGGTGCAGGTCCAGACGCCCTGTGCGTTCCCGTGCCGCCACCGGTACGTCGAGCAGGAACGGACGCCCCTGAAACGGCCTGCTGTTTGTCGGACTGAGCCGGTGGCCCTCTCCGGCTGCGGCACGCAACAGTGTCGTGGCCAACTCGTCAGGGCAGGAGAGCATCGGCCAGTGGCCTGTCTCCAGCTCGAAGAAGCCGACGTTCGGGTCGGCGAGCGTCTGGAACTGCGGCATGCCTGACGTCACCATCCGCTGCACGGCCTCGATGGTGAGTCCGCCCGCCGTGCACAGGATGCCGCTGGTCGGCACGCCGTTCAGCGCGCCGGTCAGCCGCAGCGGCTCGGTCAGTGTGCGGCCTGGCTGCGGCGCGGCGAGCGACGACAGCCGCTCCAGATCGGCCGGCGACAGGCCGGTCGTGTTGCCCCACCTGCGCCACTGGTCGGGCGCAGGCGCCGGCACGGTCGCGTCCGGCCGCTCGCGCAGCAGCGCCTGCACGTCCGTGTCGGGCACCAGCGCAAGTGGCAGGTCGCCGTCCTGCGGCAGCCCGGAGTCCAGGTAGATGACCCGGGCCACCCGCTCCACGCGGCGCTGCGCCGCGCCGAGCACGGGGTGGATGGCGTAGTCGTGCCCGACGAGGACCACCTCCGGCGCGGTGACCCCGTCGATCAGCCGTACCACGTCGGCGATGTGGGTCTCCAACTCCACCTCGCGCTCGTCCTGACCACTTGCGGGCGCCGCACCGCCGCCCATGCCGGTCAGCGTCGCGGCGTGCACCTCGGCGCCCGCCTCGCGCAGCTTCTCGCCCACCCGGTCCCACAGCAGCCCGCCTGTGAACGGGCCGGAGGCCAGGATGAACGCAGTCTGAATCTCGTGATCGCTTCGCATGCGGGTACGGTAGGAACTCCCCTAACGGGAGGTTCAAGTGGTGCTGCCGCACAACCTGCTGAGCATCGGCGAGCTCGCCGAGCGGGCCCGGGTGAGCGTGAAGGCAGTGCGTTTCTACTCGGAGCAGGGCCTGCTGCCCGAGGCCGACCGCAGCGGCGGCGGACACCGCCGTTACGCCCCGCAGGCGCTGGAGCGGTTGCGGCTGATCCGCTCGCTGCGCGCGCTGGACGTGTCGCTGCCGGAAATCGCCCGTGTCGTCGCCGAGCAGACGGCCGAGGGCGGGGCCGGGGAGGGCTTCGACGAGGGTCTCGAGGCCGTCGTGGCCCGGCAGTTGGACAGTCTGGGCGCCCAGCTTGCCGCGCTGCGCTGGCGGGAGGCGGCACTGCGGCTGCTGCACGAGGCCGCTGCCGTGGAGCGTCCCGAGCTCCTGCGTCTGGTCGGCGCGCTCGGCACACCTCCCAGCACGGAGTCCCTGGCCCGCTACTGGCGTGGGCTGCTGCCGGCGCGGCTCCCCGCTCGGCTGGTGGCCGCCATCGTGGAGGCGGCGGTGCCGCCGCTGCCGGAGCAACCTTCGCCGGCACACGTGCTGGCTTTCGCCCAGCTGCACGAACTGACCGTGGCCGTGAACGACGCATGCCTGGCGGAGCACCGGCCCTCGCCGCCACGGCCGGACATGCTCTACGACGGCCTGCGCGAGGCCTACGACCTTGCCGCGCCCGCCTTGCTCGCCGGTCGTGGCCCCGCCGAAGGCGAGGCCCTGGACTGCTTCGTCGCCGCCCACGCCCGGGCGCACGACCGCCGCGACACTCCCGATTACCGCCGCGAACTCGGCCGTGACCTGGCGGTGGGCGACCACCCCGCCATGCGCCGCTACTGGGCGCTCGCGGGCGAGCTGACCCCGGCCCCGACTCTCGGCGCCGTGAACACCTGGCTCAGTTCCGCGCTCGCCGCGCAACTCGCAGCGAACTGACGGCGCAGGGCTCGGCTCTCAGGGCCGGTCTCTCATGGACCGGTGGTCAGCCTCTTTCCCTGGACTTCGTCCGAGATCGCCACGACCTCGACACGTTTCTGTTGGCCGACGTCCACGTCCACCGGGGCGGGGTGTGGTCCGCTGCCGATACGGGCGGACTGGGACGAGGACCTGGTTTGGCCCCACCCTGGCCTGCCCGCCGCAGTGGTGGCCGAGTTCGGCGGGCACGCGGTGGCCGGCCTGCCGTTCTTCACCCCGGAGACAGCGACCACCGACCACGGACCGGTCTATCGCAACCACCCCCTCGTCGAGGTCGAGCGGGTGCTCGGCTGCCATGTCCTGCCTGCGCGGGTGCTGCGGCCGACCGACAAGGCCGCCGTCGAGCGGGCCTTCGGCGTGATCCAGCAGCTGCTGTTCGAACACCCGATCGGCTACACCGGCGCCGACGTGGTCGACCGCAGGGCCGACCCGTCCGCGGACGCGGTCCTGACCGCCGACCAGCTCGAGCACCTGATCGCCACCTGGATCGTCGCCGTATGGCGAAAGGGTTGGCGCACTTCGTCTGCTATCCGCGGGGCGCTGGTTCAGCCGAGGAAGTTGACGCGGTCGATGAGCCCTGCGCGCACGCGATAGGCGACCAGGACACGAAGGGGAACGTCGCCCAGTCCGTGGGCGATCTCGTGGTCCACCACCCACTCGCCCTCGGTGAGCCTGCCGACGATCTCCGCCTGGCACCGCCCTTCGGCGAACTGGGCTGCATACCGTTCCCGCAGAGCGTCGGGCCCCCGCAGGTAGGTCCCATCACGCAGACGCACGCGCACGTCGTCGGCGTAGGTGGCGACAAAGGCATCCATGTCGTGATCGTTGTACGCGGCGAGTTGCCGTTCCACTATCTCCTGAGCGTCCGTCATGAGATGTGATCATGCGGCGTGCCGTGTACCGCCGTCCAGGCCCACCGACGTACTCGGTGATCCCTTCCGGCGGTTCACGGGGGCCCCTTGTCGCCCACGGCCGGCGGCGGAGGCTCGCCGAAGCGAACGGAGATTTTCTCGAAGCCCTTGAAGGACTCCGTGGTCGCATAGGTGCGGTAGGCGCGCAGGTCGCCCGTGGCGAGGTGGACGTGGTCGGTGAAGGGGGTGGCCAGGCTGCGCGGCCACAGCCGAAGGCAGCGCACGGCGATGATCTCGGCGGCGGTGAGGTACACGATGGCGGCGAGGTAGATCCAGGCGAGCAGGCCCAGCACGATGCCGAACATTCCGTAGGTCGCCGTGGCGCCCCGCAGCACGTGGCCGACGTAGTACGAGCCGCCCCACTGCAGTGCCTGCCAGGCACACGCGGCTCCCAAAGCCGGCCCGTACATGCTGCGCGCAGGCAGTTCGCGCCGGGTCATGAGCCGGTAACTCAGCAGCAGGAGGGCGGCGTTGAGGCCGACACCCGCGACACCGACGGCAATCCGGATGCCGACTGCCAGGCGGGTTCCGAAGAGGAGGGCGGCGCCTTCCGCGGTGGACAGGGCCGTCGTCAGGCACAGGCCGGCGGCCAGCAGGAGCAGGAAGTACAGGCTCTTGGCCCGTGACCGCAGCGGGTCGGGGCGGGTGTGCCGCGGCACGGCGAAGATCTTGTTCAGGGCGTGCTGGACCGCCTGGGCGATACCGAGGGCGCCGTAGACGCTGCCGCTGATGCCGACCGCGATGGCCGCGCCGCTGCCGTGGAAGGAGTGGATGTTCTGGCCGAGCTGGTCGCCGATCACGGGGAATTCGCTGAGTGCTGAGTGCAGCATCGTGTGCTGGAGCTGAGGATTGCCGTGCAGGGCGCCGCTGAGGATCGCCACCAGGAACAGCAGCAGCGGGAAGAGGGAGACGAAGCCGTAGTACGCCAGCAGTGCGGCGAGGTAGGTGGCCTGGTCGTCGAAGAACTTGTACACGACCGCGATCGGCATACCCGCCCACCGGTGCCGCCGCTGGTATCGGTCCAGCCGGGCCAGCACGTCCATGTGCCCTCCCACACCCTTCGGTGCGGGCCCGCACCTCGGCCCACTCCTGAGCATTCCGGTGCCCCCAGCAGAGTGGTTCCACACCGGCCCCCATGATCAGTCCGTCCGCGCACCGATGATGAAGCCCGCTGATAGGTGGCATCAGCTGGCTGCTTGGCCGTGGCGGCGGGTAGGAGCCTGGCAGGTCCCGGCATTGGGGGTATGGGCGGCGTGCGCCGTCGCCGTGGGAATGGCTGGTCAGTCGTCTTTGTCAGTTTTGCGGCGGGAGCGGTAGATGGTGTAGCTGATGCCGGTGGCGGCCGCGAATGTTCCGGAGAGGGTTGCGTAGACGGCCGCGAACATGGAGGGGATTGTCACCGGGCCTGTCGCGACCGGCGTGGGTGCGCCCTTGTCGAAAGCGCCGCACCCGGACAGCGCCGGCACCACCGCGAGTATGAGCGCCGCGCCTACGGTGCTCGGCCAGGTGGTGGTTCGGCGCGTGCCCGCATGACCACCTGAGCCGGAGATCGCCGTCATAACCAGGTGGTTGTTGATCCGAACCGGCCCCGGTCTCAGCACTGTGTCTCGGCCAGTGTGGCGGTGTGATCTCCCCAGTCCTGGTGTGTCGACCGCACTATTGATCATTTGTTCGATAGGGATGATGGCGACCAGGTGGCGAAAGGGTTCGCCATCGTGCATGACCGGGGGATTCGTTGAGTGAAAGACCATGGCTTCGTCGTGTCGGAGTCCGAGCGGCGGTTCTGCTGACCGTGGGGGCGTTGACGGGGGTGTCCGCGCCCGGGGCTGCGGCCAGTTCGGCGGAGGGGGCGCGTGCGCAGACGTACATGCTGCCCGTCGGTGCGCCAGTGCCAAGCTTGAAGCAGCTCCATGACCGACAGCTGCGTAACCGCCTGGCGGATCAGACGCGTCGCCTGGCGGGCGTCAGGACGGCGCTGGAAACGGTCGGGCCGGCGTCAGGCTACGGCGCACGGGCGACAGCACCGGCCGCGACACCCGCGCCCACACTCGCGCGGCCGCAGAGGTTGTCGACTGGGCCAACCGTGTCGTATCCGGGTCCGCCCCACACCATGTCGCTGCAGGAGCGCAAGACGCACATGGCGGGGGATGCAGCCATCTACATCAAGTCACGCTTCGCGGTGTGTACGGGCATTCAGGTCACCACTGTGTGGATGCGCAACAACGGCAATCCGATCGGGACCAGTACCTTCGCGCTCTACATCCGCGGAACGGTCAAAGACAATGACCGCACGATCCGCTACGAACCATGCTCACCGAGATGCTCAACACCTCCGCCTAAGAAGACGGGCGTTCAGCGTTGAGCCGGTACGGTCTTCGTGCGGGGTGTCGGTGTTGAGCGCGGGGCTGCCGCGGCTGCCGCGGCCGCGGTGAGGATGCGGTGCAGGACGGGGACCGGGATCGCCGGGTTGGTGACCGCTGCGCATGCCGTGTCGCGGTCGTGCAGCAGTCCGGCCAGGATGCGGGCCGGCAGCCGCGGATTGCGCACCGCGGTGCTGCGGACGTGGGCCTCCGGGTCGTTCAGCAGCCGTACCGCGTCGGCCGGTGACAGCCGGGGGTCTTCAGCCGCGCGGTGGCGCACCTCGGCTTCGGGATCCCGGGCCAGGTGTGCGACGTCGGCCGGTGTCGACTCCGGATCGTCCAGGGCCAGGCGGCGCATGCGCCCGCTGGGGTCGGTGGTGTAGCGCAGCAGGCCCGTACGGGGGAAGTTGGGGTGGCTGTGGGGCCGGTGGGGGTGGCTGAAGCTGCCGTCCCACCAGCGCCAGACCTCCAGGAGCGTGTCGGCGGGCGCGTCCTCGCACGATTCGGCGAGGAACAGGCGGACCACCCGGTCCTCGTCCTGCGCCAGGCGGGCCACGACATCCGGCGGGAGGTGCGGGGCTCGGGCCACGCTGCGGCGGACCAGCGGGTGGGACGACGCGGCGAGACGGCGCATCGCGTCGGTGTCGCCGTGCAGGTCCTCGACCCAGGGCAGGGTGTGCGACATCGACGTCGGGTCGAAGTCGTGGCGCACCGTGGCACGTTGCTCCTCGGTGAGGTCGGGGCGCAGTGCCACCGCGGAGCGGATGTCGTCCTGCGGGTCATTTGCCAGCACGGCGACGGCGTGCGCGTCCAGGCCCGGGTTGGCGGCCAGCGCCCGGCGTACCTCGGCGTCCCCGTCCTGGACCAGTTCCGCTTCCAGTTCGGGGGCGAGGCGGCACTGTTCGAGCGCCCGCCGCGGGTCGGGCAGGTGGGCGAAAACCTCGCGGGGCATGGGTACGCGGGTGTGGTGGGCGAGCAGCGCAGCCGTTCGCACCGCGTCGTCGGTGTCGACCAGCAGCCGCTGCCGCAGCGGCGCAGCGAGGTCCTCCCACCGGGCACAGGCCGCCTCACGCACCCGGGGATCGGCGTCGGCCGCGAGGCCAGGGAGGTACTGTGCGGGGAGTCCGGGGAGTTCGGCGGCTCGCGCGCGGGACGGGCCGGCGAGGAGGTCGTCGTACAGGTCCTCGGGGAGTTCGGCGCCCCAGATGCAGGCGCGCTCCGCCCAGAGCACGCGTCGATCGGGCGACGGCTCGGCGCGGACCAGGCGTACCCACTGATCGGAGGTGAGCTTGGGCCGGAAGGTGTCCGCGGGCCTTGACCGCACCCGCGGATCGGGGTGCGCCAGGGCGGCGTCGAGGACGGCGGGCCGGTCGCATCCGTGCAGGAAGCCTTCCTCCACATCCAGCAGCCGGATCAGCAGTTCGTCCGTCGCGGCCGGATTGGACCCGATCCCCTCCGCCCAGTGCCAAGGCCACGCAGGTCGGCCGGGCACCGCCGCCCATACCTCGGCGCGCTCGGCCTCTGTCTCGCGCCCGGCGGCCGCGGCGGCCTCCTCCAGCCGCTCCGGCAGTCGGTCGAGGGCCGTCACCCGGGGCCCGCCGGCACAGGGCACCTCCGCCAGCAGCACCTGCCCGTCGAGGGAGAGTGCCACGAACCCGGGGTCGCCGGTCAACTCCGGCACGCCGCTCCCGGCGTGCCGGACCCGGGTCCACCAGGAGTCGTTGCCGCCGATCCGGTGCCCGAGGACGGCCACCAGGAACTCGCCGTCGACGTCGCAAAGACGGCGCCACCACGCGGCATCGAGCGCTTCGCGGGCCATGCTGTCCGGCGCCGCGATCCCCCGCGCGATCCGCCAGCCGGCCTCCGGCGGGAACAGGCTGCCCGGGCGCACGTCCTCGACGACCGTGAGGCCGGCGCGTGCGAGTAGTTCGTGGAGGTTCTCTCGGTGCTGCACGCGGTCATGATCCCCGCCAGGATCGCAGTCGGACAAGGCCCTCAGCCCAGGCCCAACCGGCCCTCACCCGCGTACACGTCCTTGACTGCGACGTCGTTGTCCCTGTCGTCCGGACGTGCCGGTCCAGCGTCTCGTCGAGCGGCCGTGCTGCCTGCCGTGCCGGGAGACGGTGAGGTGAAGAGTCCTCGCCACCGGCGAGGCATTCAGCCGCCCCACCCACCACAAGGCCGGCACAAAACCGCGCCGAACTGGCTAAAGGCAAGGTCAGGTGCGCAGCAGTGAGGCGTGGATGCGAGCGATGGCCCGCAGCACCTCGTCACGGTTCTTGGCCTGTTGCATCCATGCGGGCAGGCGCGCCACCACGGTCATCCTTCGGCCATGGTCGTGCCGGGGAATCCCTTCACGCAGCGGTGCCTGCACGAATCGTCTGATCAGGTCCAGGTGTTCCAGGTTGTAGGCCCATACCCACCCGTGCCGGGTCTCGGTCTGCAGCCAGAGCCGCACATCGAAGTACGGGTCTGTGGCCGGCGCATGCCGGTCCCGGTGCAAGGCCACACCGCTACGGCTCCACTCCTTCGCCCTCCCGCAGCTCCGACACACGAGACGCCTGCATGCGAAGAGGCCCTGGTCGTGAACTCCAGACGGATCTGGTGCTGTACCGACGTGCGCGATCTTTCCGCAGCCGGGACAGCGCACGAGAACCGACGTGAGGAAGTCGTACTTCGTGCTCCGGGGGTCCCGGAACCGGTGGTGCTTGGAGATCGAGCTCATTGGACCAGTATGCGAGCCACGCACCCAAGGCTCCTACGGGTTAAATCCCAAGCTGACGGGGCCGCGGTGTGCGCGGCCCCGTGCTACGTACGGCAGGGATCAGGGCTTGGTCATCGTGCGGTTGTGGTGGTGCTGGTGGCCCATAGCGCGCCGCCTGGAGTGCCTGTAGTTCTTGGACTGCTCGGCGATGCTGTGGTCGCGGGTGGGTACAAGCGTGCCGTCGACGATGGGCACCGTGCCGGCGCGGAAGCGTTGCCGCTGCTTGAGCGCCAGAAGAGGCCCGATGTGGTCGATGATTCTGTCGGCAGCAGACTTGGAAATGCCGAACAGCGGGGCGAGCTGCCGCAGTGTCAGGTTCGTCCGCCAGTACGCTGTGACGAGGAGCACCCGGTCTTCCAGTGGAAGTGACCAGGGACGCCCTCGGCGCATCCGATCGGCGCCTTCTCGGCGCAACATCGTGATCAGCTTGCGGAAATCGCGTGGGCGTAGCCCGGTGAACGGGGGTATCCATGACGGTTCCGCTGCCGTGATCACTCCAGCCACGGCGTGATCTTCCCAGGGCAGGTCGCGTCCGGACCGCTCAAAGGGCCAGCGCGGCACTCACGCGGCCCAGACGGTCGCCCGGCAGGGCGAAGTCGTTGTCGGGGTTGCGAAACGAGTACCTGCCGTCGTTGGTCCGCCCGCCATCCTCGGTAGTTGCCCAGCGCACCCGCCCGGCCAATCCCTGCTTTTCGAGCATCGCCTCGGCCAACGAGTCGACGTCTTGCAGGCTCAGGCGCGAGGACAAGGCCGCAGCCAGGCGGTCGACGGCCTCGTGAGGTGCGGCTGCGTCTCCGAAGGCGGGCAGCAGGAGCAGCAGGCGGGTGTGGGGGTTCGTGGTGGTGCCTCCGGGCAGGCCGTTGTCCGCGGCTGCGACCAGCTCCGGCCAGGACAGGCCAGGGCCCATGAAGTGCCGGTCGTCCCGTGCGAGCAGCTCGGCCCGAGCCCAGCTGGGATGGGTCACCAGATAGTCGACTCCCGCCTCTTCGGGAACCGTGCGGTAGACGACATGGAGGCGGTGACCCGCGGCAAGCGGAACGGTGAAGGCGGGCCAGTCGGCCCGCTGCCACAGCCGCTGCCAATAGGCCCGATGGTCCACCCACGCGTAGCCGGGCCCGAAGAGCAGCCTCCCGGCTTCACCCGAACCGCAGCAGGAGTAGAGGTGTCCCATCCAGAACAGCTTCTCGTCCAGTAGCTCGGCGCGCTGCGCAAACGGACCCTCGTGGTGGTAGCCGGGTATCCGTGCGGGATGCAGATCCACATCGTTGCTCACGCCAGCCATCATGCCGCGTCACCGGTCGGCCGGCGGGACCGGTCCACCCCGTGATCTTTGCGAGACAGCCCTTCGTTGGACCCGGTGCTGATCGAGCCTTCTTGGCTTTGTAGCCAAGAGCGGGAGGCGTTTCGAGGTGACGCCTGCCAGAGAGGGCTGGGCGCCCGACTGTCGTGGGGCGCCCAGGCCGCAAGGGGCCCTGCTCCGCCAGGATCACCGCCGCGTCCCTGTCGCGCATCCGTACGAACAGGACGTCACCCGATCGGCCTACACGGGCTCCGTCCCCGGCGTGCGGGGTAGCCCGTTCGGTCGCACGGTGAGCGTGACCAGGTTGCCGCCGAGCAACAGTTGTGATCGCTGCTGTGCGGGGAGGCGTCGTGATCGTGATAGCTCTGCTCGCCCCGGAGATCGTGCTCCTCATGATGTTCGCGCTGACCGCTCTGGAGGACTTCCTGTTCCCGCCCTCACCGCCATCCCGGACGGAGCAGGCAACCTCGGAACAAGAACAGCTGGTTCACCCTCATCGGCTGTCTCGCTCATCGGACTGACGCCTGAGCGCTGGTAAGTGGCACGACGGGCAAGGGATGTGGTGCAGGCGCGCGTTGCCGCCGTGCGCGCAGTCATGATGATGAACCTCCCGACTGGCGTCACGCTGTTCCTGCCCGGTCAGCGGGGGCAGCTACAAGGAGCGCCGGAGCGCAGGGACATCGTTCGGCATCACTGTCAAGATCGGGTTCGCGAGGTTCCAGATGTGGCGGAGCCGATTCAGCCGCGTGCCGCCCCCTGCAGGCCACCCGTTCATGGGGCGCTGCCGGGCGCGGGTCGGCCGGGTCGGGTTTGTCTGGGGTGGTAACCGGCCGGTGCGCAAGAGCCCGGTCTGGCCCTATGCGAGGAGAAACCGTGTCCCAGAGCATCGCGCAGTACAAGGACGCGCACACCGTGATCTACGGCGGCTCCCTTCTGGACCGTCTCGTCACCGAGGAGCAGGCAGGCTACGCGGCCGCCTGGGAGGCCACCCAGAAGCTGAAGGAGTCCGGGCAGCTGGCCGACGTCCAGAGCCTGCCCCACACGCTGGGGGCGCTGGCCCGCCAGCAGGCCGACCGGCTCTTGGCCGAGCTCGGCTTGGACCACCTGGACGAGGAGCTTGTCAGGCGCCACGCGGCGGCCGCAGCGGAGCGCATCGCCCCCGAGTTCGCCACCGCCTGACCGCGGCGGCCCGTGTGCCGTCGGGTGCCGACGGCCCCGCACGCGGCCCCCGCCGCCTTCGCCCCCTTCGGCTCTGTCCCGGCCGAAGGGGGCACCGCCGACCAGGCGGCTGGCCCTCTTGCGTCTCGCGCAGGGTCGGAGCAGTGGCCGTCCGCCGCACATGATCAGCCAAGCAGTGTTGACGGCTGCGTGTCCTTGGCCTGCTTGTCTGCGTTGAGCAGTCGACACGACGCGTGCACCGCGTGTCTGCGGCCTTGATCAGCATCTTCTCCGTCCTCGGCGCAGGTCGGGCCGCACCCGTGTCACCTGGCGAACCGGCCGGTGAAGGCGGTCCCGGGAGGTCATGGCTGTGAATCCCGGGGCCGCAGGCCAGTCGTGAAGTTCCCCTATTCGCCGCTCGGTTCGACGTCCACCGGACGCTCCCTGCGAACGGCAAAAACGTCATGCGGTGCTTCAGCCGGCCGATGGTCCCCGCGTGTCCGGCATGCCAGCCGTCCCGATGACACCCTGCCGCGCTCACTGTCCGTGGCGACATTGAGCCGATTCAGTGACAAAAGGTAAGGATATCGTAAGGGGGATTGAGGGGAGGGAACGCCGTCCAGCCTGCGGATTCACCCAAAGCGATAGAAGTTTGAACGGCTCGCGGGTCCGCTTCGATATGCCGGTCAGCCGCGCTCGGGCCAGCCTGGATGCGCGAGCCGCCCGAGTGGCCGACTCGCTCACAGGGGGGACTCCGACGAAAACGGGAGACCCGCAATGAGCTCCACCCGAAGCCGCCGCGCCCGTGCGCTCGCCGCCGGCGCCCTGTCCGCCGCCATGCTGTCGACCGGTACGGCGGGAGCCGCCGCCGCGACCGGAACGCCGACCCCGACCGGGACGCCGACCGCGACCGGAATGCCGACGCCCAAGGCCGCCATAACGCGCACCAGTATGCCGAGCATGAAGCCGTCGCGGACGCCGACTGCCATGGGCTCGATCACCGTCGCGGCCAACCGCAAGGCGGTCAAGGTCGGCAACACCGTGGTGTTCACCGGCCGGGTCAAGGGCATCAAGGCCGGTTCGACGCTGGTGCTCCAGCATCTGCACAACGGCAAGTGGACCACGCTGAGGACCACGGCAGTCGTCAACAAGAAC
This sequence comes from Streptomyces sp. NPDC001852, assembly GCF_042891825.1. Classification (NCBI taxonomy): domain Bacteria; kingdom Bacillati; phylum Actinomycetota; class Actinomycetes; order Kitasatosporales; family Streptomycetaceae; genus Streptomyces; species Streptomyces sp. NPDC001852. Next base: position 110,168 of record NZ_JBIATN010000025.1, read on the forward strand.
GGCACCTACACGATCAAGCGGACGTTCACCAAGAAGGGCAGCGAGCAGGTGCGGGTGGCGACCAAGTCCGGCACGTTCCAATCCTCGCCGGTCACCGTTCAGGTCAGCTGACGGCGCGCTGATACAGGTCCAGAGCCGGCCGTAGCTGCTCTGGGCCGGGCAGCGGGGCCGGACAGCGCCACCTTGTCCAGCCCCGCTGTTGCGTGAGCCGAAGTCGAGCGTGTCCTGATGCGGCGCAGGAGCGGGGCCGGTTGGCGGCGGCGCCCAGCCGGGTTCTTCCAAAGACTCATGCAGCGTCTGCATCGCGGGCTTGGCGCAGCCTTCGCCGGCCGCGGCTGGGAGGTCCCCCGCCTCCTTGCGGCCATGGAGGACGCGGAGCACTTCTACTTCGCCTCCACCTGCCAGGTCCAGCTGGAGCGCTGGTCGACCGGATGCGTCGCCGTGCTCGGCGACGCGTGACCCCGAGGTCGGACAGCCGCTCGCGCTGCCCCGGCGCGAGCCCTCCCCAGATGACGTGCTGGCGCTGCCGCTGAAGCCACCGCCCCACGTCCACCCCGTGTGAGGTCACGCCCGGCACGATGTCGGCCACCTCGGCGCCCAGGCGATCAGCCGCGCCACCGCGCGCGGCGGCGAGGTTCTCCTCCCATGCCGCCTCGGAGGGGTCCCACACCATACCCAGCTCGTGCAGATCAGCCGCCCGTGTCCGCGCCCGGTGATCATGGTGGGCGGGCGGGTCCGTGAGCTGGTGTGTTCAGTTAGCTGGGCGGGCGGGGGAGTGGTGGCTGGCTGGGTGGGGAGTAGAGATTGGCTGATGGGAGGCGGTGTGCAGCTGTACTTCGGCGGGGACGGCGAACGAGGTGTAGCGGTCGAAGTAGTCGTCGCTCCCGATTCCGTGCCGGCGGTCATCGAGGGCTCCTCGTCGTCAAGGTGGTGCTGATGTTCCGTCAGTGCGGGACTCTGGTCCGGACATGGGGCGGTGTGCTCTTCCTCGGCTGGGTGAGGAGCTCGCCGAGTCCGCAGCCGGGCTACGGACGGGTCCGGCAGCCCCGGACGGTCAGGCGGGAGGCGTGCTGATGGCATGGAGCCTGGTTATCCGCCGGACAGTGCGATGCTGCCGACACCGGGTGGGCACCGTGTCGGCCCCAGGGCAACCGGCTGCGCGCCCATGCCCGCGCGTCACCGAACGGGCTTCGTCGCTTGCGCGTTCGTCAGGATGGTGAGCACAGCGGGCCCGGTAGCCGCGTCACGCGCACTGTCGGTAGACGTACTTTCGAGTCGCCATGGGCGGTGAGGTCGCGATCGCGCCGGTCCACGGGTATCGCCGGCTTCCAGCCGTCGCCCGCGTTCGGGCAGGTTGGGGCCGCCCGTCCCGGGTCAGGGCGTGTTCGGGGCTGCGGGTGCGTCGAGGAATCCGTCGATGGCGGCGAAGGTCGCGGCCGGCTGCTCACGGATGGGCAGGTGGCCCCCGCCGGCGATGGGCACGAAGCGTGCGTCGGGGAAGGCAGCGGCGTAGGTACGGCCGTAGCCGGGGCTGACGACCGTGTCGTCCTTGCCCCACACGACCAGCACGGGCCGGCCCACGTGCTTGAGGCGGCCGAGCAGACCGGTGTCCTGCATCGTCGGCCCCGTGTACGCGCGCAGCGCCGCCAGGCCGGCGGGCGAGGAGACTCGACGCGGTGCCTCGTTCTTGCCGTCACCGGTGGGCCGCGCTGCTGAGTCGCCGCTGGGGTCGCCGGGGCCGGTCGGCGGACCGGGGACGGACAGCGGGTGGCCGGGCACGGCAGGGCCGATGGCGTTCATGAGCACGACCCGGTCGAGATACTGGCCGGTGTCGCGCAGGGCCATCTCGGCGGCGATCCAGCCGCCGAAGGAGCTGCCGACGACGGCCGCCGGATGCGCGCCGAGCTGCCGGATCAGTTCCAGGTACGCCTCGGTGAGGTCGCCCACAGTGGTGAGCTCGGGGACGCGGCGAATGTCATCCCAGCCCGGGTGGACGGGAAGCAGGACGCGGTGGCGGGTGGCGAGGTGCTCGGCGAGTGGGGTGAGGCTGTCGGGGCCGGGTCCGCCGTGCAGGAGCAGGACAGGAGTGCCGTGCCCGCTCTCGCGTACGGCCAGGGTGATGCCGGGGCGCAGGGGCACCTGCCGGCTGGTCGGGGTCGGGGTCGGGGTGGTCATGTGGTGGGCTCCTGACTGGTCGGGCGGGTCACACGGACTGTTCCCGGCGGGAGGCGAACTGGTCGACGAGGCCCTGGGGCGCGTCGGCGGCGAAGCACAGGGCGAGGTTGGCGGCGGAGTCGGCGGCGGCGGCCTCGGCGCGGGGGAACATCGCCTGCTCGTAGCGGACGAGCGCGGTCTCGGTGTCGCCCGGGTGGTCGGTGATCGCCCGGGCGAGTTCGGCGGCGTCCTGCATGGCGTTGTTGGCGCCCTCCCCGGCGAACGGAGACATCACATGGGCTGCGTCGCCCAGCAGCGTGACGCCGGGCACGCGCTCCCAGCGGTGGCCGACGGGCAGGGCGACGATCGGCCGCGGCACGAGCAGGCCGTCGGCGTCGGCGACCAGCGCCCGCAGGCTCGGATGCCAGTCGGCGAACTGCTCCAGCACCGCGCTCTTCGCCGCATCGGGGGTGGTGAAGTCGATGCTCTCCAGCCAGCTGGCCGACGTCCGGACGGCGGTGTAGACGTGAAGGCTGCCGTCCCACTCGCGGTGGGCGAGGAAGCCCTGGCCGCCGCCGAGCGCGAAGAGCATGCCGCCGCCGACGACGGCAGCCGCCTGCGGATGGCGGGTGTCGGCGTCGAGCAGGTCGACCTCGACGACAGACACCCCGGTGTAGGCGGGAACCGCGCCGGACACGAGCGGGCGGACCTTCGACCAGGCGCCGTCCGCGCCCACCAGCAGGTCGGTGGTGAACACGGTGCCGTCGGCGAGCGTCACCTCGTGGCGGCCGTCTGCGAGCGTGCGGGTCGCGGTGACCTTCGCGCCCCAGCGGACCGTGCCGTCGGGCAGGGAGTCGAGGAGCAGCTCGCGCAGCCGGCCCCGGTCGACCTCGGGTCGGGTGTGCGGGGAGTCGTCGTCGCTCTCCTCGAAGCGGACGGTGGCATGCCGGTCCAGGATCCGCATGGCCTCCCCGCCGGGCATCACGAGCCGAAGGAAGTCCTTGTGCAGTCCTGCGGCACGCAGGGCGGCCTGGCCGGACTCCTCGTGGATGTCGAGCATTCCGCCCTGGGTGCGGGCGTGCCGGTCGGCGTCCAGGTCGAAGACGGCCGCCTCGACTCCGGCGGTGTACAGGACGCGGGCGAGGGTGAGGCCGCCCAGGCCCGCACCGACGATTGCTATGGAGTGGTGTGTCGTGGTGGTCATGGTGGTACCTCGATTCGACGGGATTCGACGGGATTCGACGGCAGGGAACGGGAGGACCCGGCGCGGGGCCAGCTGCGATCAGTCCGGCTGCCGGGGGGTGGCCTGCACACCGTTGACAACCGCGTGGAAGATCCAGGCCAGTCGCTGCTCGGGTGCTCCGGAGACCAGGTCGGCACCGAGAGCCGCAATCCGCGGATGCGTCCGCGCCGTGACCTGCCGCAGCGCGTCCACCAGCGCGTTGTGCTCGTCCTCGGCGGCGATGTCGCGGTCCCGCGTGGACTGCTCGGCTGCGGTGGCGGTGGCCACCTGGAGCAGGACGTCCACACCCCAGGCGGCCTGCGCGTCGGGAACGCCGCCCTCGTGCAGGAGCGCGAGGATCGCTTCGACCAGCCCCAGGTAGTTCGGCCCGGAGGGCCGGGCAACCAGCGCCGAGTGCGCGAGGCTGGGGTGCTCGAACAGTACCCGGGTGTAGGAGCCGAGGACGGCCGCGAGCCGATCGCGCCAGTCGCCGGCCGCACTGACCGGACCGAGGTCGACCGCACCGAGCAGCTCTTCCAGGATCGCGGCGTGGAGCTCCGCGGTATTGGCCACGTACACGTACAGCGAGGCCGGGCCGGTGTCGAGCTCCTGCGCCAGGCGCCGCATCGTGACCCGCTGCAGCCCCTCGGCACGCATCAGGCCGACGGCTGTGGCGACGATGCCCTCGTAGCTCAGGGCGGGCTTGGCGGGCCGCTCACGGCGGCTGCGGGGTTCGGAGTACCGGGAGTTCATGTCGCCAACCTAACGAACATGTTCGTCACGAACAAGCTCGCTACGAACACGTTCGTCAAATTTCATGAGGCTTCCGGCCACGACGGCGTTCAAGGAGCGCATGACCCACCCGTGACAGGCTCCTGTATCCCGCCCGGCGGTGCCTGCGCGGCCGGACGAGAACGTGGACCAGGACGACGGCAGCCTGGCGGGAGCGGCCGCCGCGCACCCACGCTCCAGTGAACCGCACCTGGTCTTCAGCCCAGTTGCCCAGCCGCTGCCACGGCCGCACCCGGCCCACCACGTAGCCCACCACCAGAGCCGCGGCGGCCGCCGTGATGACCGAGGCGTTCCCGCTTATCATCAGGACCGCCGCATTCCGATCGCGGACAGCTGCTCGATCCGTTCGGGTGACAGTGTGGCGGCCCTGCTGCGTTGGTTGCCGATCCAGGAGCCGAGCTTGATGACCCGCTCCTCCTGGTCCTCGCCGCTGCGGCCGTCTCCGTTGCCGCCGACGACGATCGTCGCGACGTGTTTCCTCGGTACCCGGAGGTGTCCTTCGCGTTCGTAGAACTGCTTGGCGGCCGCGTAGTTGAGGGTCCATTTGTCGGCCTGGCTACGCCGCGGCCTCGGCTTCTCGTCCTCGTCGGCAGGCTCGATCCCGAGGACGTGTTCGCACATCCACTGCTGGGCGGTCGTGAGCCGGTCCCAGCCGAGCCGCACCGACCTGACCCACCGCCCCAGATCCTCGCCCTGGTGTTCGACCACGCCCGGGGCCATGGGCAGTGCGCCGCCGGCCTCCAGGTGCAGCCGGACCAGGTGGAAGCACCGCTGCCATTCCACCGGCCAGGTGGGGCACCAAGATGGGTCGATGTCGTCCAGCTGTTCGCGCCGCTCCTGCGACAGGGCGCCGGCCGACGACCCCACCGGCAGTCCTTCGGCGCGCCGCTGTACGGTGGCTGGACAGACCGGCCCGGCACGGTGCCTGGCTGTACAGGCATATCGCTGGACAGCGAAGTTGAGTGGCTGGACCATCGTGTTCATGATTCTGTTAGTGCCAGCGGCACTGGTGGTGTTGGCGTTCCTCGTGTTCGGCGTATTCGGTGACCGACGTTCACGACGTCGTGGGGGTACGAGCCGAGACAGCCGCAGCATGGAGGTCGATGCGCGGGAGTCCCGGCGTGATCTGCGTGCCTGGAAGCGTGCGTCTATGGGCAATAGCGGAGAGGATCTCTCCTGGATGACTCACCGCAGGCGATGAGTCGAGCCTGTCATGGTGCTGCTGCGGTCACGTTGGCGCACTGGTGCGGCGGAGTCTTAATGGCCGAGTCAATGAGCGGTGTGCATCGTGAAGTAGCAGGTCACGAGCCTGGTGTGTGTCGGCGTCGGGGTGCTCACGCTGGTTGTGGGCGGGTGACTTGGGTGAAGATCGTCGGTCAGCGGGCGACTTCCCGGTTCGTCAGGACCAGCAGGGCCCGCACCAGCGCGGTCGCCCACCTCGGGTCGGTGCGGACCTTGCCGAGCACGCGCCAGTTCTTCAGATGCGCGAAGCCGTGCTCGGCCGGCGCCCGGACCGCGGCCAACGCCTTGATGGACAGCTTCTGCCCCTGGTCAGGGGCCGGTTGCGGGCCGCCTTGTAGCTGGTGATCACCGCCGGGTCCGCATCCGGACCGCTGTCGTCGAGGCCGACGAAGCCCAAGTCGGCGACCGCGCCGAGGCCGGCCGCGCGCAGATGGGCGGTCAGTTTGTCGTGGCGGCACGCGGTGATCTCCGAGGTGCGTCCCGGCCGGACCGCGCTCACCCAGACCAGGCGGCCCTTATCGTCGGTGAGCGCGATCACGTCAGGGTGTCTTCGGGCGCCGGGAGTGCACTGTTCTGTCGTGTGCTGTGCGGGCGGGCTCGGTGTGTGCGAGCGAGGCGAGGAGCCGCAGTTTCTCGTCGGTGTCGCTGTCCTTGTCGGGGTAGTAGACGACGAGGATGACGTCGTCGATGGGGAGTTTGTCGCGATGCAGGCGTAGCTCGCCGACGACGGGGTGGTGGACCGTTGTCGTGCCCCCGTCGAGGGTGCGGACGTCGTGGCGGGCCCACAGGGTGCGGAACCGCTGGCTGGACAGTGCGAGTTCTCCGACGAGTTCGACGAACCGGACGTTGTCGGTGTCGTCGCCGATGGTGGTGCGCAGGGCGGCGACGAAATCGGCGGTGGCTTTGATCCAGTCCTGGTGGAAGGCTCGCTCCTCGGGATCGAGGAGGAGGGAACGAAGCCGGTTCTCGCCGGGCCGCAGGCGTGGGGAGAGCGCGACCGCCATGGGGTTGGAGGCCAGGACGTCGAACGCGCGCCCTTCTACGAACGCGGGGATCTGCAGGTGGGCGAGCAGCTCGTGCACCCGTGCCGGTACGTGCTCGGGCCGCTTGCGACGCGGCGCGCTGGGGCGTGCCGCCGCGAGGCCGAGCAGATACGTCCGTTCGACGTCATCGAGCTGGAGGACGCGCGCGAGTGATTCGAGGACCTGCGGTGAGGGGTTCTTGTCCCGGCCGCGTTCCAAGCGCAGGTAGTAGTCGGGACTGATTCCGGCGAGCAGGGCGACTTCCTCACGGCGCAGGCCGGGAACGCGGCGGTTGCCGCCTGGCGGGAGTCCCGCCTGTGCCGGGGAGACCAGCTCACGGCGGGCACGGAGGTAGCTGCCGAGCTGGTTGCCGGAACCTTCATCCTTCATACCGACACCGTAGTGCTGCGCGCGTGTCCCAGAGGGGGCCCTGTCAGGACCAGGGAAGACCGGGGCCCTGCCGCGCCGGGCGCCTGCCGTCAAGACTGCGAGAGCACCGTCTTGAAAGAGACGGGGGCACCACCTGTCGGCGCCGCGGGCCTGATCCCCGGCGGCGCCCTGGATCGAAGGGAAGATCTTGTGGATCTCTCCAACCGCACCGTTCTCGTCGTCGGCGGAACCTCGGGCATCGGTCGAGAGCTGGCCCGCCGGTTCACCGCGGTGGGCAGCACCGTGGCCATCGGCGGCCGCAACCCGCAGGCACTCACGGAACTCGCCGAAGAAGGCTTCGGCACGATCAGCATCGACGTGACCAGCAGTGCCTCCGTCGCATCCGCCCGCGACGCCGCGCTCGCCCGCTACCCCGAGCTGGACACCGTGGTGACGATGTCCGGCGTCATGCTGCTGGAGGACCTGCGCGACCCCGCGCACTTCGAGGCGGCGGCGACGACGGTCGACACCAACCTGCTCGGCACCATCCGGGTCCTCGACGCCTTCACCCCGCACCTGATCCGGCGGGGCGCCGGCACCTTCGTCACCGTCACCTCCGGCATTGCTTTCCTGCCCTTCCCACCCATGCCCAGCTACGCCGCCTCGAAGGCCGCGGTGCACGCCTACTCCGAGGCACTGCGCGCGCAGCTCGACGGCACCGGCGTCGGTGTCGTCGAGCTGGTCCCCCCGGCCGTCGGCACGGCGGGCCAGGAGAAGGTGAACCCGCACGCACTGCCGCTCGACGACTTCGCCACCGAGGTCATGGACCTGCTCTCCCAGGACCCCACCCCGCGCGAAATCCTCGTCAAGGGCGTCCTCGGGCACCGCTGGGCCGAGCGCGAGGGTACCTACGACGATCTCGTTGCACAGCGCTCGCAGACTCTGGCGATGCTGCCCAGCCGCCAGGGCTGACCAGCCGGCAGGAGCGACTTCGTCGGGGTGTTCACGCTGGTTGTGGGCGGGTGACTTGGGTGAAGATCGTCGGTCAGCGGGCGACTTCCCGGTTCGTCAGGACCAGCAGGGCCCGCACCAGCGCGGTCGCCCACCTCGGGTCGGTGCGGACCTTGACGAGTCCCACAGCTGGAAGCCACGACTTGTTTCCCGGCAAGCCCTTACTCGCGAGCGACCTTCACGGCGCTGTCTGCCTATGCAGCGTTGCCGTCGTCGGGGCCACTCTCGGGGGATCTGGCTGAGCTGTCGAGTCTGCCGGCTTCGAGCCATCGTTCCAGCGCTGCCCGATCTTTCATGCTGCGTGCCCGCTCTGCGGGAGAGCCGCAGGGGGCGAACGAGGCAAGGACACGATTGGCAGCCCATACGCGGATCTGGTTGATCGTGACCCGATCAAGCTGCCGGCTCGTGCGCCAGCCGAGCCGCGCCTTCTCAGACACCGGAGGCCCCTGGGCGAAGAACTGAGCCTCCGTCAGACCCGGAGCGGTTCACCCCGCCCGCGGACATGAAGCGCGCAGGCCGGACCTCGTATGACGAGTATCCCTTCGCCTCGACCTATGAGGGCGGCACCAAACTGCCGGCGAACCAGCGAACGATCACGTGGGTGAACAAGCAGGAGAACAACAGCCAGGGCGGTGCCACCACCTGGCGGCGCCAGTTCCACGTCATGGATGACGACCCCTTCTACGTGATCGTCTGACCGCTGGCATCGCGTGTGCTACACCGAGAGGTGTCCCTCCCCGGGAACGAAAGGAGGAGGGGCACCTCTGGGGTGTACGGAGGAGGGGACATTTCATGCTGGTGCACGAGGCAGTGTTCACCGTCGACCTCGGTGAGGACGGCTACATCTTCGGGTTCGCCGAACACGACGGCTACCCCGCCCAGATGCCGTACGGCTGGCGCTGCGGCCCCGTCGACGCTTCCAGCGCCGTGGTCCTCACCACCACCGACACGGGCCCTTTGCAGGTGACCGTCCAGGTGCACGACAGCGAGCCCGGACCGGAAGCCCAAAAACGGTGGGAGCCGGCGGAAGAGATGAGTCTGCTGTCCCACGGCGAACCTGTCCACCTGGAACGCCTCGACCCTGGCGACGTCTTGGACTCGTGGCCGGAGAACGAACCACTCATCCATATGCCCGCCTCACCTGACGCAGAGCGGTGGGTGAGGATGCGGCTGTACTGCCACGCCGAAGACTACGAGCCCGGCATCGGGGATCGCGGTGAGCGCCACCTGATCCAGCTGTGGCCGGCTCCACCCACCGACCCAGTGCACCCTGCCGTCAGCGAGAAGGACCAGCAGGCGCGCAGCGAGTACGCCAGTGCCGTGGCCCACCAGGAGGAGCACTACGTCGAGTACACGGTGCACCTGACGGGCGGCGACCTGGGCGGCTAGGTGTATTGACCTGAAACGTTGTTCACACAGCTGATGGGTGCTGGCCGCGAACGCGGAGCTGGCTCAGCTCCGCGTCGCTGATGCCGGCGTCGTGGCCGCCTTGGCGGTTGATCCGGCGGCGGCTACTCGTCGGCCGGGTCTGGAGCTGGCCGGCCGGGAGATGCGCGCGGAGTTGTCCGTGTACGAGGGCGGGCCCGTTGTGTGGGCGGCCTGGCTGACGGGGCAGGGCCGGGATGCGCTGGTGTACACCGAGGCGGCCCCCGACCGCTGGCCCGGCGGGCCGGACCACGGCGAGCAACTGGTCGAGCTGCGCCGCTCGGAGATGGACGCACTGCGCACTGTACGTGCACCTCGGTGCCCGGCTGTGTGTACCGCCGGCCGACGGCCTGGAGGAGAAGGTGCGCTCCGCGCGCCGGCTCGGCAGCCGGTGGGTGCTCTACCTGAAGCCCGAGCAGATCGAGTCGGTGGCCTACGTCTTCTACCTGCGCTCGATGGGCGGTTCGGTCACGGAGGCGCACAGCTGGCCACTCGGAGGTGTTTCGCTGCTGGCGGGCTCTGCCGACGTGTTCGCGGACCAGGTCGGTGTACACCGTCTCCGGGTCGCTGTGCGGTCCAGCGATAACGCTGGCGAGGATGCCCACCTGGACGGCGAGGACTGTCACCTATGGCCGTGGGGGATGAGTGCGCCAGACGGCGAACAGGCTTCCCCCGACGCTGGTGACCGCGGTGAAAGCGGTCGGGCCAGCGACCGTGAAGACCAGGGCGGCCAGGGTGATCAGCACCAGGAGGGCCACCAGGTCGAGTACGCGCGCACTCAGCGGTGCCGGGGGCGACGCGGGTTCGGACGATGGAGTAGGGACGTCTGGCGGGGTGGGGCGTGCGCTGTGTGTCATACGAACAGCGCAGCAGGCCTGTTGGCGTGAACCTGCACGCTACGAACGCACGCGTAGAAAAGTGCACGTCGCAGGCCAGTGCCGTACACGCCATCGTCCGGCGGTGTACGGCAAGTTTCGGCGGTGTTCGGCCGAACGCCGTGTCCATTCGGTGGGTCCGGCCTAACCTGACCTCAAATAGGGCGTCAGGGGGGGGGCCATGGCAGGCGAGCGAAACGGTGGCGGACAACCGCCCGGGGAACGGTATGTGACGGAGTTGGAGGCGTTCGCCGCGGAACTCCGGGACCTGCGGATCGAGTGCGGCAACCCGTCGCTGCGCGACATCGAGAAGGCCGCCCCTCCCAGCCGCCCGTTGTCGGCTTCGGCCATCAGCGAGGCTCTGAACGGCAAGCGCCTACCGCGCTTGGACTTCTTCATCGCACTCGTGCAAACCCTGATCCGTTTCCGCTCCGGAACCCCGGTGAACCGTGAGAATCCGAGGGTCGAGCAATTGCGCTTGCGCTGGCAGGAGCTGGAGCGCCTCCGTGTCTCTGTACCGCGCAACACCCGCTCTGACCGGACGCCGGCATCACAGCGCTCCTCCGCCACGCCCACTGCTGCATACATGCCTCACACTGGCCCTATGTCGGACCGCGGACTTGCGGAGCGGGCAGTCCTCGCCGCACTTGCGCGTGGACGGCTGATCTCCTTGGCCCCCTTGCAGCACGACTTGGCCCCTGGCGCCAAGCTCGTATCGGCGGCGTTCTCCCCCAAGGACGAGCTCCTGGCCAGTGCCGGCTCGGATGGCAAGGTACAGCTGTGGGATCCCGTGACAGGGCGGAGTCGGGGTGTGGTGATGACCGGCCACACCGGCCCCCTCACAGTGATGGCGTTCTCTCCCGACGGCACGCTCCTGGCCAGTGCCGGCTCGGATGGCAAGGTACAGCTGTGGGATCCCGTGACAGGGCGGAGTCGGGGCGTGGTGATGACCGACCACACCGGCCCTCTCACGGCGATGGCGTTCTCTCCCGACGGCAGGCTCCTGGCCAGCGGAGGCGGCGACGCAACCGTGCGGTTGTGGAACCCGATCAACGGCCAGGCTGTCGGCGAGCCCATGATCGGACACTCCGCCGTCATCAACGCGGTCACGTTCTCCTGCGACGGCACGCTCCTGGCCAGCGCCGGCGCCGACGGCAGGTTGCGGCTGTGGCAGCCTGATGCCCAACGGCTGATGAACGAGATCTTGAGTGACCAGAACCCGGTTGCCAACGCGGTGGCGTTTTCCCCCGACGGCACGCTTCTGGCAAGTGGCGGCGCGGACAGAGTGGTGCAGCTGTGGACTGCGGACACCGGCCGTGCCGCCGACATTCCCCTGGCCAAGGTATGGAGCACCATCGTGTCGGTCGCGTTCTCTCCCGATGGCGCCTGGATTGCTGCCGCCGGCGACGATTCAGCGGTGCTGTGGGCTCAGGACCAGACCGTTTCAAAACGTCTGTACGGCAATGGCCAGGAGCTGCTCCTGTTCACAAATGCCTTCGTGTCCGTGGCGTTCTCCCCGGACGGCACACTATTGGCGGGCGCGGGCGAGGACGGCAAAGTAGGGCTCTGGGCCGTCCCTCAACGGCGTGCATGACGCCCGCTGACTGCCCGGAGCAGGTGATACCACGCTCGACCCCAGGGCCCGGGGGCTCGACCGCATGAAGGCCCGCCCGCCTGTGCGCCCGGGCCCCGGGGAGTAGGGCAGGCCGGGGGCGGGGGAGCATCTGCGAAGCTGCTGCTCGTCTGTGAGGGGTCGTCATGGGTTTGTTGGGTCGTCGTGCTGTTCCGCTGGTGGTGCTGTCCTGTCTTGGGCTGGCCGGCTGTTCGTCGGCCGGGTCGCATGCGGGTGCAGCTCGCCGGGGTTCAGCTCGGGTGAGTACGACGGCAGGAAGTGCGGCTCGATCCGGTCGGGGTGATCGGCGAGCCAGGCGCGGACCTTGCGGGAGCGGTGGGCGGAGTGTCCGTCGAGGACGAGGTGCACCTTGCGGTCGAAGTGGCCCGCGAGGTGCTCCAGGAAGCGGCACATCACGTCCGCGTCGAAGGTCTCGGTGAACACCATGAAGTGCATCCGGCCCTTCGTGCTGATCGCGGACATCGCGTTCACGGAGAACCTGTTGCCCGTGCGGCGCACGACGGGGGTGCATCCCTTGGCGCCCCAGGTGCGGCCGGTGACCTGGTCGGAGCGGATGCCGACCTGGTCGGCGGCTTCGCTTTCGGGCCCGAGGAGTACGGCCGAGGCTTCCACTCCTGATCGGCGGTGCACCGGTTTGGAGATCGCGTATGCGGACCGGCCTGACCTGGTAGGACGTTGACCTGCGTGTTCTCGGGAGCATCGCCGACATTCCCCGTCGGTCCCCGCTGCTTTCTCTCGCATCGCGCACGCATAGGGCACGCTGGCTGCCTGCGCGCGGGTGGTCCTGATGGTGCGCTCCCAGGGGTGGGATTGTTGATCTTTCGCTGAGGTTTTACCTGATCAGGTCCAGTCTTCAGGGTTCCGTGACCATTGGCCATGCCGGCCTGGCTCTACAGTGCGCGGCATGAATCTCCGCACCAAGAAGGCGCTGACGGCCCTTGTCAGAGGAGCGATCGTCCTCGGCGGCTGGACCGTCTATGGCCTGGCCCGTGGCGGGCACCTCGCGATCACGCCGCTCTTCCTCGCCTTCGTCGTCCTGTTCGTGGCGATCGCCGGGTACACCTGGTGGTGGTACGGGGACTCGGGGAAGGCCGTCGCGCTGCGGGCGAAGGCGGATGCCAACAAGGCTGAACGCACCGGCCAATCGCTGACGGCGGGCCAGCCCCGGGTCGTGGTGTCTGACGACTCCGAGTCCCCTGAATCCGTCGCTGCCGAGCCGGTGGAGATACAACTGCCCCGCTACCTGCGGAGCCTGCTGCCACACATGGCCCTCAGGGGTTGGCTGATGCCGCTCGTCTTCGCGGTGCTCGCGTTCGCGTTCTGGGCCTACAGCACTAGTCGGCTGGATGTGCTTCCGAAGAGGCATGCTTTCGAGTCGTACTGCTTCGCAGCGGTGGCTGTGTTCTTCGTGCTGGCCCGGTTGTGGGTGGGCTGGAGGGTCCGGCAGCCCCAGGCCGGGAGGTAAGACGCTCGTGGGGCCGACCGCCACATCCGCCCCACGATTAGTCCCCGAGCGCATTGATGGCCTCAGCCTTCATGACCACGACGAGCGGCGCTGCCGGCACCGGCGGGTTCGCCCGGCGGCCGGTTGCAGCTTCGCACGCAGCCCATAGCTCCGGATCCGAGCAGGAGGCCCGACGTCCCGTGTGCGCCGACTGCGGCACCAGGTTCACCGACGAACGGTGGAAGGCCATCGAGCCCGCCGGGCGGGGCACTCCACGGGACACTCACCCGCACCTGTGCGACGACTGCAAGCAGCGCGCCATCACCGCCGAACGCCAAGCCGAGCACACCGAGCCCGAGCACCAGGACCAGGCTGTCCCGAGCAAAAGGCGGCGGCACCTGGCTTCCGCGCTTCCGGAACTGACACGGACAGGCCCGCGCTGTCAGTGGTGGCTGCAATCTTCTACAACCGACAGCGCCTACGCCGTCATCCAGGCTGGGGCTACCTCACCCCGCTGGAGACCCGGCAGCGTCTCGAACAAGAACATGCCCTCGTGGCGTAAGTATCGAGTGTCCAAGATCACGGGGAAGCTTCACCTCCAGTTGCCGACGGCGCGAGCCATCGGTGTCGCCGATAGGAGTCTCAATGCCTGACCTTCGCGCCATCGACCTCAACCTGCTGGTCGACCTCGATGCGTTGCTCACCACGCGGAACGTCACCAGCGCCGCGCGTCAGCTGAACTTGAGCCAGTCCGCGATGAGCGGATCGCTCGCCCGACTCCGCAAGCTCTTCGACGACCCGTTGCTGGTCCGCAACGGTCGGAAGCTCACCCCCACAACGAGGGCGGAAGCCCTCGCCGAACCGATCCGCGAGATCTTGAGCCAGGTGCGGGACGTGCTTACCGATACCGAGGCGTTTGATCCAGCGACGGCCCATCGCACGTTCTCGATCAGCGCCTCGGACTACGCCACCGCCGTCTTGCTCGCGCCGATGCTGCGCACTTTGTCGACGGAGGCTCCACACATAACGATCAACGTGCGGCCGCGGTCGGACGACGTCCGCACGCTGCTGCATGATGATCGCGTCGACCTTGCCATCGAGCCGCGTGAGCTGATGGCGGAGACCGCGCTGCCGAACGCTGTGCTGTTTCGGGACCGCTGGATGTGCATCATGGATGCCTCGGTTCGGCCAGATCCGGATGTGCCGATCGACGTCGCAAGCTTTCTTGCACTACCACACATCTTGTACTCGATCGGACCGGGCCTGCAGCTCAACCACGCCGACCGGCACCTCGTCAACCAGGGGCTCAGCCGGCGAGTCGAGGTCACGCTCGAGAGCTTCCTGCTGGCGCCGCTGCTGATACGGGGGACCGAACTGGTCAGCTTGGTACTCGAACGGTCGGCTCGGCTTCACTCTCTTGAGGGGCTGTCGCTCGTCGAGCCGCCGGTTCCAGTCCCCGACATCAACGAAGCGATGTACTGGAACCCGCGGCATACCGGTGACCCGGGCCATACCTGGTTGCGCGACAAGCTGCTCAGCGCCGCTGCGGAGCTCTCAGCCATGTCGTGCGAAGCAATCGCGGGAAGTCCTGGCCCACGGCCGGCCACCGCCTGATCGCCGCGCTGCGTGATCTTCGGTGGTCGTCACGGCGCTTTCGGAAGAAGCGGCCAAAGAGCAAGAGCGTTTACTTTCGCCGGTCGTGTTTGGTTCCAGGTTAGGCGCACCGTGAGTTCGGGGTGGATTCACGTGCGAGGCGTCGACTTATGAGATCGATCGTCGCGGCGTAAGCATTCAGTGTAGTTGGAGTGAGTAGTGGTTGTGGGTGTCCGGTGACCGCGCGGTCGCCAGTCGGCGGGGTGTCAGGCCAGGGCTGCGGGTGGCAGCCAGTTTCTGCCCCTGAATACGTCGCGGAGTACCCCGAGAAAGCAGCCGGGGCTGATCGCTGTGGACCTGGCCGCCGTCCATGAGCAACGCCGCGCGCCGGAAGCGCAGATCACCGAATCGCTGGGCCCTGAGTAGGGTCGGGGGGGGGGGGCCGGGCCCCCCCCCGCCCCCCCCCCCCCCCCCCGACCCTACTCAGGGAACGCGCATCAGGACACGGCGACCGGCAATGAGGAAAGCGACCGCGTCATGTTGTTGAGCTCGTCGCGTCGAGGCGGGCCCTGAAGCTCGATGTGCTTGACGCGGCGGGCCAGGGCGTCGAGGACCGCGTGAATCTCCAGCTTCGCTAGACCCTGCCCCGCACATGCGTGGATGCCGTAGCCGAAGCTCAGGTGATCAGCCGCGTAGCGTCGGACATCGAAGCGGTCTGGATCTGGGTAGTGCCGTTCGTCGTGGTTGGCTGACCCAAACAGCAGCAGTACCCGCTCGCCCTCCTCGAGCCTGTAACCATCACGGACATACGGCCTCGTGAGCACGCGGGCGAACAACGGGATGGGCGCCTCGACGCGCAGGACCTCGTTGATCGCGGAATGGATCAGGCTACGGTCGCGGCGCACCGCCTCCCATTGATCGGGAAAGCGGGCAAAGAGCCAGACTGCGCTCGCGAGCGTGCTGATCGTGGTATCGAAGGCGGGAATGGAGTACCCCGCCATCAAGGGGGTTACAGCCTCCCGGGGGATGTCACCGCGCGCGGCCGCATCATGGATCGCGGTGGCAAAACCGCCGGCACGCATGCGATCGGGGGTACACGACTCAGCAAGCCAGGCGAACATCTCACCGGCAACCGGCAGAGCCCGCGCACTGCGGGCGTTATCGGGGCCCATCGCGTCGAAGGTAGAGGAACCCCACCGCAGGAGCTGCTCGCGTCCCTCCTCGGGGAAGCCAAGCAGATCGAGGACAATTGACACGGGAAAGGTTCGCGCCAGGTCTGTGACGGCGTCGAACTTCCCCCGAGCGACAAGCTCACCGACGAATCGGTCGGCCTTCTCGGCGATCGCAGGCCGTAGGTCCGCCAGCGCCCGTGGAGCGAGCCGCGAGCTAAGCACTGAGCGCAACGAGGTGTGGTGTGGTGGATCGGAGTTGATGATGGTCCCGGCCATCGCGGCATTGATCGCCGGATTGAGCGCGACACCGGACGCGGAGGAGAAGGTCTCCCAGTCCTCGAGTGCTGCGCGGACCGCGTCGTAGCGAGTAAGCGCGGCAAACCCGTACCGTGCCAGCTTCACCACCGGACCGATATCACGCAGAACCCTCAGCAAGGGATACGGATCAGCGAGGGCGTCGTCGGCGAAGAGATCGACGTCGCTCTCGGGTACGGGTCTGGTCTTCTCGTCGTTGATTGTCACGCTCGACTCCAGAAACGAAATGGGTCCTGCTCTTCGGTGGCTGCGTTTCTTTGGACGCTTGCTGTTAGCCCGTTGCTACGCGTCCTGGCCGATCAGGCTCCGCAGCTTGCGACGCGAAATCCGATGATTAATCGCGGCGACGGTGCACAGGTCACCTCGACGCCACCGCAGCAGCGCGGACCGCTGCCCCAACTCCCCGGCCAGGGCCTCGGCCGTGCCGTACACCGGGAGGGGGCCAAGGATATTGACGGTCATCCCAAACGCCTCGGTCCAAACGAACTCCGACGACGTGTAGGGCGCCACCTCATCACCCCGGACCAGCGCGGCGCCAGCAACTCGGGCCTGGTCCAACGCGGCGGTCCAGAACGGTGTGCGGGCTCCGCCACCCATGCGGACAACGTCACCGGCAGCCGAGATGTCGGCATCCACCCGGCATCGGCCATCGACGAGGACGCCCCCGTCGACAGGGATTCCCGAGTCAGTGAGCCAGTCGGTGTTCGGGCGGCACCCGATCGCGGTGACTACCAGGTCAGCCTCGAGCGTAATACCGTCCGCCGTCCGGACTGCATGCACCGGGTCTCCCTCGAGCGTGACCTCGCCGACGCAGCACCGCACGTCGACGCCATGCGTTCTCGCGGCGCGGGTCAGGAACGCCGACATCTCGGGGCCCAGGCCCGACGCGAGACCGTTTTGGCGCGCGAGAACGGTCGTGCTAAGTCCGGCCGCCACGCACGCCGAGGCCAACTCGAGCCCTATGAAGCCTCCCCCGACGATCACCACGGAGTTGATCCGATGGAGCGTTTCTCGTAGAACCAGGGCGTCGGACAGCGACCGCAGCACGGTCTCGCCCCGTCCGTCGGGCCTGAATGTTCGGGCGCGGGCTCCGGTGGCAATGACGAGCTTGTCGTAGCACACAGTCTCCCCACCCGACAGGTGGACCTCGCGCCTGGACCGGTCCAGCCCGAGCGCGCGCACGCCCAGGTGGAGCGCAATGTCCTCCCCAGGCGATGGCAAGGACACGTCTTCCGCGGTGCTTGTGCCGTGGAGCAAGGCCTTCGATAGGGCGGGGCGGGTGTAGGGCGGGTCACTCTCCTGCCCGATCACGGTGATCGGTCCGTCGTGGCCGGCGTTCCGGATCGCCTCGGCTGCGGCCGTACCCGCGGCGGAGGCGCCGACTACAACCACGTTCGTGGCGGTCACCGACTCAGCTTGATCGCCGCGACGGGACACGCCCGCGCGCCGGCAGCTGCCTCGGTGGCGAGCTCCTCGGGCACCGTTGTGTAGAGCAGTTCGACGTCGGAGTCGTCCGGCAGCCGGTAGACGGTGGGCGCAGCTTCCTCGCAGAGCCCGTACCCTTCGCATCGGCCCTGCTGGAGTGACAGCTCCATTGCTTTCACCTCCATAGTTCTTCGGCGAACGCAGCCTGTGATCGACAGCGGTAACCCGCCGTCGGAACGAATTGAGATGGTGGTTGTGAACGCTATGGCGACCTGCGGCAAAAGGTCCAACAGGTAGCTGCGATATGTGGCATCGGCCAAACCAATGAATAAGCCGTCGAAGCCCCCGCTACCCGGCCCCTAAGAGGTCGTTTTATCCCGTTGTTTCATCCCGGAATATGTCGTTTGGTCTGCGGTGTCGGGTCGCGCCAGGAGATGGTGTTCTCGCTGGTGAGGCGGCGGGCCATGAGGTCGGCCATGGCGAGGTGAATCATGGCTTCGGAGCGGACGGACAGGGTCTCGTAGTCACGGGCCAGTCGGCGGTGGAGCATGAGCCAGCCGTAGGTCCGCTCGACTGCCCAGCGTTTCGGGACCGGGTGAATCCCCTGGTCCCGGGGTTGCGTTGAGTGATTTCCATGTCAATGCCGAGGGTGGCCGCGTGCTCGACGAGGTGCTGGCGGTAGCCGCCGTCGACCCACACCTTGCGGATGCCGGGGTGTTCGGCAGCGACCTGGTCCAGGAGTCTGGTGCCGGCGACGGAGTCCTGCACGCTCGCCGCTGTGACCAGCACGGCCAGCAGGAGACCGATGGTGTCGGTGACGATGTTCCGCTTCCTGCCCACGATCTTCTTCCCGGCGTCGATGCCCTGGTCGGTGGCGAGGACGCTGCTGGAGGTCTTGACGCTCTGGGCGTCGATCACACAGGCCGATGGCTCGGCATCCCGCCCCTCCTTCTCCCGGAGGAGCCTCCGGAGCAAGCCGTTGAGCTGCGCGAACACGCCCTCGTCCGCCCACTTGGCGAAGTAGCCGTAGACCGTGTTCCAGTGTGGAAAATCGTGCGGGAGATAGCGCCACTGAACGCCGGTCCGGTCCACGTACAAGATCGCGTTCATGATGTCGCGCAGATCGTGCTCGGGCGGCCGGCCGAAGTCCAGGGCCCTGCCGCGGCGCTCGAAGCGCCAGGCCGAGAGCACCGGCTCGATCAACTCCCAGCGGGCATCGGACAGATCACTCGGATACGGGCGTCGCGTCGGCATGCCTCCGGCGTATCGCCACGGACCCGAGTGCGCCCAGGCGCACAGCAGCAGCGACGGAAGCACACGGCCAGGAAGACCGGGCGTCCTGGTATGAGACAGGAACAAGCCACATCCCGCCCCACCAGTCACCCCGCCCAGCACACAGGCCCCGACCACATCCCGCTACCTCTTCCGCACCGCAATCCCACACTCCAAGAACCGCCCTATATCCAGGCAGTACGGATGAAAACGACCTCTAAAAGCGTGTTGCAGAAGGCCTGGTGAGCGCGGGTGTGGCGGCAGTTTGGGCTGGTGGTTCATGCGGCGAGGGCGAGGTTGGGGTATCGCAGGTGAGCCCCAAAGGGGCCACGGGGTGATCTTGAAGTCGTGATCGCCTGGCCCGTCTGCCTGCGCTGACCCGGTGGGTCTGCTGCCCGGTGCCCATCCGGAAGCCGTAGCTCGCGTCGGCGGCCCGCCAGCGAGCATCAACGGAGTGAGAACCCATCTTTGAACCTCGCGGAGCGGTGGAACGCCCGGGCTATGGCATGGTCTCTTGGCGCTACTCCAGTCGTAGATCGTGATGTGGCCTGGTCTTGAGGCTGTCTGCCGCTGGCGGAAACTCAGGTGGCCTCAGCGCACGATCTGGGTAGGGTCGGGCAATGCCCGAGCTGAAGCGGCTGCATGCCGGACACGCCCCAGCGGTCCTGACCTTCGAGCTGGCGAACCGCACCTACTTCGCTGCCTCGATCTCCGACCGCGGCGACGACTTCTTCGACCAGTTCACCGACCGGCACAACGCCTCGCTGGCCGAGCAGGAGGCCGGCATCTGCGCCTTCTACGTGCTCGTCGCCGAGGACGGCTCGGTTCTGGGTCGGTTCAACCTGTACGACTTGGAGGACGGCACTGCCAGACTCGGCTATCGGGTCGCGGAGCAGGTCACCGGCCGCGGCGTGGCGACCGCGACCGTCCGGGAGCTGTGCCGGATTGCGGCAGCGCGGCACGGCCTGCGCACACTGCGGGCGGCCACCTCTCACGACAACGCCGCGTCCCAGAAGGTGTTGACCAAGGCCGGGTTCGTCCCGGTTGGCCCGGCCACCCCGGCCGATCTCGGCGGTAAGTCAGGCACCTGGTACCAGCGCGACCTCCAGCCATAGACCGACCGACGCTGCCGTCCGCTGTCGTTTACCTCGATCTTTCGTGACGGTCCGTCGGTTCGCCTGGCGGGCCGTTTCGGTTTTTCGGGCTGGCGGCGGGCATGTGTGCGGCCCGGCTGTCGCGTCGGGTGGGCGCCGGGTTCCACTGCTCCGGTCGGCGGGGGCTCGTCGGTGTGGGTCGTTCGCGCTGGTCAGCCGGGGTTCGGGAGGGCCTGCAGCCGTTCGAAGGCGGCGGTGATGATCTGGCTCCAGGGCCAGTGGCGGGCCAGGCGGAGCCAGCGGCGGCGACCGGTCGTAACGAGCTGGGCGGCGGCGGAGAACAGCCGCAACCGCAGGCGTTTCGGTTCCCACCTACGGGCTTCGCCCGTAAGGGCCAGCATGGGCATCCAGGCGAGCAGTTCCAGGGCGATCTGGACGATCTCCAGCCAGATCCGGTTCTGGGCGGCGTCGTGCAGGGGCAGGTTCCGCAGGCCGGTATCGCGGGCTGCGCGGATGCGGTCCTCAGCGCGGGCGCGCTGGCGGTGCCGCAGCTCCAGCTGGGCGATCGGGCTGCCGGTGGTGTTCGTCGCGAAGCATGTCAGGCGCATCCCGTCGGCGTCGGTGATGCGCAACTGAGCTCCGGGGTGCGGCCGTTCCTTACGGACGATCAGCCGCGTGCCCTTCGGCCACCCGCTGAGGACGTCGCCGGCGAGCTCGGCGACCCACGCGCCGTCGCGCACGTCACCGTGTGGCTCAATCGCGGGTGTCCAGACCGAGGAGGGAACGAGGAGGACTGCTTGATGGATGGCGTCGGTGATGACCATCCCGACCGAGTAGGACAGCCACCGTCCGCGTGCGGTCAGCCAATCGAGGAACTGGTGGGTGCCGCCGGCGGAGTCGGTTCGGATCAGCGTCTGTCGCCCTCGCCGGAGCTGCATCGGCAACTGGGTCAGTGCCTGCCGGGTGACGATGATGTGGTCGGCAGCCGTGTTGCTGCCTGCGTTCCCAGGCCGCAGCAACCCCGCGACCGGCTCGCCCGAGCCCTCCGGGCCGTGGTCGACGAACGCGAACAGCGGATGGTGGCCGAAGGTCTTCTTCCAGGTGGCGGCGGCGTCCTCCTTCTCCGAGTGGGCCAGGACCAGCGCGCCGTTGATGTCCACGATCACCTCGCCGCCAGCCTTCGGTGCGGCTTGGCCAGCCAGCCGCCAGACCCGTTGGCGAACGTTGGCTCGGGCTCGGCGGAGGGCGGCGAGCGCATGCGGACCGGATGCGGCGAGGGTGTCGACCAGCCGGGACACCGTCGGATCGGACGCGACGGGCCCGAACATGCTGGGCTCGGCCCGCAGCACGCCGATGTCGGCCAGGCAGTCTCCGCCCAGCGCAACCGCCAGTGCCAGGTCGAGCAGGATCTTGCCCGGGTCGTGCACCGCCCGCGGCTTGCGCCACGGCCCGAGGGCTGCCGACAGTGTGGTGTCCAGGCCGATCCGCCGAACGGTCTCCACCAGCAGCGCTCCGCCGGCCTGCGAGACCACTCCCGATCCGCCCGCCGATATCCGGATGCGTGGATAGGACCTATTGCGCTTCATCAGGCGTGCCTCGTGCTGGGGCGATGTAACCGGACCGTGGACGGGCGGTATCCTCCCAGCTCAAGTGCACTTCGTTGATCTCCGACTGCCGCCTGGGGCGAGGAGTCGCCGGTTTCGCCGGGCACGAAGCACCCGGAGCGGAGGGGGCCACCCATGTCAGCTGGCACATGGCCGCAAGTCTTGGTCCACTCCGAGCGGTTCACCGCGCTCTACACCGAGTTGCCGGCTTTGGAGCGCCTGGTTCTCAGATCGGTGCACCTCAGTCCGTACGGCCCTGCTGTGACGTTGCGGGTCGAGCTTCCCCGATTTCCGGACCTCGCTCCGCCCGACTGGACCGAAGCTGGCTGTGACCGCTTCGAGGCCCAGATCGAGTTCATCGCGGTGGGCGAGGACCTTCGGATGCGGGGTGTCCCCGACAGCACCGTGGTCGACATCGAGTTCGGTCCCCGCGTCCAGACCCGGGAGCGCCGGATCAGGATCGCAGTGAGCGGTACGGAGTTCTCACTGGACTTCACCGCGCACGCTCTAAAGGTGGGCCATCTCAACGCCTATCGCTCCCGCGACGCGGACCCTTACACGGCCCGGCGATGGTTCGAGAGTCCCCTTGACCAGCGCCTGCACCAGGGGGTGCTGCCTCCCACCACTGCGAAGGTGTTCTATGAGCGAGCGTGACTGGTCTGCCGAGGTGGCCAACCCCGAGGCGATCCGCGAAGTCCTCGGCTCACCCCCGCCACCGCTGACGGACTACCACCTGGACTCCGTCCTCATCGACGAGCGCGAAGCTTCAGTCACCTTGAGGTTCTCCGCCCTCGCAATCCCGGTCGGTGCCACCGCCCTATGGCAGGCGCGCGGCCACAACGCGGTCGAGTTCGTCCTGGTCTGCATCGGCGTGAAGAACTTCGAGGTGGACACTTGGTCCGGCTGGCCCACAACTGTCGCCAGCCTCAGCGGGAGAACCGTTGTGCTAGCCGGCCAGGACAAGCGCGTGTCCTTCGAGACCGACGAAATCCACGCTCAATCCCCGGTTGGGAGCCTGCGGAGTCGAGCGCAGTGATCTCACCCAACGGTCACAGGGGGGAACTGGCGCGTCGAGGACTTCACCTCGAAGGTGAACGCCGAGGATGCCGCGAGCCTGCGTCTGACGGCGACCGACGGTGACGTCGAGGTCGGCCGGCTGGGCGGCCCCGCACAGATCAGCACCGCACGCGGCGACATCCAGATCGCCGAAGCCGTCCGCGGCACGGTCCGACTGACCACCCAGTCCGGCGACATCACGGTCACCGCCGCAGCCGGCGTCTCGGCCACCCTGGACGCCGGCACCGGCTCCGGCCGTATCGGCAACGCCCTGAAGAACGACGGCACCGCCGAGCTCGACATCCGCGCCACCACCTCCCACGGCGACATCACCGCCCGCAGCCTCTGAAGGAACAGAACGCAGCACTGCCCGGGCGGGGCCATCGCGATCGAGCCCTACTCGGTCGTCGCCGAGGCCCCGGCCTTCCGCCCCGAGGCGCCTGCGATCCACATACAGGCCCTGCAAAAGCCATACGAGACGCCTCACGTGACCAGGGGGAACACATGACGAAGAACAGCACTCCCACGACCCGTTCGAAGTGGGCCGGCATGGTGCCGGTCGACGACACGGCCCTGGCCGTCACCGACACCGGCGGTCCCGGCATCCCGGTGGTCTACCTCAACGGCCAGTTCGCCACACAGGGGTACTGGCGGCGGGTCATCGCCGAACTGGGGCCTGCGTGGCGGCACATCACCTACGACGAGCGGGCCCGCGGCAAATCCAGGCGTTCGGCCGACTATTCCTTCGAGGCCGCCGTCCGAGACGTCGACACCGTGCTCGCGGCCAGGGGAGTAGACCGGGCCCTTACGGTGGGCTGGTCCTACGGAGCGGTCGTCGCGGCGCACTGGGCCGGCCGCAATCCCGAGCGCGCCCTGGGCGCGGTCCTGGTCGACGGCGCGTTCCCCTACGACTGGCTGGATGAGGCCATGGAGCAGCGGATCCGCAAGCTCTTCCGCCGACTGGGCTGGTTCATGCCGCTGCTCCGCCCAACCGGCCTGACCCCACGAATGACCGCCGAACAGCAGGCGGACAGCAACATCGAACTCGGCAGGCTCTCCCGCGAGCGCGAGCTGGGCCCCGTGCTGGACGACATCACCGTCCCGGTACGGTATGTGGTCGCTTCGGGGACGTCCTTCGGAAGCCGCGGTGATGAGCAGGAACGGATACGCGCCGGCCTCGACGCGGTGACCGCCCGCAACGCGAACATCCGGATCAGCGCGAAGGTCACCGGCAACCACGGGGCAATCCTCAGAAAGGACTTCCCGGCCATCGCCGAGGCTGTACGCGAGGTCGCCGCCCTCGACCAAGAGCGGTACTGAAGCCGGACGCCAGAAGCCGCGCCAACGCCGCCGCTGCGCCGGTAGACACAAGCGGGCTCCCACCAGAGCGTCGGGCAGTAGTAGCGCGGGGGCCGCTGATGGTGATTTATCTGCTGGGGTTCCGTGAACATCCAATGAAGATGGTCACGTTGCCTTCGTCTCTGACGTCGCACTAGCGTCACACCCGACCACTTATTTTTGCTTTACATCTGTGCATGGGGGGCTCGCAGATGTCGTTTCGTCATGCCGTCGCCCGTGCCTGGAAAGGAATTCGGGTGACTCCTCGTATGCGCAGGATGTTCCCGGTCGCGGGGGTTGCTGTCTTTCTGGCGATTGCGGGCACGCCGATGCTCGCGTCCGCCGACCCGCAGCCGACAGGGGGAACGGCCGGGGCCACACCGCCGTCCGCGGTGGAGGACTACGCATATCCGAACGCGGATCAGATACAGAAGGCTCAGGGCATCAAGCTGATCAAGGGCGATGGGCACATCACCCTGACCACGTGTGACGACGCCGCGCAGCAGATCAAGGTCCTCACCGTGCAGGGACAGAGCGGGGATGCTCAGGGCGCGTACTGCTTCAAGGCAAGCGCCAAGAGCGGTTATCTCTCCCTCGAACTGCCACGGGTGTTCGCGCTGGAGACCGCCGACCACCCGATCAGCGCCGATCTGCGGCCGCAGGCCGATCCCACCGCGCCGGCCAAGACGGTGACCGTGGACAAGAACGGCTACCAGAGCGTGGGCGAGGGCGCGGCCGGTGGTGCGCCGTCCGTGCTGCTGGAGTTGCGGGTCACCGGCTGACCGGCCCCGGCCTCTGCCTGCCCTCCCTCTCACCCGTTCTCGCATGACAGCAAGGAACCTTTTCATGTCTGGCTTTCGTCCGCGCGCCGCGTGGACCGGCGGCCTGATCGCCGCCACCTCGCTGACCGCCGCCACTCTGGCCGTCACTCCCGCCACCGCCGTATCCGGCCCAACCGCTTCTGCCACGGTCTCGGCCGCCACCGCCCGCCTCGACGTGGGCGGCCAGCGCGGCTGTTCGGCCACCCTGGTCGCCCCGCAGTGGCTGCTGACTGCCGCGAGCTGCTTCACCGACACCCCCGGCGGAGCCCTCGCGTCCGGTGCGCCGAAGCTGAAGACCACCGCCACCATCGGTGGCAGTGCCCAGCAGGTGGTGAACCTGGTGCCGCGCACGGACCGGGACGTGGTGATGGCCCAACTGGCCAAGCCCGTCAGCGGTATCACCCCCGTCCCGGTGGCGGCGGCCGCGCCTGGTGCCGGGGACGAGGTCCAGGCCGCGGGGTTCGGGCGTACCCACGAGGAGTGGGTGCCCGGCCAGGTCCACGCGGCTGCGTTCACCGTCCAGAACACCGCCGCCACCAGCCTCGATCTGGCCGGCAAGTCGGACGGCGCCGCGATCTGCAAGGGCGACACCGGCGGTCCGGTCCTGAGCACCGGCGGAGCCATCGTGGGTGTCAGCAGCCTGTCCTGGCAGGGCGGCTGCCTGGGCACCGATCCGGCCGAGACCCGCACCGGGGCGGTGGCCGCGCGGGTCGACGACCTGGCCTCCTGGATCCAGCAGGTCGCCTACGCCCCCGTCTTCGCGGCCGCGCCGTGGAAGCACGCCGTGCAGATCACGGCCGGCTACTACGCGGGGGATTCCGCGAACGGTACCCGCCACATGGACCTGATCGTCGTCTGGGACACGGGCGAGGTCACCCTCTACCAGGGCGGCTACGGCAACGACCCCGCCCGCCCCTTCGCCGCGGACCACCAGCTGCAGCCCGAGAAGAGCATCTGGACGCATGCCGTCAACGTGTCCAGTGCCAACACCGGCGGCTCCACCGACGGGGTCGTGGTGCGGTGGAGTGACGGCGAGATGACTCTCTACCCCACGGTCGATGCCAAGGGATTCCACGGCGAGAAGCAGCTCGCCCCGCCCAAGACCGCCGAGTGGCGAGACGACGCCCAGCAGCTGACCGCCGGCCGCTTCACCCCGGGCGGCCGGCGCGACGACCTGCTGGTGGCCTGGAAGGACGGCCACGTCTCCGTCTTCAGCGACCTGGCGGCCAACGGGCTGAAGAAGCAGACCCAGACCGTCGCCAAGAACAACACCTGGCCCTACGCCGAGAAACTCGCCACCGGCTCCTTCACCGGCAACACCACCGATGACCTGCTGGTGCGCTGGATCGACGGTGAGACCACCATCTACCCCGGCATGACCGCCAAGGCCCTGCCCGGCGAGATCCGGATCCGGCCCGCCAAGTCGGAGTGGAAGGACGCCGCCGTCGTCACCGTCGGCGCCTTCACCACCAACACCACCGCCAACGACATCCTCGTCCGCTGGAACGACGGCCACGTCAGCCTCTTCACCGGCGTCGACACCAAGGGCCTCCACGACCAAGTACAGCTCGCACCCGCCAACTGACGTATCCGACGGCCTTTGACGAGGCGGCCCCGGTACGACCCGCGGCACAGCGACCGATGACCCATGACCACGGTCACGGCCGGGCCTGTGCACCCCCGACAACCGAAGACACGAATCGAGTCCGCAGTGACATATCCACGACGCCCAGGGCGCGTGGCAGCTGGGGCTCAGCGCGCGGTTCGCGTGCTGTGCCTGGGCCTGCTGCCCAGCGCGCTGGTACTGGGCCTGCTGGGCCCCGCACCCACCCCCGCCAGAGCCGACGGAACCGGTCCGACCGAGACCGGTATCTCCGGTGCGCTTCCGGACACCGACCGCGCCAAGGTCGTCCGCCTGTGGGAGACAGGCGGCCCCGGTGTGCGGGCCGCTGCCGAGGTCGCTGTCGTCGGCAGTGACGACGACGTCAAGAACTTCCTGTCCCAGGCCCCCGACATCGCTGTCCAGGACGAGCGGGTGGCGGTCGCCCAGTACGCCAGTGTCGGCGGCCTGAGCCTCCAGGACGTCGCCCGCAAGGCGCTCGACGGGACACCGGACGACCTGAAGGCGTTCTTGAAGGACGGCTGGAAGGCGCCGCTGGAGCAGGACCAGCGGGTCCGCGTCGCACAGATCATCGACGCGGGTGGTCCCGAGGTGCAGAAGGCCGGCCGCGCCGCGCTCAACGGCACCCCCGAGGACATCAAGACGTTCCTCGACAACGATCAGTACACCGACCGGGAGCAGGACGAGCGGGTCGAGGTCGCCCAAATCATCGCGGCTGGCGGACCGAACGTCCAGGCGGCCGGCCGCATCGCGATCAACGGCACCGCCGACGACATACATGAGTTCCTCCAGGTCGGCCAGTACGTGTCGCGTGCTCATGACCAGGAGCACGCCACGATCGCGCAACTCGCCGACCAGGCGGCCAAGGCGGGCAAGCTGGCCGGGCAGCAGACCCAGGCCGCCAAGGACGCCTCCGCCCGCGCGGTGACCGCGGCGAAGCTGGCGAAGGCGGCGGCGCAGAAGGCCGAGGCCGAGACCGAGGCCGCGCACAAGGACACCCAGCACGCGGCCGCCGCGGCTGCCCGGGCGGCGAGCGCGGCGAAGCAGGCCGCCGACGCGGCGCAGACGGCGATCGACGCGGCCAACGCCGCCACCAACGCGGCCAGGGTCGCCGCCAACGCTGCCTCCGCGGCCGCCGCTGCCGCTGACGGTGCCGCCCAGGCCGCCTCCCAGGCCCGTGACGCCGCCGCGAACGCGGCCGTCGACGCCGGTCAGGCAGGTGCCGCACGCAAGGCGGCCGAGCAGGCTCGCGACGCCGCCGCAGGCGCCCACGCTGCCGCCCAGGCCGCTGATTCCGCCCATACCGCCGCGACCCAGGCAGCCGACGCGGCAAAGGCAGCGAGCGGTGCGGGCAGTGACGCCACCGACGCCGCCGACGCGGCCGACCAGGCCAACACCCTGGCCGACGAGGCCGGCGCCCACTCTGACGAGGCCGCGAACGCCGCGGCCAGCGCGCACCGGCACGCCCGGGAGGCCAGCCGCGCGGCAGAGGCCGCCCAATCCCTGGCGCAGGAGGCCGCCTCCGATGCCGGGGACGCGCGCGACGCCGCGAATGACGCGGCCACGCATGCAGAGAACGCGGCCAAGGCGGCCGACGACGCCGCCGCCCACGCCGGACAGGCAGCAACTGCCGCCAAGCAGGCTGCCGCGCACGCCAAGGAGGCCAAGACCGCCGCTGACGCCGCCAGCGCCGCGGTCGCCAAGGCCCAGAAGGTCCACGATCTCGCCGTCCGTATCGACGCCGAGCAGCTGACCGCGCGTACCAACGAGGCCATCGACCGCGCGCAGGATCTCAAGGCCCAGGAGGACCAGCGCACCGCGGCCCAGAAGGCGGCGGTTCAGCAGGCCAGGGACCTTCAGGCCGAGGCGGCCAAGCTCGCCGACCGGGCGGCCCAGCCCGGCGCGGACCCTGCGCAGATCGCTCCCGAAGCCCGCAAGGTGGCCCTGGCGACCGCGAAGACCGGCCGCGCCTGGAGCCAGTCCGCAGCCCTCGTGGCCCTGGCCGGCTCCGATCAGGACGTGACCGACTACATCCGCACCGGCCGCCAGGAGGCGAGCGCCCAGGACGACCGCCAGGACGTCGAGCACCTCGCGGAAGCCGCCGGATCGGCCGACGTCCGCGCCGCGGCCGCCAAGGCCCTCGACGGCGACGCCGGCACGGTGAGCGCGTTCCTCTCCACCGGCCAGTACGAGGCCATGAAGCAGGACATGCGCCTGTACATCGCCCGGACCATCGCAGGCGCCGGTCCGATCGAACAGCAGGCCGGCCGCACCGCGCTGAACACCGACACCACGGACGCACTGCGCAAGTTCATCACCACCGATGACGGTCAGGAGCGCACCCAGGACGAACGCGTCCGCGCCGCCCAGCTCGCCGACCCCAAGAACAGCGGCAGCGGTCCACAGGTCAAGGCCGCCGCGCGGATCGCCCTGGAAGGACCCTCCGACCTCCTCCACCTCTTCATCACCGTCGGCCAGTACAAGGCCCAGCGCCAGGACCAGCTCGGCGCCACGCACGAATCCCAGATCCAGCAGCTCATCGCACAGGCCGCGGGCGTCGCCGCTACCGCGCAGAAGAACGCCGCCGAAGCGGGCAAGGCAGCAGCCACCGCGGCCAAGGCCGCCTCCGAAGCCGCCGACTACGCCAAGCAAGCCGACCAGGCGGCCAAGGACGCCAAGAAGTACGCCACCCAGGCCAACGGCTACGCCACCCAGGCTGAACAGTCTGCCAAGGACGCCGCCGCCTCGGCCAAGACCGCCCGCAACGCCCAGCAGGACGCCCAGAACGCAGCTGCCGCGGCTGTCGCCTCCGCCGCCCAGGCCCAGCACTCGGCCGCCGCCGCACGCGGTTCCGCCGACTCGGCCTGGACCTCCGCCCAGCAGGCCCGCGTTTCAGCCCTGGCTGCCGGCAAAGATGCCACCGCTGCGGCCAATGCCGAAGCGGAAGCTTTCCGGACGGTGGTCGAGAAGCAGCAGCAGGAAATCGCCAAGTGGCGACAGCTCCAGGACAAGTGGCGCAAGCAGGAAACCGACCAGCACGACGACGGCAGCTGGGTACCGGGCTGGCTCAAGGACACCGTCAACACGATCGGCGACTACGGACAGGCGATCCTCAGTAATCCTGACATCTGGGCCGGCCTGATCCAGACCGGTGCCGGCATCTGGGCAACGGGCCAGGGCGGCGAAGCCGTCTTCGGGGGCGCAGAACTCTGCCTGAGCGGCATCGGCTGCCTGGTGGGCGCACCGGCCATCGCCGGAGGCATCGTGATAGCGGGCGCAGGGATTTACGAAATCACCGATGGCATCAGCCGATTCAGCAACGGTCTGGGCCAAGCTCTCCGTGAGGCCGAGGAGAACGGCGGTGGTGGTTCGCTCAGCTCCGATGAGTACTGGCCCAACGGCAAGGCGTCCGACGTGTGCGGAATCGGGGGAAGTTACGGTTGCGAAAGGGTTGCAGAATCAATCCAGCAGAAAATCGGCGGAACCCGTATGCGCATCACGGATCGCTATGGAGCTATCGGTCTCGGCAAGTATCGTGAACAGGACTCCTTCTGGGGCCACCACGACGTCGTCGTCAAGGACGATCGTGTATACGATGCCTGGACCGGCCCTGAGGGTGAGTCGATGGATGAATATCGAGGGCAATTCCAGTACGGCGACGACCTGGTCTTCACTCCGCTTGGCTAGGAAGGAAATACAGTGGACTTTCCCACACGTCTTCAGGATGTGCATAGAAGGCCTGGTGCTTACGGTCTTGATGGCTCGTACCTGAACTACGTAGCATTCGTCAATGGAGCCGACGCGGCAAGTGACGGCGAACTCCTTCGCAATTTCCGCCCGTGGCTCGCGGAAAGGCTTGGAAGGGGCACCAACCTCGTCTGGTGGGTGCTCGTACAGGACATCTACGTCGCCGATGCCGACGTTCCGGGCGATGCCCCGCTTGACAACGAGGCTCTCTGCAACCGTATGTTCAGCCTGCTGATCGAGTATTTGACCGACGGCGCCGACTGAGTTCAGGTCGGAGCTCGCCCTTTGGTGGCGGCTCCACCCCGTAGGCGCGGGCCAGGCACGGACGCCTTTTGGCCAATACCGGCCCGCCAGGCGAATCTGGCGGGCCGCACTTCGCCGGGATCGGCTCTGTCAAAGGAACGGCCCTGTCTCACATTCGGTGGTGACGGAGAGTCGTGAGGGTCGTTGACACTCACGTGAAAGATGTCAACGAGCCTGTGTAGACGGTGTTTTCGGGTCTTTCCCCGGCTGGTCATAGAGGATGTGGCCGACGAGGGCGAGCGGGTCACGGTGCGGGCACAGACTCCGCGGGGCATCGCGATCTGTCCGGTGTGTGGGGCGTCGTCGGGGCGCGTGCACGGATGTCACTTACGGAAGGTGGCCGACCTGCCGGTCGATGGACGGCGGGTGGTGGTCCGTGTGCGGACGTGCGGCGCTTGGCGTCTCCAACACGCGGCTGTCCGGCAGCGTCGCCGGGCCCGGGGCCGTCTGTGAACAGGCGCCCGGCGGCCGGGGCCTCCGCCGGACGGACCGCGGCTGGGTGCAGGACATTCAGGAGGTTGACGCGCCGGATGTCATCGCTCAGCAGCTGCCGCCGCACCCCGCTCTCCCCGTCCTCGACCTGGCGGGCCAGCGTCGCTGCCCAGCCGCCGGCGAGCTCGGCGTCATTGCCCTCGACCGGCTTGCGCAGCGCCACCACCGTAGCCACAAGCCCGGCCACGCCCAGAGGAAGGCCCAGCAGGCCCACGGTGTCGGTCGGCTGAAGACGCCGTGGATGATCTGCCAACCCGCGCATACGGTGCTCGTCACGATCGCCAAGGCGCACAGGGCGCCGATCAGCTGCCAGTTGCGCCGCTCGCGGCCTCCCCCGAGTCCTGCCACGCCCCGATCGTCACCACCGCCCACTCGCCACGAAGCCGACTTCTCCCATTTGTGTCCAGCGGGCCAGGATCCCATCAGCTGGCAATAGTGAACCGCGCCGGTTCGAACGGAGATCTCTGCCGAACCCGTGGCGGCTCGGTGGCCGGCACTGCCGCCAATTGGTCGGGCCCTACGTCGGGTACGGCGCCGGCGGCTCACTGGCGGAATGCCCCCGCGTCGGGGAGGAGGCGGAGGAGGCGGCGCGCGGAGCCGACCGCAGGTGGTCTGTCACGGGCCCCCCGCGTCCGCGAGGGTGTCCCGGCGTCTCCAACGCCCGATAACGTCGAGGATGAGTCCGCCGACGCGGGGTGTTCCGATGAGCGTCTTCCTGGACGACGTCATCAAGGGGTCCTCCCCGCGTCGGCGTCCGCGCACTGCAGCGTCCCGGTCACGCGCTGACGGGGCCGCGGTGTGCGCGGCCCCGTGCTATGTACGGCAGGGGTCAGGGCTTGGTCATCGTGCGGTTGTGGTGGTGCCGGTGGCCCACAGGGCGCCGCCCTTGCCGGGGCCTCCGGTGCTTGGGTAGATGACGAGGTTGCCGTCGTTCTGCATGTACGCGTAGGCGCCGGAGTGGCCGCTGGTGCTGGTGGCCCACAGGGCGCCGCCCTTGCCGGGTTCGCCGGTGCTCTTATAGACGACGAGGTTGCCGTCCGTCTGCATCACGGCGTACGCGCCCAGGTGGCCGTAGCTCCGGCTGGACCAGATGGCGGCGCCGTCACGTCGGCGGTACATCACGAGGTTGCCGTCCGTCTGCATGACGAGGCGGGTGTAGGTGCCCTGGGTCCACCAGCCGGGCTTGAGGGTGGTGCCGGAGCGGATGGTCTGCGACCGGGCGTAGGTCCCGCTCGACCACAGCGCAGCGGTGCTCGCCCTGCCGTTCACGACGATGTTGCCGTCCGTCTGCACGGTGGCATACGCCCCCGGATTGCCGTATGTCTTGCTTGACCAGAGGGCACCGCCCGTCCCCGGCCCCCCGCTGCTCTTGTAGACGACCAGGTTGCCGTCCGTCTGCATCACCGCGTACGTACCCGGGTTGCCGCTGGTCCCGGTCGACCAGACCACCTGCCCGCTGCCGCTGCCGGTCTTCAGACGGGCCACGAGGTTGCCGTCCGTCTGCATGGTCAGCGTCATGGTGGAGCTGTTCAGGCTGTGCCCGGACTCCAGTCGTTGTCCGGGGTACATGAAGGCGCCGGCGGCGGGTGCCGGGGTCGAGGCGGGGATGTTCGGGTCGACCAGGTGGACGTTCTTTCCACTGTCCAGGTAGGCGATGGAGCCCTGGTCCTTGTCCACGGCCCAGCTCACCCGGCGGTCGTCGGCGACCGGGCCGGCGGGAAGGTCGGCCAGGCCGGTGGTGGTGGCGGTGTCGGTGTGCACGTCGGTCAGGGTCAGCTTGCCCGCCGTCGTGTCGTGTTCGACGACGAATCCGTCGCCGAGTTCGGCGGGATGGGCGGGTACGGGTACGTCCTTGCCGGTGGCCAGGTCGTGCACGCCGGCCGGGCCCGAGGGACCGCAGGACCAGTACACCCAGTGCTGGGCGGCGGCCTGCAGCTCGCCGGGCACGCACGGGGCGTCGGTCGTGACGGTCTGGACGGTGCGCTGGGTGGTGAGGTCGATCTGGACCAGAGTCCCCGCGGCGGGACCGGGGACCCACACGGTGGAGCCGGACAGCGTGGCGGCGGAGATCGGGCGGCTGAACAGGACGTGGCTGATGCTGCCCGTGTCGGCGTCGCCGATGTACTGCTTCTTGGTGGAGGCGCCGTTGTAGACCACGTAGGGGCCCTCGGCGTCGACGAGGGTGCCGCCGGTGGCTCCCGGCGTGATCAGGATCGGGTTCAGGTCAGGAATCTTCACGGCCACGGCGTCGCCTTGGGTGCTGTCGCCCGGGCGCAGCTGGGAGATGCTCCCGTCGCCGTTGGCGAGGGGTGGGTTGCAGGTGGCCGCGGTGTCGCAGTCGGTGGGGGCGAGGGAATCGCTGAAGCCCTGCTCGGGGCCGTAGGAGGGCGGGGAGCCCGGTTGGACGCTTCGGTCGTATACGTAATCCCCACCGCCTGTTCCGCGTTGGACCGTGTACAGCTTCCCGCCGCCGAGGGCCAAGCCGTCGAGGGGAGCGGGGACGTCGGGGTCGGAGTCGACGGCGGTCCCCGTCGGCGTGCCGTCCGCTCCGGCGGTGAACAGGCGGGCCGCCCAGTCGGTGGCGGCTGGCCCGCCCACAGCGACTGCCCCGTTCGGCTCCTGCCTGAGCATGTTGAAGTTGACGTGGTCCAGGACCGGGGTCACGGTGGCGGAGCCGGAGAGCGGCATCGTGTAGAGCGGGTAGCCGAGTGTGTCGTCTGTGGTGGGCGGGCCGCCGTGCGACACGGAGTGGGCGATGAGCAGGGAGTCGCCCGCGATGGCCAGGGAATGCAGGTAGCTGGTGTACCCGCTGCCCAGCGGCGCCGGTGGGACCTGGATGGTGGTCTCCGTTCCGCCGGGAGCGGAGCGGGACACCACGTGGACCTCTCCCGCCGATACGGTCCCGTCGGCGGTGTATGACGAATACCAGGCGACGTACTTCGCGGACAGCACGACGTGGGCGAAGGGGGCCAGTGCCTCCATGATGGGCGTGACCGCGCCGGTGGCCAGGTCCACCAGCGCGAGCCGGTTCTCGGTGGTGCCGTTGACGGTCTCGGTGTAGCGCATTACCACCGAGTCGGCGTCCCCGGCCAGCACCGGCGTCTGCGGTGTGGCGCCCGCGGGCCAGCCGGTGACTGGTGTGTCGGTCTGTTGCCCGTCCGCCGTGCCGAGCACGTGAAGGCCCGTCACGGTTCCATCGGCGGCCTTGGTGACCGTCAGCACACGTGAGCCGAAGGTTCCCAGATAGCTCTGTCCGGCACCGGGGGTGATGGTGGTGGTCGTGTCCGAGTCCATGTCGTGCAGCTGGTACCCGTCGGCCGAGGGGGTCGCGACCACGTCGGATCCCGCGCCCCAGTACCCGGGCGTCGGGTTGGCCGTGACCTGTGGTGCCGGGATGTCCGCTCCGCCCGCGTACTTCGTCCAGACGAAGCTGGACTGGTTGACGGACCGGTGCAGGAAGCCACCGGTGCCCGCGAAGACGACGACGTCGCCGGGCGGGTTGTACAGCAGCGCGGCCGGTATGACCGTCTCGCTGGGTGAGTCGGCCGAGGCCATGGCCGCGGTCAGGGGCAGTGCCCCCGTGGCGAGGGCGCATGCCGCGGCGACCGCGATGCATCCGCTTTTCAGGGTGTGCTGGGCCACCCGTTCCTCCTTGGGAGTGAGCTGGACCGGGCCCCGTGAGGGTTCCGGCCCGATCGCTACGCAGATGGTGGTGAGCCGCGTCCGCGCCTTGCCCTGCGTGCCAGGACAAGGCGCGGACGCGGCGCAGGATTATGAGAGGGAGTTGTATTCGTTCCAGCCGGAGCCGATGCGGGTGCGCGGCTTGAAGAGGGGGGTGGGTCCTCCGGTGCCGGTGTAGAGCCACAGGACGCCGGAGGTGTCGCGGGCGAGGAGGTCGGGGTGGCCGTCGTCGGTGACGTCTCGGACTCCGACGAGCGCGCTGTAGCTGTTCCAGCCCGAGCCGATCCGGATGCGTTGGGTGTACAGCGGGCTGGTGTGCGCCGTGCCGGTGTAGAGCCACAGGACGCCGGAGGTGTCGCGGGCGAGGAGGTCGGGGTGGTCGTCTCCGGTGACGTCGCCGGCGCCGATGAGCGTGGTGTATGCGTTCCAGCCGGAGCTGATGCGGACGCGCGGCTTGAACGCTGAGGCCGGGTTGCCGGTTCCCTGGTAGAGCCACAGGACGCCGTTGTGGTCGCGGGCGAGGAGGTCGGGGTGGCCGTCTCCGGTGACGTCGCCGGCACCGACGAGCGCCGTGTATGCGTTCCAGCCGGAGCCGATGCGGACGCGCGGCTTGAAAGGGGCAGCGGCGTTGCCTGAGCCCGGGTACAGCCACAGGACGCCGGAGGCATCGCGGGTGACGAGGTCGCCGGTGCCGTCGCCGCGCTGCCCGGCGAGGCTGGTGATGGCGTTGTACTGGCCCCAGCCCGCGCCGATCTTCTCCCGCCCGCCGAACA